>NZ_CP134494.1:3332221-3657895 GCF_031759225.1 Mesobacillus jeotgali
AATTCAATCCCAAGATCAGTCAGGTACTTTGTGACTTTATTAAAATATTGAGCAGAATCATCTGTCAGATAATCGATGATGGATGGTGCTGATTTCATCAATTCGTGGTCACGGTCTGCCTTGCAATCCAGGATACGCATCGGATTCTTTTCCAGTCGGTTCTGGCAGTCGCCGCAAAATTCCTCGATCCGAGGTTGAAAATGGCTGACTAAAGCATCCCTGTGAGCTTTTCTGCTTTCCTTATCGCCCAGGCTGTTTACGACCAGCTTAAGCTTTTTCAAGCCAAGTTCCTTATACAGCGACATGGCAAGGGAAATTACCTCAGCATCGATTGCTGGGTCTGCGCTTCCCATCGCCTCGACACCAAACTGTACAAACTGGCGGAAACGTCCAGCCTGTGGGCGTTCGTAGCGGAACATTGGTCCCATGTAATAGAGTTTCACTGGCTGATTAGGGCTTCCGAACATTTTATTTTCAACAAAAGAGCGTACAGCCGCTGCCGTGCCTTCTGGACGAAGCGTCAGGCTGCGGTTACCCCTGTCAGTGAAAGTGTACATTTCTTTCTGGACGATATCTGTTGTATCGCCAACGCTTCGTTTGAATAAATCTGTATGCTCGAAAATCGGTGTCCTTAATTCCCGATATTGATATCTTTCACAAAGTTCTCTCGCCTTCGCTTCAATGAGCTGCCATTTCTCTGTCTGGCCTGGCAAAATGTCCTGTGTTCCGCGTGGGATATTGATCTGATTAGACACAGTGCATCCTCCTCCATTCATTTCGAATCATTTTTATATGGCTATTACTTTTTTCCTTACTTTAATCCTGCACGAAGCTTCACGAATGAAGCCCCCTTCAAAAAGCAACATTCCTATGCAACCAGCCTTATGTAAAAAAAAGAATACAAAAAAGCCCCCAATCCCTTGCTATAATAACAAGGGACGAGAGCTTTGTATTCCCGTGGTGCCACCCTAATTGAAGCGCATGAATGCACTTCCTCTTTAACAGTTAACGCCTGATTACGTCTCCTCCTAATAATGGGTTTGCCCATGTTCAGAGAAAATCCTACGGAGTGTTCATTCACCAAGTCATCGTGCAGAAATGCTTTCAGCCAGGGCATTTCCTCTCTTTTCACCTGTTTCACGGCTACTCTGCTCCATCAACGGTATGTTTTCTATATAACATTTTATTTATATTATAATACGGAGTACAAATGGCCTTGTCAAGCACAATTCAAGAACGTTCAATCTGTTTTTTAAGTTTTCTAACATCACGGAGAGAAAGCCCAAATTCTGAAGCTAATTCTACCGTGTTGGCGCTCTGTTCTTTCTGGATAAAATCGTGGAAATCGACTCCGAATAATTGATTCTCCCCAAATGATGCAGAATTTCCTTTTTCACTGAACCGCATGGTATCACCTTCCAATGTTTATTGCTTACTATTCTTCCCAGCGACTGTATAAATTTTTCATGATTTTAAGATATTCTTTTTCACTTGAATTTTTTTCGGTTTATACCGATATAAGAGAAAAGTCCTCGTGATTTTACCGGAAAAATCAGGTAAGATATTTTTTATAGAGAATGAGAGGGAGGGAGATCATTGCCCAGAAATAAAATGGTTCCTATCATTCTTTGCTTGATGCTCATTTTTGGGAGCCTTCCAGCTTTTGATTCTGCTCAAGCAGATAACGGAAGCGTCTCAATTACGGCAACAAGCTTGAATGTAAGATCAGGGCCAGGATTAAGTTACCCGATATCAGGGTCAGTGAAAAAAGGAGAAAAGTATTCAATCGTCAAGGAAGAAGGCGATTGGATTCAGATCAGCCTTGGCGGCAGCAAGAAGGGATGGGTTGCTGAATGGTTTACTGCCAAAGAATCACCAAAGACGGCAGTTTCACCGGCTGTTTCGGCAAATTCCAAAAGTTCGGGGAGCGTTAACGCCAATGGTTTGAGAGTAAGAAAAGGGCCAGGCACCATCCACCAGGTAATAGGGTCTTTTAACAGTGGACAAGCTGTCGAAATTCTTGGCTACAATGGAAATTGGGCGGAAGTGCGCACTAATAATATAAGAGGCTGGGTTTCAATAGAATACATATCTGTAAAAGAAGGAAAGGCTGCAGAAGCACCGGCAGCGAGTGCTAAAACAAGCGGGACGGTCACCGCTACTTCCTTGAATGTAAGAGAAAAGCCTTCATTGAACTCTAGTAAAGTTGGTCAATTAAGTTATGGTGCCGCTGTGACAGTCCATTCCCAATCCAATGGCTGGGCCGAGATCACATACGCAGGGAAAAATGCCTGGGTAAGTGCTCAGTACTTGAAGATCGGAGGAAAACAAACAACTGACAGCAGCAAGCCAGCAGCCCCTGTCGATCAGTTCACAGGCACGGTAACTGCTTCACAGCTGAATGTTCGGGATAAAAACTCGCTGAATGGAAGCGTGGTTGGTTCTGTTTCAAAGGGGCAAAGCTTCAAGATTCTCGATGAACAAAATAATTGGGTCAAAATTGAATATCAAGCTGGAAAAACAGGCTGGGCAGCTGGCTGGTTTTTCGAAAAAAAGAAAAACGGACCAGCAGCTGCACCTAGCCAGTCAGTTCAAAACAGCAGCGTCTCCATGCTCCATAATGGAACAAACATACGTAAAGGACCAAGCACAGGCACAGCAGTTATTTACCGTGCCAATCAAGGTGACAGCTTTGAAATCATAAGCGTCGAAAAAGATTGGTATAAGATTGCGCTGCCAAATGGGACAAGCGGGTTTGTAGCCGGATGGATCGTTTCTGTAAAAGGTACTGCGCCGCAAATAGAGAGGCCGGGAGCGGAGAAGCACACAAAAAATAAAACAGTTGTCATTGACCCGGGGCACGGCGGCCGGGATAATGGGACTACTGGTGCAAGAGGTACCTTGGAAAAGACGCTCACCTTAAAAACGTCTCAGCTTCTATATGACAAGCTCAGAGCTGCAGGCACGAACGTGATCTTAACCAGGAACAATGATCAATATATTTCGCTCGCCTCAAGAGTCAGCAGCTCCCATTACCATAATGCCGATGCATTTATCAGTATCCATTACGATAGCATCAATGACCGGTCTGTCAGGGGCATGACGACATACTACTACAATTCAAAACAAAAACCTTTGGGTGAACAAATTCACTCATCGGTCGTCAGCAAAACCATGTTGAAGGATCGCGGCACCCGATTTGGCGACTATCACGTGATCCGGGAAAACAAGCAGACAGCTGTCCTCCTGGAATTAGGCTATTTAAGCAACCCTACTGAAGAGGTGCTTGTCAATACACCTCAATATCAGGAAGCAGTAGCTAACGGGATCTTTGAAGGACTTGCCCGCTATTTTAAGAATAATTAAGAAGACCATCCATAAGCCTTTAGAATAATCTGTTAAAGAAGAATCCGACTGAAGACAGCCCAGCTGTCTTCAGTTTTTTTGTGGACAGAGAGAGGATTAACGACAGTAATAGTACCGTTTTGCATCGGAGTCTGCACAAAAGAATGCGAAAGTACCCTTACCCTTTACGTATCTGTTTCGTAAGGGTATCTTTTCAGGCAAGAGGTACCCTTTCGACTTACGTATCTGTTTCATAAGGGTATCTTTTCAGGCAAGAGGTACCCTTTCGACTTACGTACCTGTTTCATAAGGGTATCTTTACGAGTGAGAGATACCCTTTTGCCATCGAAATCTTGTACATAAGGGTATTTATATACACTGCAAGATTCCACAAACAAAAAAAGGAATCCCGCTCTCGGGATTCCTTCTCTTTTTACTTATTTACTGTCGACAATCAATGTAACTGGACCGTCATTTGTCAATTGAACGTCCATCATTGCACCGAATACACCGGTTTCGACCTTGATTCCTTTTTCGGCAAGGAAGGTGTTGAAGGCTTCATAGACAGTTTCTGCATGAGCTGGCTTCGCTGCATCCATGAAGTTCGGGCGGCGGCCTTTGCGGCAGTCACCATACAGGGTAAACTGGGAAACTGAAAGTATCTCTCCCCCTACATCGAGGAGTGACAAGTTCATCTTCCCTTCATCATCTTCAAACACCCTGAGATTGGCGGCCTTCTCGGCAAGAAAAGCTGCATCTTTTTCGGTATCATCATGGGTAACACCCACAAGGATGACAAATCCCTTATCAATGGAGCCTGTTACTTCCCCATCAACTGTCACTTTTGCTTCTTTGCTTCTCTGTATCACTAAACGCATCGGTAATCTCCTAACACTTTTCAAAAAATATGCTTAACTCATTACCCTTCTGACAGCATAGATATCCGGAATTTGCTTGATGCGGTCGACGACTCTTTGCAGGTGGCTGACATTATGGATGGCGATGGACATATTGATGGTTGCCATCTTATTTTTGTCAGACTTCCCAGAAACAGCGGTAATATTGGTTTTTGTTTCATTAACCGCCTGCAGGACTTCATTCAGCAATCCTCGGCGGTCATAACCGCTGATTTCAATATCCACATTATACTCTTTGCGGTCATTCAAGCCGGTCTCCCATTCTACCGGTATCAATCTGGCCTGAGCATCCTCAGTGTGGATGTTCGTGCAATCAGAACGGTGAACGGATACACCCCTGCCTTTTGTGATAAAACCTACAATATCATCCCCAGGTACAGGATTACAGCAGCGGGATAGCCTGATCAGCAAATTATCAATGCCCGACACTCGGACCCCTGACTCTCGCTTTTTGGCAGGTGCAAATGCCTTAAGCTCGGAAACGGCATTTGAAATATCCTTTTCCTGTTCCATGTCACGCTGCTTGCGAAGCTTTTCTGTCAGTCTGTTCGCTACCTGTAGAGCTGTTATTCCATTGTACCCAATTGAAGCGAACAGATCTTCTTCATTGGTAAAATTATATTTCTCCGCAACCTTTTTCAAGTTCTCGGATGTCAGAATTTCTTTAACCTCAAAATCCATATTGCGAATTTCTTTTTCTAAAAGCTCCCGGCCCTTTTCAACATTTTCGTCCTTCTGCTGCTTCTTGAAGAATTGGCGAATCTTGTTTTTGGCCTGGGACGTCTGAGCAAGCTTTAACCAATCCTTGCTTGGTCCATAGGAATGCTTGGAAGTGAGGATTTCAATGATATCCCCCGTCTTCAGCTGGTAATCTAGAGTGACCATCTTGCCATTGACCTTGGCACCAATCGTCTTATTGCCGATTTCAGAGTGAATCCGATAGGCAAAATCGATTGGTACTGAGCCTGAAGGCAATTCGATCACATCGCCCTTAGGCGTGAAAATAAATACCATATCCGAGAAAAGATCGATTTTAAGAGATTCCATGAATTCTTCTGCATTCGCAGTGTCATTCTGGAATTCAAGGATTTCCCGGAACCATGATAGCTTCGTTTCAAAGTTGGAAGCATCCGTTGGTTTGCCCTCTTTATATGCCCAGTGGGCGGCAACCCCGAATTCAGCAATCCTGTGCATTTCATCTGTCCTGATCTGGACTTCCAGTGGATCGCCTTTAGGACCAATTACCGTCGTGTGCAATGATTGGTACATATTCGGCTTTGGCATCGCGATATAGTCTTTGAATCGGCCAGGCATCGGTTTCCAGCATGTATGGATGATACCCAGGATTGCATAGCAGTCTTTTATGCTATTGACGACTATCCTGACAGCCAGCAGATCATAGATTTCATTGAACTGCTTGTTTTGCAGTACCATTTTACGGTAGATGCTGTAAATATGCTTGGGCCTTCCTGAAATTTCAGCCTTGATTGAAACTTCTTTCAGCCTTTCCTTAACTTCATCAATGACTTCAACAAGATATTGCTCGCGCTCCGCCCTTTTCTTTTTCATCAGGTTGACAATGCGGTAATATTGCTGGGGGTTCAAATAGCGCAATGCCGTATCTTCAAGTTCCCATTTAATTTTTGATATACCGAGCCTGTGAGCCAGCGGCGCGAAAATTTCCAGCGTTTCATTCGATATTCTCCGCTGCTTTTCATTCGGCAAATGCTTCAATGTCCTCATGTTATGAAGACGGTCAGCAAGCTTGATGAGGATGACACGTATATCCTGAGCCATTGCTACAAACATCTTGCGGTGATTTTCTGCCTGCTGCTCTTCATGCGACTTGTACTTTATTTTTCCAAGCTTCGTGACGCCATCAACAAGCATGGCCACTTCATCGTTGAAGGCCTCTCTAATATCATCAAGAGTCACATCCGTATCTTCTACGACATCGTGAAGAAAACCGGCTGCAACTGTCGCCGGGTCCATCTCGAGGTCTGCCAGGATGCCTGCCACCTGAATTGGGTGGATGATGTACGGTTCACCCGACTTCCTGAATTGATCATGATGAGCCTGTCTGGCGAACTCATATGCCTTCTTTACCAATTCAACATGTTCATCATTCAAATATGATTTTGTACAGTCAATGACTTGTTCTGCGGTCATTACCTGGTCATTCGCCATAGGATCACCTTATTTAAATTTCTTTATATTAACCCGCATTTTCTCTCCAGCGGGAACCAAGGAATGGTCGACAAAATACGAAAAGCGCAAGCGCCTTGTTCAGCCCCGACAAGCGCTGGAGCTGGACAATTCTCTAAGTGAATAATGCTATCTTATTTTTAAAAGCAAAACCCTCTATATACAATAATTATTCTTATAAAGGATTGTTACTATTATCAAAGAAAAAATCGAAGATGTAAAGAGAAAGGAAGAGATTTTACAGCAGAAATTAAAAAAATTGTCGAAAGATATTTTATTTCCATAAATTTTAAGAGTTTATTTCATCGTAGCGCATTTCTGGAAAAATTCTTTTTTATACCTTTTTCTATAAAAAAAGGGCACTTCGCAATGAAGCACCCTGTCTGTTTAATATTGCATCAAGGTTAGAATATCATAGCCATCTAGCTTATTACGGCCGTCAAGATAAGTAAGTTCGATCAGGAAGGCGATTCCTGCTACAACTCCTCCTAGTTCTTCGACTAGCTTGATCGTCGCTTCAATCGTTCCGCCAGTAGCCAGCAGGTCGTCGGTGATCAAGACTCTTTGTCCTGGCTTGATCGCGTCCTTGTGGATTGTCAACACATCACTGCCATATTCAAGACCATAGTTGACTTTGATTGTCTCGCGCGGAAGCTTTCCTTCCTTCCTTACAGGAGCAAAACCTACTCCATGTGCATAGGCAACCGGGCAACCGATGATGAAGCCGCGAGCTTCAGGTCCGACTACAAGGTCAATTTGCTTTTCACGGGCATAGGCCACGATTTGGTCTGTTGCATATCTATAAGCATCACCATTGTCCATTAAGGTTGTGATGTCCTTAAATTTAATGCCGGGCTTTGGCCAATCGGGAACGATTGTTACAAATTGTTTCAAATCCATTGAATAATTGCCTCCTCATTTTTCACCGACTCTTGGATGAATTGGTCAAACCAATTCTTCAATTGCTCATACGAAGAGTAGAGCAATTCATTTTCAAGAGTGAATGCTTGCACCTTGTGCTGATATGTTTTGGATTCAGTCAGATCCCTTTTGGGGACATTTTCTTCTAGTGAAATAAACCCATTGTTTATTTTAACAAAATCTAGTTCAAAAAACACCTGCGACATGAAATCTACTGTTTCTTTTGTCCACCCTCTATGCTTGGCCAGATCGTCGCCATACCTTTTCAGATCAAATGGCCCTTTCTTTGCAAGGAACGCGTAGAACCATTTGAAGTGCTCACGGGTTGGCATCGTCGTGAAGAAATCGCTGCTTTCTTTGTAAAAATGGACATATACCCTTCCCGGATTTTTCCCGGAAAATAAATTCTCCAGAATCTCTTTGGAAGGAGGCAGATCCAATAAAACAACATATGATTGATCAAGTTCGATCTGTTGAGCCTGATCCTCGGCAGTTACCACTTCCAATGAGTCTCCGATAATAGGTGAAAACTTATTTTTCAAGTCGGGATTAAAGAGAATCCATTTGATATGATCCCCTGGAATCATGTCAGGAAGCTTGTCCAGTCTTTTAAGTCCGCGGAAATCGAATAGCTGCCAGGATTTGACCGCTACATCCCTGAGGAAGATCTGCGGCTTCTTGATATTGTTCCATTCATTGATAGACAGTTCGCCAATGACCGACAGCTTGGAACTAGGTGAAATATGATCATGAAGATGGCCAAAACCGAAGCCAATTCCATCGATCACATTGCCTTCCTCTTCCAGCGCCAGCTTTAAATGTGACTGATCCGCCCCGATCTTTCTGAGGGTTGAAATATTAGCCGCCTCGATCATGACCTTGGGCTTAGGGTTGCTGACACCATATGGTGAAAGCATTCCGAGTTCATTTATGGTTTCAATCGTAATCTCTTTAACTTCTATACTGGCATCGATATGGGATACAGGAATTAAATCTTCTTCTTTCAGCTGCTCTTTTGCGAGTGAATTCAATCTTTTCCTTAATTCATCCACATCACTTAAATTCAATGTCATGCCCGCAGCCATCGGATGTCCGCCAAAATGCGGCAGGATGTCTCTGCAGGTTGATAGATTTTTAAAGAGATCGAACCCTGCAATACTGCGTGCTGAACCCTTGGCAAGTCCCTTTTCATTGTCAAAACTAAGAACAATCGTTGGCCGGTAGTATTTTTCAACCAGCTTGGATGCTACGATCCCAATGACTCCTGCGTTCCAGCCTTCTTTGCCGACGACTAGGACTGAATTATCTTTTATAGGAAAATTCATTTCCACTTCAGCAACTGCTTCTTCAGCAATTTGTGAGACTATGTTTTGACGCTCTTTATTGATTGAATCAATTTCTTCCGCAAGCATCATCGCTTCTTCCGGATCTTGTGTCATCATTAATTGGACAGCAGGATCCGCGCTGCCAAGTCTACCCGCGGCGTTAACCCTCGGCCCTATCATGAACCCAATCGTTTCTTCATCAATGGAAGATCTATCCGTCTTAGCGAGTTTAAGCAGTGCATTCAAACCAGGCGTCTGGCTCGACTTCAATTTCTCAATTCCCCTCGTGGCAATCAGCCTGTTCTCTCCCATGAGCGGTACAAGGTCGGCAATTGTCCCGATAGCCGCATATTCCAGCAAATGCTCCGGCACCCTTTTTAGCAGTGCATGCGCTACCTTAAAGGCAACTCCGACTCCAGCCAGATCCTTGAAAGGGTATACACTGTCTTCCAGCTTTGGATGGATGATCGCAAATGCATCCGGCAGAACCGGTCCAGGTTCATGATGGTCCGTTATAACCAAGTCGATGCCTACCTCTTTGGCAACAGAAGCTTCATGAAGAGCAGAAATGCCCGTATCAACAGTGATGATCAAACCAACTCCGCTGTCTGCGGCACTGCGGAACGCTTTTTCATTAGGACCGTATCCTTCTGTAAAACGGTTCGGTATGTAGTAGTCGGCATTCGCCCCAAGCTCGTCCAGGGCTTTCATCATGACCGTCGTACTGCTCACTCCATCTGCATCATAATCACCGAATACTAAAATGGGCTCCTGCGTTTTGATAGCCTCATTGATCCGCTCAACTGCCTTATCCATGTCCTTGAGCAAAAAGGGATCATGGAATTCGCTTTTTGCTCCAAATAAAAAATACCGGGCATCTTCCACGGTATCCAGTCCGCGATTGACTAACAGAGAAGCAGTCAGATGAGTTATGTTCAAGTCCTTGGCGAGTGAATCTATTATTGTCTGGTCGGATTTTTTCACAATCCACCTTGATTTTGGCTTTAACATACGTTCACCTCTCAGCTTTTTCATTATACAAAAGCAGAGAGAGGGTTTCAATGACAATGAATGCTAATAAGGGGCTTAAAATTCTTGGGACTAATGGAAGAGTAATAAAATATAATAAAATGGCAGCACATTTGAATGCTGCCATTTTAACTGGTCTAATGGATATCTTCTATTTGATGTTGTGCTGTATCTTCCTGGGCTGTTTCCTTTTGTGCCAGCTGCTGTTCTAATAAACTGTTTTTCTTCCTCAATGATTTTACTTCGCGTTGAAGCACAAACATCCTGAACAGGCCGACAGAGCCAACGATGATCCCGCCCATCAAGACAGAACCTAAGATCACTAAAATTAACGGCCATTCAGATTCCCCGAATAAATAGTTTACTGTTACTGAGTCGACATTGATGACGGCAAATACAGCAACAATCAATGCAAAAGCTAGCCCCAGCAGTAACGTCCATTGAAACTTCATAGAATCTCCTCCCCCCGAGAATTATTGAATATCTACGCCATCTTCGGAAGTTCCATTCTCACTGAACGGATTTATATGGACCAGAACATTTTGGACATTTTTGTTTTCCATCAGTTTCTTCTTTACACTTTTACCAATCCGATGGCCCTGCTCCACGGTAATATGTGGATCAACAGATATTTTCAAATCAATGATAACGTAATGGCCATGTTCCCTGGCATGTAATTCATCCAATTTTTTCACTTCTGGTATGGACTGTACAACCGTCCTGAATTCTTCCGTATCCTCATCGTGCAGGACATGGTCAAGCGTGTTGTGAATCGACTCCTTGCCAAGCTTCCATGCCATCCTGATGACCAGCAATGCAACAAGCAGACCGGTAACCGGGTCGGCGTATACAAGCCATCCTATTTCAAATATTCCTCCCAGGACGGCAGCGCTAATCCCAATAAGTGCTGCTATCGAAGAGTAGACATCCGAACGATGCTCATATGCATTGACGATCAGGGCATCACTTTTCAATTGTTTACCCAATTTGAATTTGTACCTGAACATTCCCTCTTTTACGATAATTGAAACAACAACAGCAACAATTGCTATTGATTTCGGGGGTTCAATAGGATGAAAGAATGATTCTATCGAAGATCTGCCAATCTCTACACCAACAAGCATCAATAACACTGCTACAATGATTGCAGCAATGGATTCGGCCTTTCCATGGCCATATGGATGGTCTTCATCTGGCGGTGCTTTTGCAGCCTTGAGACCTATGTATACAGCTAATGAACCAGCTACATCTGAAGCAGAATGGACAGCATCCGCTACAAGCGCTTTACTGTTCGCGTAAATCCCGACACCCCACTTCAACCCTGCCAGTACGATATTTCCCACTACGCCAACCATTGCTGCAAATTCGGCTTTCTTAAAACGAACATCTTTTTCCAATAGCAAAATCCCTCCCCTTGCAAAGGTTATATGATGATCTCATGCTTTTTCTCAGCATGTTTAGTCTGGCGGCATTCCTTTTATTTTATCCTGAAAAATGGGTGTTCTAACCAGAAATAAAAAATACCACGGAAAAATCCGTGGTATTTCGAATGTGCTTATTTTATACTTGAGGCTCATCTGAGTAGACTTTCTTTTCCTTATAAGTCTTGATAGTGCCTTTCTTCTTAAGCTCTTTATTTTTCCATACATACCACAGCTGTGCTGCGATGAAAATGGAGGAATACGTACCGGCAATAAGGCCGACCAGGAGAGCGAAAGAGAAATTCCAGATCGATGCACTGCCGAAGATCAACAGAGCCACGACTGTGATGACAACAGTCAGGATTGTATTGACTGAACGGCCGAGCGTCTGGCGTAGAGCAGTATTTACAACATCCGCAATGTCTTGTGGTGTTTTCAAACGTTTCTTCTTCTCCATATTCTCGCGCATCCTGTCAAAAGTAACAATCGTATCATTGATTGAATAACCAACAATTGTCAGGACGGCAGCTATGAAGGTAATATCCACTTCAAGCCTCGTGAGACTGAATAGAACAATGATAAAGAAGGCATCATGGAGCAATGCGATAATAGCAGCAAGTGCCATGTAAATCTCAAATCGGACCGTTACGTAGATAATGATCCCTACGGAAGCAATTGCAATTGCAATCATTGCATTTTTCGCCAATTCTTTACCGATTGTTGGTGAAACAGTTCCTACATTGGGCTCGGCTCCGAATTCTTCTTTAAAGTGGGATTTAAGCTCAGAAATCTCATCCTTGGATAAAACCCCCTTAAACCTAGCAACCCCTATTTCATTGTTTTCTCCGGAAATGACAATATCATCTGTTTCCAGGTCGACTTCCGCCAGTTTATCCTTCAATTGTTCGGCTGTTAGCTTATTATCAGACAGCACTTCCACCCTTGTTCCACTTGCGAAATCAATTCCAAGGTTTAGGCGGAATGCGAGGACTGCAATCAAGCCCAGTCCGATCAATACGGCTGATGCCGTAAAGAATTTGTTGCGGGTCTTAATGAAATCGAAACGATCGAATCTAGTTTTTAAATCAAGTGAATCCAAGCCTTCAGAAATATCATGGACTTCGCTAGGCTTCACGCCGAACAAGCTTGGCTTGTTTTTGAATAATCCGCTGTTCACTAGTAAACCAAGGAACAAGCGTGCACCAAAGACTGCGGTGATGAAGCTTGCCAGGATACTGATGATCAGCATGGTCGCAAAGCCTTTTACAGAGCTTGTACCATATGCGAATAAAACAATAGCCGCTAGCAATGTCGTGATGTTGGCATCAAAGATTGTAGACAATGAGCCTTTACTTCCCGCGTCAAATGCCGCTTTAATATTGCGGCCAACCTTCAATTCTTCTTTAATCCGCTCATACGTGATGATATTGGCATCTACCGCCATACCGACACCGAGAATCAATGCTGCAATACCAGGCAATGTCAGGACACCATTCATCCAGTCAAAGACTAGCAGGATGAGGTAAACGTAAATTGATAACGTAATAACGGCAACAATACCAGGGATACGGTATAAAGCCAGCATGAAGACGAAAACTGCAAGAATACCGATGATTCCAGCGAAAATCGTTTCATTTAGAGCCTGTTCACCGAACTTCGCTCCTACAGAAGTAGAGTAAGTTTCTTCTAGATTAACCGGCAGTGATCCGGCGTTAAGCAGTGAAGCAAGCTGCTGGGCTTCTTCGATTGTAAAATTACCAGTGATTTCAACATTCTTTTGGTTCAGGATCTTATCAACATTCGGATTGGAAAGGAACTTAGGATCAGGCTTCATCCTTTCTTCCTTATAGGAATCTTTTCCTTCTTCGAAATCAAGCCAGATGATCAGCTGGTTCTCAGGGGCCATATCACGGATTTCCTTCGTGATTTCACCGAATTGGTCCCCATCTTTTAACGTAATCGAGATACTTGGCTTGTTCTGCTGGTCAAAGCTTTGCTTTGCACCATTTTCCTCCAAGTCACCGCCATCCATCATGACGCGGTCGTTCACGTCACGGAAGGTAAGGTTCGCTTCAGTAGAAAGGATTTCACGCGCTTTATTCTGGTCTTTTACACCAGCTAGCTGCACACGAATCCGGTTATCCCCTTCAATCTGGATATTCGGTTCACTGACTCCAAGGACGTTGACCCTTCGCTCAAGCGCCTCAGCTGTACTTGTTAACGTCTCCCGGTCGATTTCCTGCCCCTTCTCCAGTGGCGTCACTTCATAAAGAACCTCAAAACCACCCTGCAGATCAAGGCCGAGCTTGATATCTTTCAATATATTCTGGGTTGTTGCACCCATGGCGCTTCCGATTAAAATAACCAGCAAAAAGAAGGCCACGATGCGGCTGCGTTTTACCATTATGTATAAATCCTCCTTATTCTTCGCACAAACATGCTGCCAGACAAATTAAACAATAAGACTAAAAAATAGAAAGTAGCCAATTTATAGCATTCTAATTATGTAACAGTTTAAAAAAACTGTCAATTAAGCTTTTTCCGTTCCTACACAGGGAATAATCTCTCATTTTAGACATTTCACAGGTGCCCCCTGCCCAAAATGTCTATTAACAACCTCTTTTTAGACATTTCTCAGGTGTTCCCTTCTCAAAATGTCTATTAACACCCTTTTTATAGACATTTCTCAGATATCCCCTGCTCAAAATGTCTATTAATCCCCTCTTTTTAGACATTTCTCAGGTATTCCCTACTCAAAATGTCTATTAATCCCCTCTTTTTAGACATTTCTCAGGTATTCCCTACTCAAAATGTCTATTAACACCCTTTTTATTGACATTTCTCAGATATCCCTTGCTCAAAATGTCTATTAATCCCTTCTTTTCACACATTTCGCAAGTGTCCAACACTCAAACTGTCTATAATAGTCCATTTATTAGACATTTCAATAATATCCCTCGCACCAAATGTCCATTAAACTATGGGAGGAAATATCAGCACAATCTCAGGAACAAAAAGCCCATCATTTAAGCAACTCTTTCCGTTCTTCTTCATCATCCATCGTAAAATCACCTAATTTAAATGCTTCAACAGTTGTGAAGTTCATGACATCGCCAATTTTGGCTGATAGAATGTCAGCTACTAATTCGTACATTTGTATTTCATCTTTAGGTTTTTTCCACTTTTTCTTCGTGAGATAATCCCATAATTCTTTTTCTCCAACTTGCTCGTATCCGAATATTTTGAATTCTTCAATTTTACTTACCAGAGCCGGTTTTATCTGTTTGTAAAACCGCCCGTATTGATGATTTGGATTCATCCCCTGGCCTCCTCGTCCAATTTTCTAGTCTTTTAATGTTTTAACCTTGTCATGCTTTGTCCACTTTCTTGCATATAGTTAATTGTATATGAAATAAGCATTTTTGAGAAGGCAGGGAGCGGAATGTCAAAGTTTTTAAAAGGAACATTTATTTTACTTATAGCCGGGCTTGTCACGAGGGTGCTTGGTTTCATAAATCGGATTGTCATCGCCCGTTTCATCGGGGAGGAAGGTGTTGGTCTTTACATGATGGCCTTCCCTACAATGGTGCTTGTCGTGACGATTACTCAGCTGGGACTCCCAGTTGCGATATCAAAGAATGTGGCTGAAGCTGAGGCAAAAGGCGACTTCCGCAAAATCAAGAAAATCCTTGTCGTTTCCCTTGCAACCACTATATCTTTATCGATTATCTTTACACCGGCGCTGATTTTCCTTGCTCCGTACTTATCCGAGACATTGTTCACGGATCCAAGGACGCAGTGGCCGCTACTTGCTATCGCTCCAATTGTTCCGATCGTAGCAATCTCATCTGTTCTGCGCGGATACTTCCAGGGAAGGCAGAATATGCGACCTTCTGCGATATCACAGGTGATCGAGCAGCTTGTCCGGATTACCTTGATTGCTGTATTGACAAAAGCCTTCATGCCGTATGGTATAGAATATGCTGCAGCAGGCGCCATGATTGCGTCTGTAATTGGAGAGCTCATTTCATTAATCTACTTGATGACAACCTTTAAGCTCAGGAAAAGTTTCCGCCTTCGGAAAAATTTCTTTCAATTTGTCAATTCCGGCAAATCCACTTTTAATGACCTAATGAAAATTGCGCTGCCTACTACTGGATCAAGATTGATTGGCTCAGTTTCATGGTTTTTTGAACCAATCGTGGTGGCGCACAGTCTGGCGATCGCCGGTGTGGCCGCCGTGGCTGCCACCAAACAATATGGCGCATTGACTGGTTTCGCGATGCCATTGCTTTTGTTACCATCATTCATCACGTATTCGCTGTCCACCTCACTTGTACCGGCAATCAGTGAAGCGAACTCCCAAAAGAAAATGAAGGTGATCGAACATCTTTTGCAGCAATCTTTGCGTTTTTCTCTTTTGACAGGCGGCCTGGCGATTGTCGTTTTATATGTACTGGCTGAACCGCTAATGACATTGATGTACGGCACATCAAACGGTTCCCAATTCATCAAGCTGATGGCGCCATTCTTCTTGTTCTACTATTTCCAGGGGCCGCTGCAGGCAGCGTTGCAGGCTCTTGATTTGGCGAGAGCTGCGATGATCAACAGCTTGATCGGAAATCTGGCCAAGACGGCTGTCATCTTCCTGCTGGCAAGCCAGCCTGCTTTTGGTATCAATGGCGTAGCCCTCGGTATGGTCATGGGAATCGTGCTCATCACCCTCCTCCATTTCGCTACCATGCTTAAGGCTGTTTCTTTCACCTTTTATGTAAAAGATTATATAAAAGTGTTGGCAGTTATCATTCTTTCAGGTTTACTAGGCTTCATGCTCTGGGATTGGCTGGATCAAAATCTTTCATTGGCAGTAAGGATTCTTATTAATGCAGGGACTGTAAGCATCCTATACATTTCCCTTTCAGTAGCACTTGGTTTGATCAGGAGAAATGAGCTTTCTAAATTGAAATCTGTATTAATATCATTTTTAAAGAAGTAAATAAAAAAACGTGGACATTGTCTCCACGTTTTTATTTGTCCTTTAAATCAATATAGAATTTTCCATTTTGGTAGCTGCAAAAAGAAATCTCTCCTGGATCTTTATAACCCTGTTTACTCAGCTGCTCCAGCAGCCAGGAACTCGATTTATCAATCATTCCGAGATTATCTTCCTGGACCTCGCCATCGATGATTAACGGAAGTGCGAGGCTGCTGCTGTCCTGCTGCCCTTCCTGTTCTCCCTGATTCTTTTGAAAAATGGATAAGGTCCCTGATGGCTCCAAAATGGCATACTCTACATCGGCAATATCGCCTACATCCTTTTCTCGCAATTGAAGAAGCAGATCGTCAAAATTATATCTTTGCGACCGCATTGCTTTCTCATCGATTTTTCCATCATTGATGATGATTGTCGGCTTCCCGTCGACGATATCCCTGAACTTTTTGCTTTTAAGAGACAACATCGCCAATGTGATCTGGATGATGACAAGCACACTAATTGGAAGAAGAGTGTTAACTAATGGGTCTTTTGTGTTTTCAATGGCCAGGGAAGCCATTTCGGCAATCATGATGTAGACAACCAAATCCAGGATGCTTAATTCACCGATTTCTCTTTTTCCCATTAAGCGGAAAATCAACAAAATCAATAAATAAAGGAGAACAGTCCTAAAAAGGATGATGAAATAATGTTCCAACTTTCCCCCGCCCTTCACACAGCATTCCTCTTTAGTCTTTAACTTACAACTAAAAAAATACTTATCCTTTCGGATTTTTTTAACGGATTTCTTGAATAAAAACTGATTCTATTTGTCCTTTTCTGTGAATATGCTTGTACTAGGCAATTCTCGTTTAGAGGGATTAGATCAGAGAGGAGAGGGGTTAATGGAATCCAAAAGTTTAGGAAGGGCCGTGCTGTACGGGGTGATCGCCATATTTCTTCTGGCAATCGTGAGCAGTTTGATATTTTCTCTTCTTTTAAAGTTCACTTCCGTCCAGGAATCTTCACTTCAGTACGTCATGACATCCATTTCTTTTTTATCCATTTTCATCGGCGGCTTTATCACTGGCGGGAATGGAAAAGAAAAAGGCTGGATGATTGGAGGAGCTACAGGCCTGGTATATTCTTTAATTATTTTCCTGTTCCAATACCTGGGTTATGACAGCCTGTTTTCAGTTGAACAAATCATCTATCATATCTGCTATATTCTTACAGCAATGATGGGCGGCATACTTGGTGTAAACATCGTAGGCGGGCCATCGAAGGCATAAAAAAGAAGCGAACCGGGTTCGCTTCTTTTTTTGGTAGTAAAATTGCTAGTACATTTTACACTTCGATAAATGTCCAGCTCCAGCGCCTAGCCCCTCGAGTCGTTTCAGTCCGCCCAATGAAGTCAAAGAACGACTTCACCGGTCGGCCTTCCAACGCTTGTCGGGGCTGACCAAGGCGCTTCCACTTTTCGTGTTATACCCCTGCTGCTGATTCCCTGACGTCGCGGATTGCCGCGCGGTCATATGTAAGACGGCTTCCGTCTCCACATTTGATGACAACAGTTCCTTCATCAAGTGCATCGACAATTCCATGCAGACCGCCGATCGTTACTACCTTGTCACCTTTTTGAAGGTCACTTTGCATTTGCTGAACCGCTTTCTGCCTCTTTTGCTGAGGGCGGATCAACAAGAAATAGAATAGTACAAACATCAGCAATAGCGGGAATACTGTACCTACTAATCCTTCCATTCATTTCCCCTCCTTTCATGTAATGGGCTGTTGACGCCATGCGAGAACAGCCTTATTGAAGAGCAGTTTATTTAGAAGTTTTTGGCGTTCGGCTTATTGAAACCGTATTGCTCAAAAAACTCATCCCTAAAGTCCCCCAGACGGTCTTCACGGATCGCCTGTCTGACCTGCTCCATTAAGTTTATCAGAAAATGTAGATTATGATAAGAAGTAAGTCTGATTCCGAAGGTTTCATCTGTTTTGATCAGGTGGCGGATGTATGCCCTGCTGTAATTTTTGCAAGTATAGCAATCACAGTTTGGATCCAATGGTCCGAAGTCGCGCGCGAATTTCGCGTTTTTGACAACCAGCCTTCCTTCACTCGTCATCAATGTACCATTTCGAGCGATACGTGTAGGCAATACACAGTCGAACATATCGATTCCGCGAATGGCCCCATCGATCAAGGAATCCGGAGAACCTACTCCCATCAAATAGCGCGGCTTATCGGATGGCAGCCATGGAGTGGTGAAATCAAGAACCCTGTTCATGACATCCTTCGGTTCGCCGACTGACAGTCCGCCAACTGCATAACCCGGGAAGTCCATTGAAACAAGGTCTTTGGCGCTCTGCTTTCGCAGTTCTTCATATTCTCCGCCCTGTACAATCCCGAATAACCCCTGGTCCTGCGGACGCTGATGGGCTGTCAGACAACGCTCTGCCCAGCGTGAAGTCCGCTCTACAGATTTCTTCATGTAATCATATTCAGCAGGGTATGGAGGACATTCATCGAATGCCATCATGATATCTGAACCTAGAGCGTTCTGGATTTCCATTGCCTTTTCCGGTGACAGGAAAAGCTTGTCCCCATTTAAATGGTTGCGGAAATGGACGCCTTCTTCTTCGATCTTTCTGAACTCGCTCAAGGAAAATACCTGGAAACCGCCTGAATCGGTAAGGATGGCACGGTCCCAGTTCATGAATTTATGCAGGCCGCCTGCTTCCTTGACGATCTCATGTCCCGGCCTAAGCCACAGATGATAGGTATTGCTCAGGATAATCCCTGCACCCATCTGGACCAGTTCCTCAGGGGACATCGTTTTGACTGTTGCCAGTGTACCAACGGGCATGAAGACTGGAGTTTCAAAAGAACCGTGCGGTGTATGGACACGCCCAAGCCTTGCTCCTGTCTGCTTACAGGTTTTAATTAATTCATAACGGATTGCTGACAATGTTTAAGCTCCTTCCAGAAGTCCAATTTCAATTAAGTGTTTATTTTACAAAGATAGAACTATAAAATCAGCATCGCATCGCCAAAGCTGAAAAAGCGATACCGTTCTTCTACTGCTTTATTATAGGCACTAAGGACATTTTCCCGTCCAGCCAAAGCACTTACAAGCATGATCAATGTCGACTTTGGCAAGTGGAAATTCGTAATCATGCCGTCGATTGCCTTAAATTCATAGCCAGGATAAATGAAGATATTCGTCCATCCATTTTCAGCGACAAATTTACCATCATTGGCAGTTGCAATCGTCTCCAGGGTCCGTGTCGAAGTCGTTCCAACCGTGATGATCCGGCCTCCTTGTTCGCGGACTGTATTCAACAGCAATGCCGTTCCTTCAGTCACCTGGTAAAATTCAGAATGCATATCATGTTCCTCAATGGAATCCACACTGACAGGCCTGAATGTTCCCAGCCCGACATGAAGGGTAATGAAGGCGATATGGACGCCCATTTCCTTGAGTTCTTCCAGCAATTCCTCGGTAAAATGCAAGCCTGCAGTTGGAGCTGCGGCCGAGCCTCTTTCTCTCGCGAACACAGTCTGGTATCTGTCCTTATCCTCCAGCTGCTCCTTAATATAAGGAGGAAGAGGCATCTCACCCAGCTGTTCAAGCACTTCATAAAAAATGCCGCTATATGAAAACTTAAGATTCCTGCCGCCGTGTTCTGCTTCCCCGGTGCATTCCGCGGTCAATAGGCCGTCGCCAAAGATAATTTTCGTGCCTTCCTTTACTCTCTTTGCGGGTTTCACAAGTGTTTCCCACTCATCTCCCTCAAGCTGCTTCAGAAGAAGGACTTCAATTTTGGCACCCGTGTCCTCTTTCATGCCAAAAAGCCTTGCCGGAAGAACTTTCGTGTCATTCAGCACGAGGCAATCACCCGGTTTAAGATAGCTTTTGATATTCTTGAAAATATCATGTTCTAAATGGCCCGATTCTTTATTTAAGACCATCAGCCTGCTTTCCGCTCTCTGTTCAAGCGGAGTCTGGGCAATCAGTTCCTCAGGTAAATGGAAATCAAACAAATCTACTTTCATGTTGTCACCCTTACTAAGTTTCTATTTATTTGTTCATGGACCAATCATCTGAATCGGCCCATAAAGTAAAAGATTGCAGATAAGATGATGCTGGCAAGAATTGACGTTACAATGGGGAAGTAAAAGGTTGTATTGCCTTTTTTAATGACGATGTCTCCTGGCAGTCTTCCCAAATTGACAAACTGCATGATGAACCCAATGACGAAAATCACTGCACCGGCGATCATCACGAACTTAGCTGCACCTGTCATCGTTCAGGCACCTTCATTTCAAAATGTCGGTATACGGCCTCCGTTACAATTCTTCCCCTAGGAGTCCTCTGCAAAAACCCGATCTGCAATAAATATGGTTCATATACATCTTCAATTGTCTGCGATTCCTCTCCGATGGTTGCGGAGATCGTCTCTAACCCGACGGGACCGCCGCGGTATTTTTCAATGATGCCTTTCAGCAGTTTATGGTCTATATGGTCAAGACCCAGGGTGTCTACCTGCATCAACTCTAAAGCTTCCTGGGCAAGAGTTTCCTCTACTGCTCCATTTCCGCGCACCTGGGCAAAGTCGCGCACTCTCTTCAAGAGGCGGTTTGCAATCCTCGGTGTACCTCGAGACCTTCTCGCAAGCTCCTGTGCGGCTGGCCAGTCAATGTCGGTTTCCAAAAGCTCAGCTGTCCTGACGACAATATCAGTAAGCTGTTTCTCATTATAGTATTCCAAACGGCTAAGAACTCCAAACCTGTCCCTTAAAGGAGCTGACAACGAACCGGCACGAGTCGTCGCACCGACAAGTGTGAACGGAGGGAGGTCCAGCCTGACAGATCTGGCACTTGGCCCTTTGCCGATGACGATATCCAGGCAGAAGTCTTCCATGGCAGGATAGAGTACTTCCTCAATCGTTCTTGGGAGCCTGTGAATTTCATCTATGAACAGAACATCCCCCGGTTCCAGGGCCGTCAGGATGGCTGCCAGGTCACCAGGCCTCTCAATGGCTGGTCCTGAGGTGGTCCTGAGGTTAACGCCCATTTCATTGGCGATGATGGCCGCCAGTGTCGTCTTGCCCAGACCAGGCGGTCCGTAGAGCAACACATGATCCAGCGTTTCCCGCCTCATTTTGGCCGCTTCAATGAACACTTCAAGATTTGCTTTCACTTTATCCTGGCCGATATATTGCCTGAGTGTCTGCGGACGCAGGCTCTGCTCAAATGAAACATCCTGGTCGCCCGCTTCACTGGAGATGATTCGTTCTTCCATCAGTTTCTCACCTTTCTAATAAGCTGAGTGACCGCACCTAATCGTACCAGTCAATTTTACCTCAGCATTATCTTAATAGCTTCTGTAATGCTTTCTTGATATATTGGTCTGTCGTCAATGTTTCTTTCTTCAAATCAGGAGTGATTTTGCGTATCTCTTTTTCAGAGTAACCAAGTGCCTTCAGTGCCAACACCGCCTCATCAAACTCAGTCGACTGGCTTATGGTTGCTGCTACCTCGTCCGTATTGAACAGATTAGGGAAATAATCTGGAACAAGATCATGCAGTTTACCCTTCAAATCAAGGATCATTTGTCTCGCGGTCTTCTTGCCTACCCCAGGGAATTTGACAAGGAACGTTTCATCTTCATTTTCGATTGCCTGGACCACTTGACCGGGTTCTCCTGACGCCAGTATGGCCAATGCCCCTTTCGGACCGATTCCCGAAACATTCAATAGCCTTGTGAAAAGTGCCTTTTCCTCTCGATTCTTAAATCCATAAAGAGCCATGAGGTCTTCCCGGACATAATGATATGTATAAATACAAACCTCTTTCCCTGCTTCTTTTGTAAATACAAATGGGTTTGGTGTCATGATCTGGTATCCAATCCCGCTGTTTTCAATCACTATATATTCAGGACCGACGAAATCGACGGTACCTTTTATGAATTCATACAATACTCTCGCCCCTCTGCTTTGCTGTAACTCATTTTAACATACTCCTTTTAAAGGTATGAATAAAAATATGCAAAAAGGCGAACGTATGATCATTTTTTATGGAAGCTGGCCTTTCTAAAAACCTGATGAAATACAAATAAGAGCCAGTCAGCCCGGCTCTTCACTGTTTTCAATCACTGTATATGGTTTAAAAGTCTCCAATACCTCTTCATAGCACTGTTTATTGCGGATTGGAATGCCTTTCTTCAATTGATCTCTTTTTATACTTTCAAGTCTGCCAAGATCAATCTGGAAGAACGATTGGATAATATTCGAACCTTGCGGCCTACCATTAAAAATTGTAAGGACCCCTTCATCCGATAACCCGAAATAACCATTTGCCTTCAATAGCGGTGAGATATCATCATATTCCTGCCTGAACACCGCCTTATTGGCTTCCATATCCACTAGCTGCCATTCGTCATATTTGGCCCAGAAGTCTTCCATGGACCAAATAGTTTCCACAATCCGTTCCTCACTCATTTCACCATCAAGATAGACTCTTTGCAGAATGAGGGTGACTTTTAGAGGTTTGCTTTCATCGACTGCTTCTTCAGGCTTCTCAGCAAAAACCGGCTCTGTCTGAAGTACTAAACTGTATCCCGATAGACTGATTAGGAGAATAACAGCTGAGCTTAATACTTTTAATAATTTAGTTGAAGCCATTGCTGTCCACCTCTCTTATTTGCTAAAATTTGTTCTTTTTCACTAATAGTGTAGCCAAAATGAACTTATTTATCCTTTAAATAAATACATGAAAATAGAAGGCAAGAGGTTACTCTGCCTTCTATCAAGTTTAAGGGTTGATGTTGATGCTTTCCCTTGGATTTCCATTTCTCCGGTCATAATCTATATTCCTTGATCTGCTGAAGGTACCTTCATCCTCAATGATGCGAAGCACCCTGCCTTCAGTATATGGAAGGACAGCCTTTTTGATTTTCTTGTCTGTCTGTTTTTTCTGGGACTTATCCTTATAGGCCACCGCTATTTCTACTTCCCTGCCGAATAAAACAGATCTTACCTTGTCGACATTATCAACCGATTCAGCAGCAATCCCGACTTTGCGGGCCATTTCGTTATCCTGTTCGTTGTTCGAATAGGTGCGTGCTTTGCCGCTGCCTTTATGCTCGCTTAAATGTCCATGGTAATTCAAATCACCGCGACTGTATTTATTGTCTCTCTGGAAAAAGTTATGGTCATGGTCTGAACGCGGGACAGTTGGATTCGGAGGGTTGCCGTTTTCATCTCTGGATTGGAGCATCGACCGTTTCCGAGTGTCTGCGACTAGACCCTCTTTACCGAAATTGTGGTCAAAAATTTCCGTAATCGCACCTTCCCGGTCATCCATCACATCAATTTCATTTCCTTTTTCATTCGAGTAATAGCCAAGTGGCTGCCCACGGTCGGCATTCCTGTCCTGTACAGCGGCATCATCATTCCCATTACAGGCCGCAAGCCCGATCGTAAGCAGGGAAGCTATAGGTAAGAACAACATTCTCCTGTCCAATCAAAAAACCCCCATCCTAGCTATAATGAGCACTTTAACATGCTCATTATTAGAGTGCGGATGGGGCTGGATTTTCATTCTGACAGATACGTCCAAAACCTAAAAACCAAGTCTGGATTTCACATCTTCTTGAAACTGTTTCCTTTGCTGAAATTGGCTGACAGTCATTTCCACGATTGGTGCCAGTCTATACGGATTTGAATGATCTCGATCTCTCACTAAGCGGTTCCACTCCCTTAAAATATCAGCAGGGTATAGAAGCCCAAAGAGGAAAGCATCAGTATCCAGCCATTTGTTCAAATGATTTATTTTTTCCAGTGATTCAAAACGCCAATCCAAAAAGGGCAGAATCCGATTAGCATACTGCAGCATATCAAATGCCCTTGATCCAGAGCTGATCAAATCAAAATCAATTAAGTTCAACTTTCCATCGTTCGAACGCAGAAAATTGTGATGGGCCACATCCCCATGGAGGATGGCTGGAGGCTCTGTTTCGAGCTTTTTCTTTGAATTCGAGAAATTCCTCAAGGAAAAATCTGCCCACTTCAGCAGCTCTTCGGTAAAGGCTTTATTTACATAGCCATTTACTACAGGGAGGTTTTCTGTGAATTCATTCATGCGATGATGCCATTTTCTTGGTAAATCAGTTTTCGGCAGCATGCTTGCATATGAAGGAAGAAGAACCGTGGTATGGTCATGGAATCTATTCAGCAGTTCAATGCCTTCATCCCTGTCTGAAGGCATTCCATAATCGAAACGCTTCTCATGATGCTCAATAAATTCTATACACCCATAGTATGATCCATCGAAATGAAGAGGATCTCTATCTTGATAATAAAATCGGTAAGATTGATCAAAACCAGATTTTCTTAAAGAAGAAGCGAATGCTTCTTGAATCTTTAATTTCCGAAGATCTTTATACCCTTTTAAAATAAACCGATGCTTGCCTGTTTCAACGAGATAAACATTTCCTCTTAATTGGGTCATTTCTTTGATTTCAACTTTGAGTTTCCTGGTTAAATAAGAGAAGAGACGATTGAAAAAATAATCGTCTCTCCCTCGGTTGATGTTAATATTCATTGCTCTCTTCATCTTCGAACCGAGGCATCGGCATACCATAACCTCCGCCCATCGGACCTGGTCCATATTGGTTCATGAATCCCTGAGGACCCATGCCCATCTGATACCCGTAGTGCGGATGCGGGTGCATACCTGGCGCACCATAAAACCCCTGATGCATGTGGTGAGGATGGTGCATGCCTGCTCCCATCAAACCATACGGATTGCCCATCTGGCCTCCGCAGCCGCAATCATTGCTTGCGCCTTGGACTGCCTGCTTAGGCATCATTGGAGGCTGCATCATACCTCCGACTTGTGGCATTTTGTTATCCATCATTCCGCCAACCTGCGGGAATTGATTATCCATCATTCCGCCGACCTGCGGCATTTGATTATCCATCATCCCTCCGACTTGCGGCATTTGATTATCCATCATTCCGCCCACTTGCGGCATCATTGGCATCTGGCCCTGCATCATTCCGCCAACTTGCGGCATCATCTGCATCTGGTCCTGCATGATTCCGCCCACTTGCGGCATCATTGGCATCTGGCCCTGCATCATTCCGCCAACCTGCGGCATCATTGGCATTTGCCCTTGCATCATTCCGCCAACCTGTGGCATCATTGGCATCTGATTTTCCATCATTCCGCCAACCTGCGGCATCATCTGCATCTGATCCTGCATCATTCCGCCAACCTGCGGCATCATCTGCATCTGATCCTGCATCATTCCGCCGACTTGTGGCATCATTGGCATCTGGCCCTGCATCATCCCGCCAACATGCGGCATCTGAGGCATTGGCATTTCCGAAGATTCTTCATCCATCATACCTCCGACCTGAGGCATTTGCTGATTATTCATCATACCTCCGACTTGTGGCATTTGCTGATTATCCATCATACCACCGACCTGAGGCATTTGATTATCCATCATTCCGCCAACTTGCGGCTGCATTGGCATCTGGTCCTCCATCGCACCTGCTACTTGTGGCATGTATGGCATTTGTTGCGGGTATCCCTGCCCATACGGCGGGCAGTAGCCTGATCCAGGCATTACCGGCGAAATCGGCATACCATGGAAGACAGGACCGGTCATTTGTGGAGAAGCATGATGAGGCATATTTTCCATAGCCGGGCTCAACGGCATTTGCATGTTCGCAAAGGATGAAGATTCCATATCTTCTGCCGGCAGTGCCATATTCGGCATCATGCCTGGATACTGTGAAGCTCCCTGTACCTGAGGATAAGGCATTTGATGGGCTCCTGGATAACCATAAGCCGGACCTGACATGGAAGGCGCCCCTGGATAACAGTTATAAGGGTAAGGGATCATCGGCTGCTGGTAACCTCCTTGAATGAATGGCATCATGGATGGCGATTCATCCATAAAATCATTCTTTTCAATTTTTATCTCTGGTTTAATTTCCTGTTTCACCTTTGGTTTAATCTCAGTTTTCGGCAGCTGTGGTTTTACCTCTGGCTTCATTTCTGGCTTGACCTGCTGCTTTACAGGAGCTTTGACTTCTGGCTTTACCTCTGGTTTGACTTCCGGGAATATATTGTCTGGTTTAGGCGGTAGCTTGGGTTGTGCTTTTGGCAGGGGCTTCGGCTGTGGTTTCGGCTGCGGCGGCATCTGCATATTGGCCATATTCATCATATAGTAATTATTGATGTCAATCTCAGGCTTAATTTGCACTGGCATTTTCGGTTTATATGGTTTAACCGGCTCTTCCTTTGGAACAGGTTTAGGCATTTCCTTTTTCGGCTGTTCCTTAACTGGAGCCTCTTTCGGAACTTCTTTTTTCACTTCTGGCATTGGCATTGGTTTCTCTTTGGCAATCGGCATTTCCTTTTTGCCACCCATATTGATTTTTGCTTGAGGCGTTCCACCTGCGATTGGAGCTTCTTTTTTTACTGTTCCTCCAGCAGTTGGAACTTTTATTTTCATACCGGGCATAATCATATCAGGGTTGCTGAGCTGCGCGTTCATCTTTTTCAGCTCTTCAAAGTTCACGCCGTACTTCTTGGCGATCTTCCAAAGAGTATCCCCTTTCTGTACGATATGGATTTTCACTCTGATTCCCTCCTATGGCATAAGTCCATATATTCTATGTTGGTGTGGGCAAATTGCTAACAATCTTCAAAAAAACTTATGCTTCTATGTAAATAATTATGTTTTTCTGCGGGAGATTAAGCTTTTCCCATAAAAAAAATCCTCCCCGTCCAGGGAAGGATTCAAAATTATGACTGCTCAAGCATGCGATTCAGGGCAAGATTCGCGTTTAATGCTGTTTTTTCATCCACTTTTATAAGATTAATTTCCTCCCCCTGAAAAACTGAATCGAGACTCCAGGCAAGATGCTGCAAGTCGATCCTGTTCATTGTCAGGCATGGACACATATGAGGGTTCAACGAAATGATCTTTTTATCAGGATGCTGTGAAATCAGGCGGTTTACCAAATTCATTTCTGTCCCTACTGCCCAGGAGGAACCTGCAGGAGAAGCTTCGATGTTTTCAATAATATAATTTGTAGAGCCAGCCATATCAGATAGACCAACAACCTCGCGTGTGCATTCAGGATGGACAATGATTTTCATGTCCGGGTAAGCATTCCTCACCTGCGCTATATTCTCTACGGTAAAATTCTCATGGACCGAACAGTGCCCTTTCCAAAGAATTACCTTCACTTTTTCAAGCGGGCCATCGTACTCTAGAATATTTTCAATCGGATTATAAACGGCCATTTCGTCAAGGCCGATCCCAATGTTAAAAGCTGTATTTCGCCCTAAATGCTGATCCGGAAGGAAAAGCAGGCGTTCCTTTTTTGAAAAAGCCCATCTCACCATCTTCTCGGCATTGGAGGAAGTCACAGTCGCACCGCCATTCGCTCCGACAAAGGATTTAATCGCTGCAGTCGAGTTCACGTACGTCAACGGCAAAATGGTGTCACCAAACAACACCTGAAGGAACTCCCATGCTCTTTCCGTCTGGTATATATCCGCCATATCCGCCATTGAACAGCCAGCTCTCATATCCGGCAAATAGACCTTCTGGCTTTCAGTTGTTAAAATATCCGCTGTCTCCGCCATGAAGTGGACTCCGCAGAAAACGATATGTTCAGCCTCCCTGTTATCCGCAGAAAGCTGGGCGAGCTTCAAAGAATCACCAGTCGCATCAGCAAATTGTATCACTTCATCTTTTTGATAATGATGGCCTGGTATGAACAGTTTCTTGCCCATTTTTGCCTTGATGTCCCTGATCATGCTCTCGAGCTCCTCATGGGACATATTCCTGTATTTTTCAGGAAGCATCTTTGCCTTAGCTTCGAGCGTCTCCAATATATTCATATTGTACATCCCCTTTCATATCTGCCATCACTTTTGCGCTTATATCCAAAGATTTTACGGAATGGGTAAGGAACCCAAGCGAAATATAGTCAACACCACAATCACTATAGCTATGGAGGTTATCGAGGGTGATGCCTCCAGATGCCTCTGTCAAAATTCCTGCCGGCACATTATTGATCCAATCCTTGATCTGTTCAGGATGTCTGTTGTCGAACATGATGCAGTCAACCTTTGCTTCAATCGCTTCGAGAAGCTGGTCCTTTGTTTCAATCTCTACCTCAACCTTCACCATATGCCCAAGATTGGATCTTACTGCATCTACTGCATGACTGATCGAGCCTGCGAATGAGATGTGATTGTCCTTGATCATCACGGCGTCATACAGCCCATAACGATGATTGTATCCGCCTCCGCAACGAACTGCATATTTCTCAAGCATCCTGAGGCCCGGAGTCGTTTTACGTGTATCACAGATTCTTGTTTTCGTGCTGTTCAGTACGGAGACAGCTTCATTGGTTTTCGTCGCGATCCCGCTCATCCGCTGTACAAGATTTAGGACGACCCTTTCCGCTTTCAGCAGGTCTGAAACCCTGCCGGTGATTATGGCTAGTTCTTGGCCTTTGGCGACTTTCTCTCCATCTTTTACTTTCAGGATGATTTGGCTGTTTTCATCAAGCAGCCTGAATCCTGTTTGGATGATTTGTTCCCCGCAGAAAATCCCTTCATCCTTGGCGATGAACACCATGCTTCCTTTGTTTTCTTTTCCGAATATCAGTTCACTGGTGACATCACGTTCACCTATATCTTCAATAAAGAATTGTTCAAGTAGCAAGCGCAGTTTGATTGTATTCATGCTTACCATCCTTTACTTTTTTTCGTTGATGAATGATTTGTTTTTTCATCCAATTGGCGTTATCCTCAAGCGGGAAATCTTTTCGGTAGTGCCCGCCCCTGCTTTCCGTCCTTTCCAAAGCAGATTGTGTGATCAAAGTAGCGGTAATGTACATGAATAGAGTGTTTAATTGTGATGGCTGCATGTGGTCCAGCTCGGCCACAAGCCATTCTTCGATGTTGAACTGGGCAAGCCACTCACTCTGTTTCACCAGCAAATCTTTTGACCGTACAATCCCCGTTCGGTCCATCATTGTCTGTTTTAGCATGGCGATGTCAGGAAGTTCACTGCTGAATAATGTGTGACTACGGTTACCTGTAAAACTTTCAGCGGGACGATTATAGAACACCAATTCTTGCTCTTTCGCTGCAGGATGCCTGTTGATCCACTCCGCAAGGTTTCCGCCAACAAACATCCCCTCCAATAAGGAATTGCTCGCCAGTCTATTTGCACCGTGAATACCTGTACATGCCGCTTCTCCAATTGCATACAATCCTGGAATACTGGTCCTGCCCTGCAAGTCCGTCTTGATTCCGCCCATGATAAAATGGCTCCCAGGGACGACAGGTATCAGTCCTTTTTCAATATCAATCCCATGCTGTGTGCACAGGCTGCTGATCGTCGGGAACCTGCGACTGAAATCCTGGAGGTTGGTAATATCTAAAAAGATTTGTATTCCTCTTCGCAAATAGTCATAAATCGTCTGGGAAACGATATGCCGAGGTGCCAGGTCCTTCAATGGATGTACTCCATCCATGATCCGTTTTCCCTCTGCAGTCACAAGCGCGGCCCCCTCACCTCTTACGGCTTCCGAAATAAGGCCTTTCGTCTTTCCATCTACATAAAGGAGTGTAGGGTGAAATTGGATAAACTCCATATCGGCCAGCTCCGCACCTGCTCTATAGGCCAGCGCCATTCCATCCCCGGTTGCCGTCTCGGCATTCGAGGTGAGGGAGAAAATCTGACCGCAGCCGCCAGTGGCGAGGACAACATGAGGTGCCAAATAAACTTCATTGGTCCCATCCGCCAGCTTTGCCTTTACTCCGATACAGCGCGTTTCCTCACTGTTTAAAATCAGTTCATAAACTAATGTGGTTTGTCCTATTGAAACCTTCGCACCCAGATCCGTCAGCAAAAAGTCGACCATATGCTTACCAGTCGCATCCCCGCCGCTGTGGACAATCCGCTTTTCACTATGAGCGCCTTCCATTCCCAGAAGCAATTTCCCATTTCCATCTTCATCAAAGCGACAGCCTGATTGCCATAATCCTTTTATCAATTCCGGCGCTTTTTTGGTCATTTCAAATACAGCTTCTACGTTATTATGGTGAGCCCCAGCCTCCATTGTGTCGAGATAATGGAAGTACGGATCATCACTCGGAGAAACCGCCGCCGCAACCCCGCCCTGTGCCAGGTAAGAATTGCCCGCTGTCATTTCATCCTTTGTGAGAATTATCACATTTAATTCCTTCGATAATTTATTGGCCAATTGCAGTGCGGCAATCCCGCTGCCAACAATGATGACATCTGATTGATTCATATAATGATAGCCTCCTGGTTTAACAGGTGTCTTGACATCTATATTTACACAGTTTTACACTGTTGACAAGAACTTTTATTTTTACATTGAAGTTAGCAAGAATAGCATGAAGCTCAAAATGTGACCCAATCGAAGAAGATAGCTAGTTTTCGGGTAGATGTTAGTTCACTTTTTACCGAAACCCATTCGAATGCCTGTGTTCGGGCACATGTTGCCTCAACTTTTTACCGAGATCCGTTCTTACAGCTGTTTTCGGGCAGATGTTACCCAAAATTGTGACCGAGAATCTAATGAAATCAGCCTCACGGGGATAGGCATCCCGTAATAATAATGGACTGGAGCGAAACTATGAAATATTTCGATTATGCGGCAACTTGCCCTCTTGACCTGGACGCGGCCAATATTTTCATCGAAGCGTCGACAAAGTACTTTGGCAATAGCCAGAGCATACATGATGCTGGCAGTGCAGCTGCCAATCTCCTCGAGAGCTGCAGGCAGGAATTTTCGCGCCTGCTTGATGTCAAAGACGCGGGGATATATTTTACAAGCGGAGGTTCTGAAGCGAATTACCTCGGCATTATGGCGCTGCTCTCTGCAAAAAAGAAACAAGGTAATCACATTATTACCGGGGCATCTGAACATTCTTCTGTTTACAATCTGATGAAAAAGCTTGAAAAAGAGGGATGGGAAATTACTTACCTGCCATTGAACAAAGACGGCATAATAGAGTTTTCCAGTTTTACAGAAGCTGCCCGACCGGATACTGTGCTTGTTTCAATCCACCACGGCAACCCGGAAATCGGGACTATTCAGCCGGTAAAAAAAATTGCTGACTTCTGCAGGTCGAAAGATATCCTGATTCACACTGATTGCGTGCAGACCTTCGGAAAAATCCCGACGGCTCCACTGGCACACACAGTAGATGCCCTCTCCATTTCCGGCCATAAATTTTATGGGCCAAAAGGAACCGGAGTGGCATATGTCAATCCGAAGCTTGTCCTGAGGCCATACATTGAAGGAACTGTGCATGAAAAGGGCTTCAGGCCAGGCACGGTGAACGTCCCGGGAATCGCTGCCATGACAGCTGCAGCGCAAAAAGCGCATTCTATCATGGCAGCTGAGGCAGAAAGAATTAGTAAGCTCAGGACTGCTTTCATTGAATCCTTTATAGATGTCAAAGACTCATTCGAGATTTTCGGCACAAAGGGTGACGAACAGCTTCCAGGAATCCTCGGAATGGGGATTAAAGGCATCGAGGGGCAATTTGTTTTGCTTGAATGCAACTCCAAAGGATTTGCGATTTCTACTGGTAGTGCTTGTCATACGGGGATGCTGACACCAGCGAAGACGATGTCTGCGATGGGAATCACAGGAAAAGAGGCAAAGGAATTTTTCAGGATTTCATTCGGGAGGGATACCACTCATCAAGATGCAGTCGACCTTGGGAAAATGCTTGCCGCCATCACTAAACAGGTCCCGGCCGTTTAACTTCCAGCTGATTTTATGGTAAAATTCTCGAATGAAGAAGTCGAAGGAGAGATCGGAATGAAGGAACCTACGAAAATTCTCGGAGACGAACGCCGGGCCTATATCCTTAAACGTCTGCAGGAAAGCAGTGAGCCTATCACTGGAGGCGAGCTTGCGACCATTACGAATGTAAGCAGACAGGTCATTGTTGGCGATATCACCTTGCTTAAAGCTAAAAACGAACCAATCATTGCGACCAGCCAGGGATATTTATATATGAATACCTCTCGTCCTTCAGTTGCGGAAAGGATCATTGCCGTTTCCCACGGCCCTGAAAGGACAGAAGAAGAACTCCTGCTTCTTGTCGATCACGGTGTCACAGTTAAGGACGTTAAAATCGAGCATCCTGTTTATGGGGATCTAACTGCATCCATCATGGTCTCAAACCGGAACGAAGTAAAACAATTCATGGAAAAAATCAGGGCAACAAATGCCGCATATTTATCAGAGTTGACCGGCGGAATCCACCTGCACACAATCACCGCTCCGACGGAAAAAGCTCTGGATGAAGCAGAAGAAACGCTAAGAAAAGAAAAATTATTGATTGACCTGGAATAAAATGCAAAAAGATCCATCACATATGCGATGGATCTTTTTTATACCTTATGGCTTGAATAGCTTCCGAGCAGCTTCACTGTGCAGCCTAATGCTTCCAGTTCTGCAATCGCACCCGGAATCAATACATCATCCATTTTTAAATTGATATCGATAATGAAAAAGTATTTTCCTAAGCCAGTCTTCATCGGGCGTGATTCGATTTTTGACAGATTGAGCTTGCGCCAAGAGAATGCTGATAACACTTGATGCAGCGCACCAGCCCGATCTGATGGCAATGTAATCATCAGACTTGTCTTGGACTCTTGAGTTGAAGACATAGGAAACTCATGACCTTCCTTTGCCAGCACAGCGAAGACGGTATGGTTATAGCTGTAATCATGGATATTTTGCGTTACCGCCACTAACCCGTACTCCTCTGCAGCGAGGCTATTTGCGATGGCGGCGATGTTTCGTTCTGGATGTTTTTTTATATATTTTGCCGCCGCGGCTGTAGAGGACATATTTTCTAGAGGGATTCCTTTGAATTCTTTATGTAAAAATTTATGGCACTGTGCAAGCGCGTGTGGATGACTGAAAATTTGTTCAGCTCCCCTCCACTTTTCCATATTGTCCGGATGAACCAGCAAATGCTGCCTGATCGGCACAACCGCTTCCCCAACAATCTGAAGATCTGTTTCATGGACCAAATAATCGATGGTAAGGTTAACTGAACCCTCGATTGAGTTTTCCAGCGGAACGATGGCGGCGTCAATTTCTCCTGTTGAAGCGGCATCCATGCATTCTGGTATACTCACAAATGGAATTCTCTTAGCCTCTTTAAACAATTGCCGGGCAGCATAATCTGTAAATGTCGCTTCCGGCCCAAGATATCCAATATTCATGTCAATCCCCCCTGCTGCTGCACTCAGCTTTAAGCACCTGATCCGAGCACTTCTACTTTTTCTACAAATTCCAGTCTTTTCAGTCTCGCGAGCAATTCGTCCATTTCGACACTCATTTCGGTGACATTCAGGCTCAGAGTTACATTCGCCCTGCTTTGCAAAGGAATGGTCTGATGGATGGTCAGAACGTTGCAGCCTGCTGCCGCAACGGTGCTCAGCAGTTCAGAAAGCGTACCAGACCGATCTTCAAGCTGAAAAAACAGCGTAATGATCCGTTCCTTCACAACCGTATGGAACGGAAACACGGTATCTCGGTATTTGTAAAATGCACTTCGGCTCAAATCGACGCGTTGAACTGCATCCCAGACTGACTCTGCCTTACCGCGCTCGATCATTTCCTTTGCTTCGAGTGTCTTCTTCATCGCTTCAGGCAGGACATCTTCACGAACAAGGTAAAACTTCCGATCTTGATTTTGCTTCATCTCCACCACCCCATCAGATTGCAAGCTTCTATATTTTGCTGCTGGATCTTAATTAATCGGCGAAAACAGCCATTTTTTATAAAGGAAAGCCGATTAACCTGTTTCTGGCTAATCGACCTTCCAAATCCTTTAAGGCTATTCCACGAATTCAAATTCATATTCAAGCAGCTTGACTGTATCTCCATCTTTCGCGCCTCTTTCACGGAGTGCATCGTCAATGCCCATGCCGCGCATCTGGCGGGCAAACCTTTGGACAGATTCATCCCTTGAAAAATCAGTCATCTTGAACAGTCTTTCGATGCTATCACCAGAAATGACGAATGTTCCATCCGACTCACGGGTAATCTGGAATTCCTGTTCTGCTTTTTCATGCTTGTACATTACGCGGTTTTCGTCTTTTTCCAATACCTCTTCATCAATGAGGGGGAACTCCGGCGTCTTTTCGATCAGATCAGCAACCGCGAATAATAATTCACGCAGACCTTCTCTCGTCACAGCCGAAATTGGGAAAACAGGATGTTCATCCCCGACTTTTTCCTGGAACACTTTCAGGTTTTCTTCCGCATCTGGCATGTCCATTTTATTGGCGACGATGACTTGAGGTCTTTCCGTCAGCCTCAAATTGTATTCCTTCAATTCATTATTGATTGTCAGATAATCCTCGTAAGGATCACGGCCTTCAGTTGCCGCCATGTCAATTACATGGATGATCACTCGTGTACGTTCGATATGGCGCAGGAACTGATGCCCAAGGCCAACACCTGAATGTGCACCTTCGATAAGTCCAGGCAAGTCTGCAAGAACGAAGCTTCGGCCGTCTTCTGTTTCAACCATTCCCAGGTTCGGTGCAATCGTAGTGAAATGATATTCCGCAATTTTCGGTCTAGCTGCAGAAACAACAGACAATAACGTCGATTTTCCTACGCTAGGAAATCCTACCAGACCTACATCCGCAAGGAGTTTTAACTCCATGACGATTTCTCTTTCCTGTCCTGGTTCCCCTTTTTCGGAAAGCTCTGGTGCAGGGTTAGCTGGTGTAGCAAAGCGTGAGTTACCACGGCCGCCTCGGCCGCCTCTGGCGATAACCGCTTTCTGGCCATGCTCTACCAGGTCAGCAATGATTGCTCCAGTTTCAGCATCGGACACGATTGTCCCTGGTGGAACCTTTACGATCATATCCTTGGAATTTTTTCCATGCTGGTTTTTAGACATTCCATGTTCTCCGCGAGGTGCCTTGAAATGGCGCTGATACCTGAAATCCATCAGCGTGCGTAGTCCTTCTTCCACCTGGAAGACCACATTTGCACCGTTACCGCCATCGCCTCCAGCCGGTCCGCCCTTCGGTACATATTTTTCACGTCGGAACGCGACCATTCCATCGCCGCCGTCCCCGCCTTTTACATAAATTTTAACCTGATCGACAAACATTATGTCATTACCACCTGTCTGAAATTTGTTATCGCTTAATATGTTTCCCTAGAGTGATTCCATAAAAACTTCTATTGTCAATTCCCCATCGACCACGCCATCTGACATCACTTTCAATTTTTCACCGTGCTGCTGGTCGAGGAAGCTTTCTAAGCGATTTTTATCATTTATTATTCCGCTAAAATCAAAAAAGAACCCGATTCCTTTCTCCTGCGGTTCAATTGTGACGGAGAGATGATTTTCCTGATACGGTTCAATCGAAGAATTCAATGTATCAAAAAGCTGCTCTGTCCAGCCAGTCAACAGCTGGTCATCTAATCTGTTGTGGAAGTTCTGGGAGTCCATTACTTCATATTCCAATTGGAAATGATGGTTCCCCCAATTGCAGGTTAACAAGGTAGAGGCAAACTGAGGAAGATTTAAATTAGATAGCTTTGCATCCTGCCTGGCTTCCATGATAATTTCTTCAATGATCTCTTTAGCCCGGTCCACTTTATTCAGCGATAAATTCCCTTTAATTAGTTGAAGCTGATTCATCCAATCATGGCGTGCATGGCGCAAAACCTCGATTGTATCCCACTCTTTTTTCATACACATACTCCTACTCATAAGACTGCTTGGTGTAAGTATAACAAAAAAGCCATTCTGCGTAAGCTAATTATGTATTAAAATTGGTTGGATTGCTTTTTAAAGATCCTATTCATACCCTGAAGCTGCATAGCCATAAATACAAGAAAACCCTAACCGCAGTGGTTAGGGCTTCTCTTTAGCTTACGCTTCTTGAGCTGCTGGATAAACACTTACTTGCTTGCGATCACGGCCAAGACGTTCGAATTTAACGACGCCGTCAACCTTAGCGAATAGAGTGTCATCTCCACCTTTACCCACGTTTACACCTGGGTAGATTTTAGTTCCGCGCTGACGGTAAAGGATAGAACCACCAGTTACGAATTGACCGTCTGCACGCTTAGCGCCTAGACGCTTTGCGATAGAGTCACGTCCGTTCTTAGTTGAACCTACACCCTTCTTAGAAGCGAAGAATTGAAGATCTAATCTTAACATTTGTTCCACCTCCTACTGTTTGAAGGTTAATTTTATGTGCTTTCCGTACTCTTTTTCCATCGATTGCAATGTAATGACCATGCTTTCGAGGAGCAGTTGAATCTTCTCCTGTGTATCCTCCGGCAAATTGTCGGGAATTTCACAGCGGAGAAAACCATCGGCGCCTTGTTCAATGTCCGGGGTGACTCCTGTCAAACCAATGATGGAATTGACAGTTCCGATCGAGATGGTCGAAACACCTGCACAGACAATGTCGCTGCCATGGGCAGCAAACCCAGCGTGGCCGCTAATCGTAAACGATTGGATGCTTCCGGATTTTGTACGATTAATCGTTGCACGAATCATGGCAATCCGCCTTAATTAAGCGTTGATCTTTTCGATAACAACTTTAGTGTAAGGCTGACGATGACCTTGCTTCTTACGATTGTTCTTTTTCGCTTTGTACTTGAAAACGATGATTTTCTTTTGACGGCCGTTCTTTTCAACTTTAGCAGTAACAGTTGCGCCTTCAACTACTGGGCTACCAACTTTAACGTTATCGCCACCTACAAAAAGAACCTTGTCAAAAGTTACAGTTTCGCCTTCAGCAGCGTTTAGCTTTTCAATGTAGATTGCTTGTCCTTCTTCTACCTTTACTTGCTTGCCGCCAGTTTCGATAATTGCGTACATTCCAGTGCACCTCCTCATTAGACTCAGACTCGCCAACCGCAGGCGTTTGCGTATTTGCAAAGCTTAGATACCTGAAGTGTGCGGTTGTAGCACGGGTGCTACAAACAATAACATTAAAATACTATCATATGCTCAGCGAAAGTGTCAACATAATAATATATGTTCTTTTAATGGCCAGCTTGGCTCAACCGGATTCTGTCGAAGCACCAACCTTAAGGATTTCGTAAAAAGGTTTCGCCGCATCTGACAACGAGAATTTTATCTTAAAGCCCAATGCTTTTTCAAGCCTCAATTTATGGATATCAGCCTCACCGGAAAATTGCTTGATGACTTCATCCGTTGCGGCAAGGAGAACTTCATCATAATCTGAATTTTTGTATTCCCATAGCGCGCGCTCGAGCTGGTACGCGACAGTCTCTGAGCTGAGTACCTGCCCGGTGCCTCCGCATGTCCAGCATTTTTCAGTCAGGGTCTCGGCCATCGACTGCTTCGTCTTCTTTCTTGTCAACTGAAGGATTCCCAGCTCTGTAAATCCGATGATCCGTGTCCTGCGCCCATCCAGAAGCAATTCTTTTTGAATGTGCTTCAACACCTTGTCCCTCTCACTCTGACTCTTCATATCAATAAAATCGATCAAAATGATGCCCGCAAGATCCCTGAGCCTGATTTGCCTTGCCGCTTCGGCTGCAGCATTCATATTCGTTTTCATGACGGTGTCGCGCAAATCACTCTTACCGGAAAACTTCCCTGTGTTCACATCGATCATCGTCAGTGCCTCACCCTGGTCAATGACCATGTAGGCCCCTTTTTCGAGCCAGACCATCCTTTTAAGCAACCGCTCGATTTCTTGCTCGATTTTATAAAAAAAGAAGATATTTTCTTTGCCATTATAAAACTCTGACTCTATCCCCTCTGGATGATGCTGCTGGATTCTTTTTTTCATATCGAGGCAATCTGTGATCACTTCAACATTTTCAACAGAAAGAAGGGCTGACATCGCCTGCTCAAAAAAGTAGTCACGACTATGAACAACCCCTGGCTTCTTCATGGCTGACATGGACTTTGCCATTTGAGCGTATTGATCCCGCTGCTGCTCCAGCTCACTCATGATGACTTCCTCTGTCTGACTCAGGCTTTCAGTCCTGAAAATGAGGCCTTCTTCGGGCGTCTTAACCTGGCTGGCAAATTCTCTCCATTTATCCCTGGTTTCTGGTGATTCTGCCTTTTTAGATACAGCTATGTATTTTCCGTGAGGCATATAGACAAGGTTCTCACCCTGTAACTCAATGACTCCCGTCAGCCTTGCCCCCTTTGTTCCGGCCGCATCCTTTTCAACCTGGACTAGCAGCTTTTCACCTTGATGGACATAGGAAGAAATCGAGCGGCTATTTTTCTTCTCGTCATCTGAAAGTACATAGGAAGGGAGCTTCTCTTTTTGAAGAAAGCCGCTCATTTCTTCGCCAAAATTGACGAAGGCGGCGTTCATTCCAGGGATGACTTTTTCGACGATGCCCAGATAAATATTCCCGACTAGCGATTGCTGGCCAGGCTGTTCAATATATATTTTTTCGACTTCGCCATCCTTGACCATAGCGAAGCGCTTTTCTCTCGAATTGGCATTAATGATTAACTTGTTCATTGTTTCTCCTCACGCAAAAAAATGCAGCGCAAAAGGTATCTGCGCTGCATTCATTATCCTATTTTAAAAGGTGTAAAGCAAATCTCCAATTTTGGCTGATAATAGCTTCTCACTGAAAAAAGCATGGAGCAATTCATTCTCATCCATGACCATTTCCTTGCCGTCCTTCTGCTTTACGATGATGGGATGCTTGCAGCCGCGCTGGAATTTTCCCAGTACCTGCCCGACCATTTCATTCTCGGTTGCGTTGATCGGCTTCAGCTCTCTCAAATCCAGCTGCTTTCCATAATGCCTTTCCATCAAAAAGCGCATGAATGTAAACCGTCTCTGCTTCCATTCAAAGTACAGGGAGAAAGCCAGGAAACCGATGATGACCCAGACATTCAATGTCATTGGTGCCATGACGATGAGGATGGCTGAAAATATCGCAAGTGTTCCTGCTGAGACATACAGCGTCCGCACATGGGCTTCCTGAAAGGAAGTGGACATCGATAGCAGGATGAACAACAGCTTGCCCCCATCCAACGGCCAGATTGGGATCAGATTGAACAAGAGCACCATCATATTGTATTCGATGAATAACATATGCCATTTTTCCGGAACTAGCCCTGCGGCAAACAGCAAATAGGAGAGGGCCATCATCCAGACATGCTGCAGAGGACCTGCAAGAACGACGATCAGTTCCTCTTTTAACGGTCTGTTCCCGTGCTCATCCATTTCCGCTACACCGCCGAATGGCAGCAGGGCGATTTTCTTGATTCTCCACGAAAAAAAAGAAGCTGCAGCACCATGTCCCATTTCATGAACAAAAATAATCAGCAGCACCATCATCAGCTCTATGAAATGCGCGGTCGCAACAGCAAGGGCGATGATCACCCACAACAATGGATGGATGTGTATTTTTCGCAATAATTCAATGGCTTTATTCAAACTTGATCACCTGGACAGGATCAACGAAGTCATCCCCTTTTTTTATAGCGAAGTAAAACGAACCTTTAATGCCATCCGTACTGTCCATCGCACTTCCAACCTTCGTTCCCTTGGAGATATATTCATAGAGGCTTACGTCGATTTCATCAAGATTTCCGTACCATGTTTCACTCTTGTCTGCATGCTGCACAATGACCGTTTTGCCGAACCCTTCCTTCATCCCGACGAAGTGGACAAGACCTTCATCCATGGCTTCTACACCGGCACCTTTGCCGGTTTCAATCATGATTCTCTGGCCATTATCGCCAAAATCTTCAAGGATCTTCCCTGATGCAGGGAGTGCATACTCATTGTCTGGAGCCAGCTCCTGTTTGTTTTCTTCCTCAGTACTTTCTTTGGCTGGAAGCAGAGCCAAAGGCTTTCCGAATTGGTCTTCATACCAGTTCGAAACGGCAGCAAACTGGAATTCCTGTTCCATCGTATGCTTCACGTATTGCTGGATTGTTTCTGCTTTTTCAGATGGACTGCGGTAAATGATCGCAATGATCAAAACGAGGCACGCCGAAGCAAGCACCTTGAATAAAAATACTTCCTTCTTGAATAAAGGATGTCCGCCTTCCCCCGGCCCCATGTCATAAGATGGAATCCGGTCAAAACCATGCCGCTCCTCCTCCGTCGAAAAAAAGCGATTATGGTTCATCTTCTCCATTCTATCCCGCTCTCTTTTCCTCTTCATCATCCTTCTGCGTATATCATCAGCTCTCGAGTTCATCCAATCCCACCATTCCCCTTGTACTCTAAGTTAGTACAAGTCTATGACCTGTCCAACGAGAGTATGACAAATTCGATGAATGGAAAATGTGATGAGGATTGAAGAGAACAACGAGGGCGGCAATACAGAAAGACTTCAGTAGCCAGGGTTGATATAAAAAAAGCACCTGCCCTCGAACAAGTGAGAGGAGATGCCTTGTGATCAGCGGACGCCGAAGAATTTTTTGATCTTCGAAAATACGCCTTTGTTTTCATTATCCAATTGCTGCAATGGGACCGATTCACCAAGAATCCTCCTGGCGATGTTCCTGTACGCAATAGATGCTTTGCTATTTGGATTCAGTGCGATTGGTTCGCCGTGGTTTGAAGCTTTGATGACTTCATCATCATCGGCCACAATCCCAATTAAATCGATGGATAGATGTGTCGTGATTTCATCGACATCAAGCATGTCGCCATTTTTCATCATATGGCTGCGGATCCTGTTGATGACAAGCTTTGGTGATTCAACATTCTCTTCTTTTTCAAGCAGTCCGATAATCCTGTCAGCATCCCTGACTGCGGAAACCTCTGGTGTTGTGACGACAATTGCCTTATCAGCACCTGCAACCGCGTTTTTATAGCCCTGCTCGATTCCTGCCGGGCAATCGATGATGATGTAATCATAATCCTGCTTCAGTTCATTCACTAATTTCCTCATTTGTTCCGGCTGGACCGCAGTTTTATCACTAGTCTGTGCAGCAGGAAGCAAATATAGGTGGTCATCGAAGCGCTTATCTTTTACTAGTGCCTGATGGATTTTGCATCTTCCTTCGATTACATCGACAAGATCATAAATAATGCGATTTTCAAGCCCCATGACAACGTCCAGGTTACGCAAGCCGATATCTGTATCGACAAGGCAGACTCTTTTGCCTTGAAGGGCCAAAGCTGTACCAATATTAGCAGAAGTTGTCGTTTTGCCAACTCCGCCTTTTCCGGATGTAATCACTATCGCTTCTCCCATTTAGAGGCCTCCTTCGAATCTAGTTAAATTAGGTCTTTTCTTCATTAAAACTTGTAATCTATCAACTACAATCTGTTGACTGTCTGATATGTATGCACATTCCATCACACGTTTTTCTTCATCAGGAACATGGTCCGGGGCGCGGTTGATGCATTCACTGATCCGTAGTTGAGACGGCTTCATGACAGATGCCGCAATGACTGCTTCATCATTGCCTTCCGAACCTGCATGTGCAACCCCTTTTAAAGCGCCCATGATAAAGATATTCCCTGTCGCCTTGACCGTTCCTCCGGGATTGACATCTCCAATGAGCAGCAAGTCCCCAGTTATTTCAAGAACCTGTCCTGAACGGATCACTTTGGCAACAGGCACGATTTCTGTTTCCTGGCGAAGCTTGTCAGCCTCCTCCCTGGTGATCACATTGGTCACCAGATCCTCGACGATCAAGTTCCTCTTCTGCCGGATCAGGTCTTTCAGCTCTTCTTCTTGAGCTTTTGTAAGGTACCTATTACCTACCTTAACCTTTACCGAAAGCAGCTGCTGCTCTTCCTGGACACGGGAAGAATTCGAGAGTTTCCTGTCGAGCTCCTTCTTAAGTTCATCATAGGAGCAATTATCATCCAAATGGAGCGTAAGCCCATCTTTTGTTCCTTTTATCGTCACATTTTGTGATTTCTTCATACTGGATGTTCACCTCATACGAAAAGCGCAAGCGCATTGGTCAGCCCCGACCAGCGTTGGAGGGCCTGACAATGAAGTCGTTCTTTGACTTCATTGGCAAGACCGAAACGTCTCGAGGGGCTAGGCGCTGGAGCTAGACACTAATCTAAGTGTAAAAAGTCTAAACATTTCTAATACGAAAAGCGCAAGCGCCTTCAGCCTCAAAACGGTCACAGGGGCTGGGCACTGGAGCTGGACATTTATCTGCTGTATTGTAATAAAATCATTTTACCTGAAAGAAATTCGACATCCCGCCGCCAAATTCCTTTAATCGGAATGCATGTACAATATTTTTATAGCTCCGATATAAGTTTAGCAGCGAATTTAATCGAGCCTTAACCGGTCTGCAGCATTCTCGAACTGCTTTTTAAATGGATAGGCAGCCAATATGATGAAAGCAAGGTTCAGAATCAATGTAGGGACTAGTCTTATTCTAACATAGGTCGAAAAGTCCAGGTCAGTAATTTTTATCAACAGCATCAACTCGTAAACCCCTACCTCCAGGAGTGTGATGCCAAGAAGGGATAAAATTGACACGATCAAAATATTGGTCTGTAAGATCCTCATCATATTCGCGATCAAATAAGCAATGAACGGAAACATGAATAGATAGATCCCGATGATCTCGGTGTAGACGATATCAAAAAGAAGTCCAAAAATGATTCCGTAAAGGATTCCATGCTTTGGACTCAGGTAGGCCGTCAAAAACAAGATCCCGGCCATAAGGAAATGCGGTACAAGAATCCGGTCACTGTTAAATAACTCGGCAGGCAGCAACTCTACAAATAAACTTTCCAGAATGAATAAAAAAGCGAAAAGAGCAGGGAGCAGGAATCGGATCAATTGCCTTCCTCCTCGCCTTCGCTATCTTCCAAGCTTTCCTCTATATCAACTGAAATCATGGATTTTTTTACAACCATGACATGTTCCAGGTCATAAAGATTTGCTTCTGGTTTTATATATGCGGTTTGATTCAAGCCAAATTGATCAGGAACAACCTTGACAACCTTGCCGATAGGAAGGTCTTTCGGGAAAATCCCACCCATTCCGGTAGTAACGACATTTTGTCCTTTTTCAATTTCCGCGTCATATGGCAATCCTTTTAATAATAGAAGCTCATTTTTCTTGTCATATCCTTCGATCGTGCCGTAAAGTGGCTTATCGGCCTGCAGGATGGCAGAAATCCTGTTGGTCGGGTCGATCGAACTGATGAGCTGCACAGTTGCAGAAAATGGAGTCGTACTCTTGACTTTGCCAATCAATCCTTTTGAAGTGATGACGGCCATATTTTTTTCAACACCATTGGAGGCGCCTTTATTGATGATGATCAGCTCATTCCACCGTTCAGGGCTTCTGGCGATCCTGACAGCCTGGATTGGCTCATAGTCTGCTAGTGATTCTTTCTTATCTAAAATTTCCTGAAGCTCCTCGTTTTCTTTTTCAAGGGAGTATACTTTCGCTTCAAGGCGGGCCATATCATCAACGCGTTTCTTCAACTCTTTGTTTTCCTGATATGTATTTTGCAAGTCTTGAAGGTTTTCAATCAAACCAGCGATATAATTCGAAGGCCTTGAAACAACAGACTGTACCCAGCTTGTCGAGTCTTTGATAAACTGCTCGGGCCATGTCAATTCTTCTCTTTCCCTTAAAGAAAATCCAATCAATGCCACGAGGACTATAATGCTCACAAGCAGCATTATCAGGCGTTTATTAAAAAAGAACTGTGGCATGGATGTACACCTCTAATCTAAAAAAATGGATTACAGAAGAGGAGGGAAGTGGATGATCCCCGCTTCCCTTCCTTATTACCTTGATTCTTTTGCTTTAGTTTTGAATAAATCGATATGGTCTAATGCCTTTCCTGTACCGATTGCAACACAGTCCAGCGGGTCCTCGGCAATCAAGACAGGCATTTTTGTTTCTTCACTGATGACCTTGTCCAAATTACGCAGCAACGCCCCTCCGCCAGTAAGGACAATTCCTCGGTCCATGATGTCAGAAGCAAGTTCCGGCGGTGTTTTTTCCAGTGTCAGCTTGACTGCATCGACAATGGCGTATACGGTGTCACGCAATGCTTTAGCAATTTCTTCAGCCGTGATTTCAATTGTCTTAGGCAGTCCTGTCAGCAAGTCACGGCCGCGGATTTCCATATTTTCAATGCCATCCGCATCTCCTGCTGAACCTACTTCCATTTTAATCGCTTCAGCTGTTCTTTCACCAATCATAAGGTTGTAAGTTTTACGGATATAATTGATGATTGCGTCATCCATCTCATCACCAGCAATACGGACAGATTGAGATGTTACAATCCCGCCTAGTGAAATGATCGCGACTTCTGTCGTCCCGCCGCCAATGTCGACAACCATGCTGCCAGTCGGTTCCCATACAGGAAGGTTTGCTCCGATTGCTGCCGCAAATGGCTCCTCAATGGTAAACGCATCCCTTGCGCCTGCCTGGCGAGTCGCATCAATTACCGCACGCTCTTCAACCGCAGTGATTCCGGATGGAACACATATCATGACATATGGCTTCCCGGCAAACCAGCCTTTATTCTTCGTAGCCTGTTTGATGTAGTATTTCATCATTGTCGCTGTTGTCTCGTAATCAGCAATGACGCCATCCTTCATCGGCCTTAATGCTACGACATTTCCAGGTGTACGACCGATCATGTTCTTTGCGTCATTACCGACTGCAACGATATTTTTTGTATCAGTCTGAAGCGCCACAACCGAAGGCTCTCTTAAAACGATTCCTTTTCCTTTAACATAAACAAGTGTATTAGCAGTACCAAGGTCAATTCCAAGGTCTCTTGTACCAATCCCAAACATAGTTGTATCTCCCTTTCTTAACAAAAAATGCAATAAAAGAACAGGCAATCTATAACAAAATTAGTTGAATGTTCATAGTCAGATTTTCCGACAAAATTTTAACTTGTTCCGCAAAAATCATAAATTATATTATATCGTAACGTCAATCAAAATCCTAGTATCATACATACCCTTTTTCCTTCAAACTAACATATTTATTTTCCCCAATGATCAAATGATCTAACAATTCAATTCCGACTATTTTCCCGGACTCGGCAAGTCGCTTGGTGACTTCGATATCCTCCCTGCTCGGAGTCGGATCACCCGATGGATGATTGTGGACGCAAATCACTGATGCTGCCGATCTGCGGACAGCTTCCTTGAACACCTCTCTTGGGTGGACAATTGAAGCGTTAAGGCTGCCGATGAAAATCGTCTGCCTGTGAATCACCTGATTTTTCGTATTCAAGTACAGGCAGACAAAGTGCTCCTGTGTCAGGAAGCGCATATCATTCATCAAGTATTTCGCACCGTCTTCCGGTGAGCGAATCACATATCGTTCATCAAGGGTATGGTTGGCGATACGCCTGCCGATTTCAACAGCAGCTAGGACATGAATCGCTTTTGCTTGTCCGATTCCTTTAATTTGTGTCAACTCTTCCAGCGTTGCATCTTTAAGAAGCCGGAGACCTTCAAACTGGGAAAGCATTCGGTTTGCAAGCTGGAGCACTGATTCCTCCCGCGATCCAGTTCCTAACAGCAGGGCAAGCAATTCATGATTGGAGAGACTCTGTGGGCCATTTTGGACAAATCGCTCCCGCGGCCGCTCATTTTGCGGATAATCTCTGATCATTAATGAATGTGTAGACAATACATTTTCCTCCCAGTCATGGATAATGACGAGGGAAGTGTAGAAGAAGTTTCTGTGGTTTTCTTTTAATAAGGAAGGTTGTATCCGATTTTTCTTAACTCCCTGATCAATCTTGATACAGGCAGTCCAACAACTGTGTAATAATCCCCACTGATTTCTTTGACTAGCATGCTGCCGAATCCCTGGATCCCGTAGCCGCCCGCCTTATCGAATGGTTCACCGCTCTTTATATAGGTGTCGATTTCTTCATCTGACAATTCCCAGAACGTCACATCTGTTTTTTCATAGAAACGCGTTTCCTTCTCAGGGGAGATAATCGATACTCCTGTGTAGACTGAATGGGTATCCCCAGACAGCTTTTTGAGCATCTTCAAGGCTTCTTGTCCGCTTTCAGGCTTCCCAAGGATCATGCCGTCATGGACGACAACAGTATCTGATCCAATCACGAAACAATCAGGAAAATTTTGCGCCACCGTTCCCGACTTTCTGGAAGCAAGCTCCATTACCGCGTCGGCAGGGCTCAATGTCTCACTGAAACTTTCGTCTACATCACTGCTCGAGATTTCAAAATTCAAGCGGAGGTTTTCAAGAAGTTCTTTTCGCCGTGGAGAAGAAGAGGCTAAAATGAGGCGTTGCATAAGATCACCTTTCTTTACTTTTTGCATCAAAGGGAGATACAAGCTAATACTATCAAAGTTCACCAATTGTAACAATCTTTAGTCATCGGTTTCGCAAAAAAAATCAGAGCCTGGCACATGATGCCGAAGGCTCTGTTAATTTGTACAATTTCCCGGAAAATATTCTGGTATATTACTTTCCTATAGTCTGATATGCAGAAAGGAATGCCAGAAGGCTTTTTTCCACTTCTCCTAGCTGGTTGGCATCCTTCGTTTTTTGGTAGCTTGCAAAAGCACCACTTGCGCTCTCCATGCTAGCCTTAGCCTTAAGAACGGCTTTATCTGCTACACTCTTGTCTTCAATCTTGGATAGCATCGCCTGGTAATCTTCAACTATTTTTACATCCTCCGCTCCAGCTGCGGAACCGTTCAAAAGGATCGAATAGATTTCCGGAGCCTGCTTGAGGAATTCTGATTCAGCTGCTGTCAATCCAGCTGCCGTTCCGCCTGCAATTTCAAACGGTTTGGCGAACACTTCAACACCTTTAGCCTTCAGTGCTTCTGCCTGTTGTTTGGCAGCCTCAATGCTTCCGGAAGCCCCTAAATAAACAGCAAACTGGCCATTTACAGGAAATAATTCAGCTGTGACTCCTTGTCCGGCAAGGAGGTCCACCCTTTCCTTCGCTCCGGCTTCTGTCGTGAAAATGCCATTCTGAACGATGAAGGTAGGAATTGGTTTTAACTCTAATGACTCCTTCCCGCCTGCCGGTTTTTCTTCTGCTTGCCCCGCTTTTGGCTGGGTCACTGCTGGTGTTGCCGTATCTGACTCTGCCGGCAGGAACTTAAGGAATGTCACTCCAAATGCTGTTCCAATCAAAACGGCAAATAGGATATTCATGATGATTGTCGTATAAAGGCGATTATTACGTTTAATTTTAGGATTCCATACAGAAATGCCAATGCTTTTCTTTTTCTGTTTTTTTTTCTCTGTCGGTGCTATTTTATATTCTTTGACGATTTCCTCTTCGACGGGATCAGGCAAAATCCAATCAAAACTCTCTTCAGTTTGTTCCTGTGCAGCTGCACTTTCATTCAACGCTGCCTCATTTTCCAAAGGATAGACCTTGCTTCGGTCTTCGCGAAGATTGTTGATTTGATAGTTACTGCTCTTTGGTTGATCAATTTGTCGATTCTCAATAGGACCTTCTTGATTATATTTCTTTTTACTATTATCATTTAGTACCTTTTTGTCAGCCTGAATCGGACGGTCCTTGCCATTAATCTTGATAGTGATGGTCTTTCCTTGCTTGTCCAATGCTTGTACCTCCCCCTGCCCGTTCGTGTTTTGCTCCATCCTATCATAGTGGCAAAAAAAAATAACAAGACTTTTGTCGTCTTGTTATAGAATGCTTTCGTCAATTTTTTTACTAGATTTAGTTTTCGTCGGTACTCTGTGTTTCATCAGCTTCCGACTCCTCTGGTTCTACGAGGTTATCCTCTGAATAGTCACCGAAAGTTGGGAATGGGTTGCGTTTATTGGCTGGGGCTGGGGTTTCGATTCTTGGGTTGTCACCCTTTAAATCATCGAAACCTGATAGGTGAAATGCATTAATAGTCAATTCCATCGTAATCCTGCTCTCTTCATCAGATAGTGAACGGATTTCTCCGGGACCGCTGAATAAAATCGATTCGACCATGACAATTCGCTGTAATTCTTCCAGCGTTTCAATGAATTTTTCAAGTTCAAAGTAACTCGCCGATTCAACAGTGACCATTATAGATGTTTTAGAGACTCCATCTGGCATCTGGATAGGGTGAATATCAACCTCTGAGACAGTTTCAGTACCCTGAGCAGCAGTTTCGGACTCTGTAGTCTCCTGTCCGTTGCTAAAAGATTGTTCCCTATCGACAACCTGACCGTCTTTGCTGAATTCCATTGCAGTTATATAGCTGTTTGATACCACTTCTGCTTTTTCCAGATCAAGCACGAGCTGTTCTGTCATCGGATCAACTGGTAGAGTTTTTTGTAATTCCATTGTACTGTTAAAATCACTTGAACTCGCAGTCGACAAACGAGTTTCCAATGTCTTGCTCAACTGTTGCTCCGTTTTAAGCTGGCTTTCTTTCAGAGCAAAACTATCTTTCATAGGGGATATATAAAGGAAGTGTGCGCCAAAATACAGTAATACCGAGAACACTAGCAAAGAAATAAGGATGATTATTTGTTTCTTTTCTAATTGGAGGTTCATGTTCCATCTCCCCCTTTTGATGCAATCCCCTTAGTTTCTTTGAAAAATTCAGGCTTGAATGTAATTTCGAATTCTGCACTGTAACGTGGTAGAACTTTTACTTCCTCCTGCTCAGTTGAGGTATCAGTAGTTGACACTGAAGTTTCTTCATTCTTCGTTTCTGCCACAATATTCAATAGATTAACATCCTCAACCCAATCGGAACCTTTTAATGAACTTAAGTAAAAAGCAGCATCTCTTGAGGCATCAAGTTGAATCTTGATAATTACAGAATCCGTGTTACTATATTCAAATTCTTGAATAAATCCACGCTCAGGTAAAAGGGCAATTATATTTTGCAAAAGTGGCACAGTATCAAACGGATATTGCTGAGCCCAGTTGACCGCTTCTTGAAGCTTTACTGCTGAGTTGCCACTTTCCCCTTCTGCCAGCTTTGACTGCTGAACCTCATTCAACTTCTGTATACTCTCTATTTGTTTATCAATGGAAGCCATTTTTTTCTCATAGTTGTTCCCCTGGAAGAAGACAATCGAGACAGAAATGGTAAATAAAAGGACTCCTGCAATGGCCATAATGAGCGTGGAGGATTTTTTATGTTCTTTTTTGGGTAGTAGGTTAATCTCTACAAGCATCATTACACCTCTTTCAATCCAAGACCAAGAGCCAGATTGTAGCAACTCGGCAATGATTCCTGCTCAATGCCAGGCATGTTGACATTTAAAGTATCGACGGGAATTTCAAACAGCTCTTTCATATCAGCATGTACACGCTCGAGCATTGGATGATCCCCATTTAACAGAATTCTGGTTACTTCTTTTTTGCCATGGGTAAGGGAATAGCGGTAAAAATCCATCAGTTTAGTTATATCCCGATAAATCTCCTCGAATTGATAAGTCAACTCCGGTAGTTCTCCAACATAGACCATTTGTTGCTCAGGGTGGTTGCCACCTTCTCCAAACTTCACGCTCCAATTTTCTTTCAAATCACCTGGGATATGGCGCATGAAGACGGGAATATGCTCCTCAAATATACACATGCTGACAACATCCAGGTCAAATTGGACGGAAAGCAATATCTCTTTTGCCTGATGCATATCAAGCTGGTGATAAAGGCGATAAATCGCCAAAGGTGAGATATCTGCAGCAATCGGCTTAAGCCTGAGGCTCTTGAACAAATCTGCATACTCATTTACATATTGTTCTGGTGCAGCAAAGACAAGGATCTCCTGCTTTTGTCCTTCAACACCTAAAGTGATGACATCGAACACTGGGTCCTCAAAAGGCAAGTGAATCGAAGTACCTAACTCCAAATACAAATAACCATGGATTTCATCTTCCTTAACATCAGCCGGAATAGAAATCTTCCTGATAATGACTAGTGAATCGGGCACGGTAAAGCGGATTTCCCTTTTGGCAATCTTCCAGTCATCAATACACTCATCCAGAATGGTCATCAATGTATCAATATCCTGGATCTTGCCATCCATAATAATTCCATTGGGCAAAATCCGCTGTCCATAGTGAAGTGGAATGGGCGGATTCTTTTGTTTTAATTCAACATAGCGGACTGAATGATCATTGAGAACAAGATTGACAACCTTGTTACTGCCCGAAAAAAGGGAAAACGCCATTTTGAAAACTCCTTACACAGTTAGTAAAAAATTTAAGTACCAATCAATAATTCGTTCTCCAAAGAAATAAGCAACAAGTGTGCCTATGGCAATAAAGGGGCCAAAAGGGATTGCCTGTTTCCGTTTGACCATTCCCGTGATCAGTCCAATGATGCCAAAAAAAGCGCCAAAAAAGGTGGAGAAAAAGAAAGCGAGCAGCATTGTCTTAAAACCGACAGCAAAACCAATCAGCGCAAAAAGCTTGATATCACCGCCGCCCATGCCACCCTTGCTGGCAAAGGCGATCAATAGGAGAAGAACGAATCCCGCCGTTGCACCTATTAAAGAATCCCACCAAGGAGTAAGAGGTTGATAGATTCGCAACGCTGCAAAAATGATAGCAAACACAATCAGTACCTTATCAGGGATAATCATATACGCAAGATCAGAAACAGTGATGATCATGAACAAGGAAATAAGTGTAAGGGCTATGACCAGCTCAAAGTCCCAGCCTATTAAAAAAAATGCGCCCGCAAAAAGCACACCCGTCAAAAGCTCAAACAATGGATAAACAGGAGAAATGCCGACCTTGCACTGGCGGCATTTCCCTTTTTGAAAGACATATGACAAAACTGGTATTAACTCAAACGCTGTAAGCTGATGCCCACACTTCGGACAAGACGAGCGCGGTGCTACGATTGATTTTCCTTCTGGGACTCGAAGGCCTACTACGTTGTAGAAGGAGCCTAGGATGAGGCCGTAAGCCATTGCAAATACTGTAATCAATTATTACCCTCTCTTTGAATTGAAATTTTGACTTTAGTTTGTTGACCCAATCGCATAAGTATTCGGTGCAGCCTCTGTTCCAGTATATTTAGCATCGTTATTTACAACTTCAATAGGCGAATTCGTATAAGTAATAGTAATCTTTCCTGCAGTACCAGTAGCATTTAGACCTAATTTGTTATTCGCATTAATCGTTATTGAAACATTTGTTAACTTTCCATTCTCAAAGTAAGGTGCTAGCTCTGTTGAAGAAATTGTTCCATCGTTATCTTCGCCTACAGCTGCAAGATATAATTTACCAGCATTTAATACGTTTAAAGCATCCGCCTTTACAGCATCCACTTTAGATTTTTGAATTACGTTCCCAATACTCGGCACAGCAATCGCTGCAATAATCCCCAAAATAACAATAACTGCAAGAAGTTCAACCAGTGTCAAACCTCTCTGATCCTTCATTTTTTTCTTAATTGCCTTCAACATGTCTCCATCTCCTCATTAGTAATATTTACCTATGACTTAAGTTATATGTATCTACCAATATTATAATGGATAGATTGTTAGTTTCATATAAGATTATCGTAGTTTTTGTCTCTTTTTGTTAGTTTTTAATTCACATGATTAAAGATGTCGAACATTGGGATCATGATGGATGTGACGATTGTGCCTACGAGTCCGGCGAGTATGACGATCATGATTGGTTCGATTAGTGATTTTAGCTGGTCAGTGCTTGTTTCTACTTCTTTTTCGTAAAACTCAGCCACTTTTCCTAGCATAGAATCCAGTGAGCCTGTTTCTTCCCCGATTGAAATCATCTGGGTGACAAGAGGCGGGAAAGCCCAGTGGTTCATCATCGGTCCTGTCATTGATTGTCCTATTTCAAGTGCGTCCCTCGACTCGCGCACTACCCTTGAAACTACCTCATTCTCGACAACATTTTCCACTATCGATAATGCCTGGAGAATGGGTACTGAACTAGTGAATAAAGAACTTAATGTCCTTGTCATCCGGGCGAGCACTGCTTTTTGCATCAGTTTTCCAAAAATCGGCATTCTTAAAATAGCGTAATCAAGATAGTATTTTGATTTCTTGTTTTTTTTAGCAAAGCTAAACGAGATCACGACAGCCAGGATGAATAGAAGGATCAGCCACCAGTATCCTTGCATGAATTCACTTGCACCGAGCACAAATTTAGTGATTCCCGGCAATTCCCCCCCGAAATCAGCGAACATGTCGACAAATGTAGGAACGACTGATACCAGAAGGAAAATGACGACACCTATTGCAATCAGACCGATGACGGCAGGGTATGTTAATGCCGCTATGACCTTTTGGCGAGTGATATGCTGCTTTTCATAATGGTCGGCTAGGCGTTCGAGTGTCTCATCCATATTTCCGCCTGCCTCGCCCGCTTTCACCATATTGATATACATCGGTGAAAAGATTTTGTCATGTTTGCCAGAAGCCTGGGATAACTGGTTTCCTTCCCTCAGTTCCGCTTCAATATCGAGCAGCGCTTTCCTTAATGCCTTGCTTTCTGTCTGTCTGGCAAGAATATTTGTAGACTCAACAACGGATACACCAGCTTTCAACAGGGTGGCAAACTGGCGAAGATAAATGACAAGATGCTGAAGTTTGACCGGATTCCCAATATTGATTTCCTTAGTCAGCAAAGTTTCCGGGACCTCGAATATTTCTGTTGTCCGGATCCCTTCATCACGCAGCTTTGCCAGTGCCTCACGTTTGGAACCAGCTGTTATTGTACCCGATCGTTTCTTCGTCCGGTCCCGACCGGAGTATTTAAACCGTGCCATTTTTACACCAACTTCTCCTGTAAGTAAGGTTCAGCGGCCTCTCTTGAAATAATCCCTTGCTGAAGCAATTCTTTTATGCTCATTTCAAGCGTATGCATGCCATAAATCCTGGAAGTTTGCATGATACTCATGATTTGGTGGATTTTTTCATTGCGAATTAAATTCGCCACCGCCGCATTGTTGATTAGTATTTCTGTTGCCCCTCTGCGGCTCTTTTTATCGACCGTCGGAAAAAGCCGTTGCGAAATGACGGAAACGAGGACAGATGCCAACTGGATGCGGATTTGCGCTTGCTGGCCAGAAGGAAATACATCAATAATCCGGTTGATCGTTGCCGGTGCGCTTGAGGTATGTAGTGTACCTAGCACAAGATGACCTGTTTCAGCTGCCGTGATCGCTGTCTGGATTGTATCAAGGTCACGCATCTCACCAACAAGGATGACATCAGGATCCTGACGGAGTGCTGCCCGCAGGCCATTTGCGAAATTATTTGTATCAAATCCGACCTCGCGTTGGTCGATAATACTATTTCCGTGTTTGTGGAGATATTCAATCGGATCCTCAAGTGTGACGATATGTTTGCTCATATTTTTATTAATATACTGAATCATAGCCGCTAGTGTGGTTGATTTGCCACTTCCGGTCGGACCAGTTACAAGCACCAGGCCCTGGGGCTTTTCGGCGATTTTTTTCAAGATAGAAGGCAATTCCAACTCTTCAAGTGTAGGGATCCTCGTCGGCACAACACGCGCAGCGAGTGACACACAGCCTCGCTGGTGATAAGCATTGATCCTGAACCTTGAAACTCCGGGTATACCATAGGAAAAATCGAGTTCGCCTTTTGACTTGAATTGATCCCATAACTTCTCCGGAATGATTGCTTTTGCCATTCCTTCCGTATCTTCTGGGACAGTTACTTCGCTTCCAAACCTTTTCAAGTCACCGTTGATCCTCATGATCGGCGGTATGCCGACAGTTATATGGATATCGGAAGCCTTTTGTTCAAAGCCTGAACTTAACAAGTGATCGATTTTATCTTTCATTCTTTCTCCCCGTTTACTCTGTGATTGCCACTCTTAAAACTTCTTCTGTAGTTGTAAGGCCTTGTTTGACCTTCAAAAGACCATCATCAATCAAAAAGATCGTTTCATTGTTGACAGCTATCTCCCTTAGAATGTTGATAGGTTCCTCGTTCATAATTGCCTTGCGTAATTCTCCATTGATTTGCAGCACTTCATGGATAGCAATACGCCCCCTATACCCGGTCATATTACAGGAAGAACAGCCACTTCCTCGCCACACTCTATCAATCTGAATGCCTCTTTTTGAAAAGATGTCGATCTCCCGTTTCGTCGGTTCATGTACCTCTGCACAATCCCTGCAGACTTTCCTGACAAGTCTCTGTGCCACGATGCCGGTTAATGAAGAAGCTACCAGGAAAGGTTCCACTCCCATATCGATCATTCTTGTTATGGAGCTGAGCGCATCATTGGTATGGATTGTGCTTAACACTAGATGGCCGGTCAAAGAGGCTCTGACTGAAACCTCCACAGTTTCCTTATCACGAATTTCCCCGACCATTATGATGTCAGGATCCTGGCGCAGGATTGACCTCAGCCCTGCAGCGAAAGTCATGCCAACATTCGTGTTGACCTGTATTTGGTTGATTCCTTCCAATTGATATTCAACCGGGTCCTCAATTGTAATGATATTCACTTCTTCACTGTTCAGCTTGTTGAGGGCAGCATACAGTGTCGAAGACTTACCTGAACCAGTAGGACCAGTGATTAGAACAATTCCATTCGGCCTGCTGATCATATCCTTAAAGCGTTCCAGATTGTGTTGGTTAAAACCAAGCTTTTCAACATCATTCAATGAGCTGCCCATATCCAGAATACGCATGACAACCTTTTCCCCGAAAACCGTTGGCATGGTAGACACGCGCAAATCGATAGGATGGAAGTCGATGTTGACCTTCATGCGTCCGTCCTGAGGAATACGATTTTCTGTAATATCAAGGTTTGCCATAATTTTGATCCTTGCGATCAGAACATTTTGCATATGTTTGGGGAGTACTCGTTCAACCCTGAGGATACCATCCACCCGATATCGTATAATTACCTTTGTTTCCTGAGGATCAATGTGGATATCGCTTGCCTTGCTGGCAGAAGCATTCGAAAGCAGCTGGTTCACCAGCCTGATGATCGGAGAATCTGCTTCATTAAGTGTTTCTTCTTTGATTGTTTCCATCGGAGCATTCAACTCCAACAAATCTTCAAAGCCTTCATTGCTATCGTAATATTTATTGATTGCCCTGAGGATATCATCCTTGGTAGCTATAGCTGTTTCAACATGAAAACCTGTTGAGAGCCTTAAATCGTCAACTGTAATGAAATCCATGGGATCAGCCATGGCGACAAACAGTTTATCTCCTTCTTTTTTCAAAGGAATGACTAAATTCCTTTTCGCCAAGTCCTTTGGGACCAAGGTGAGTAACTTAGTATCGAAAGGATAACGATACAAGCTGATATGAGGAATGCCTAGCTGGAATTCCAGTACCTCGATTAGCTGCTGCTCTGTAATCAAACCTTGTTGAAGTAAAGCATCGCCGAGTTTTTGGCCTTCAGCTTTATTATTCAAGGCTTCCTGCAGTTGTTCAGCTGTGATCAGCTCTGTATCAACCAACAGGTCCCCCAGCCGCTTACGTGTTTGTCTCATTATTATCACTCCTGTCCCAAATGATTATTTTGGCTGTTCATTCGGTTTACCCCAAAGACCGCCATCATCGGTGTCTTGTTCATCATTAGCTCGTTTGTCAACTGGCTGCTGTTGTTCACCGTCGTTGGATGGCACAGTTGGATTTGTTCCGCTTGGTTGTCCCGGATTACTGTCGTTTTGATCAACTCCAGGAACCGTAACATTATCCGATCCTGTTGTTGAATCTGGAACAGTTTGAATAACTGCTGGTGCTAAAGGAAGCACTTCTACTCGGTGGCTAGGCGGATAAAAATCCTCAGATATGAATTCCGTTTTTAAAAGCTCTCCGTTTTCCCCGTAGATCTCCCTGTTAATTTTTATCATCAAGCCCGCTTTGCCTTCTGTCTGGACAGACTTTTGTCCTTGCTTCAAAAGAGGAGAATATTGCTTGATAATCCTTGGTTTAAATTCCTGTTTATCTGTGGCAGTTATCTTGTATTCATACATTGGTAGTGCCCCTGTCACCACCGCCTCCAGTTCCTGCCCATGTAGATTCCACTCTACCTTATAAGACGTACCGTTTGGGTTATAAAATTTCAAATCAAGATTTTCGGAAAAATCCACTTTAGTTTCATAACCAAGCTCAATATTTTTTGGCAGCTGGCTGCTTAAGTGCCTTTCGACGATTGAAATGTCAGATTGCAGGAGTGCCTTATATAAGGCAGAACCGATTTGACTGAAGGTTGAAGCCGAAACATTTGCCAGGCCGTTTTCATTTGCATACCCAGCAAGCGAAAACATTGAATCTGGCAATATCTCAATTTCAACTAGTTTTTCAATGTTTTCTGATTCAGCATCAGAAGTGAGTTTCACTAAGGCGGTCGAGATTATGACTGGATCTTCAGTAGGAAGAAAGTCCTCAAGCTTGACTGCAATTTCTGGAATCAGTTTTTGTGCAGAAGCTTGCATTTCAATAGTAAGTTTTTCAGTATCAAGTTTGGGAACAATTGAAGAAGGTAAGTTCAGATTATTTATTGTTTCTCCTTCCCAATGAACGTATAGTTCATTAGGTGCTCCACTGGTGGCTGATGAAATTGAATCCTCAACCCCAAAAACAAAACTGTCCGTATTCACAGGATAGTTTTGGCCTTTATAAACAAGCCTTATATTGGCCTCAGCCAACCAACTATCTACTTGTGTTTGAATGTAAGTCGTTGCCTCGTCTTGTGACTTGTTTGAAACATCGAAATTTCCTATTGTCGTATTTTCAGAGAATGCTTGCTTCGCTGACGTCCGTGCGCTGAATATGTCCGAGCCAAAATATGTAAAGCTGAATATAAAGATGGAAAGAACAGAAAGGATCAGTGAAAACTTTACTATTTGCTGTTTTTTCACTATGTAGTCCTCCAAGCATAATAATTGGTAATTTACCTCTTGCTAAAAATTGATAGTACGTCTTAGATAAAATGGATGAAATTTATTTAAAAACCATACCATTTCCTTATATCTTACGACAAAATTTCATTACATCATGTGACAATTTTCCCTATTACCTATTGTATAATAGATTTAGTAGATTTAGAAGATGGAGGCCAATAGTATTGGGTAATAAGTTGGATAACCAAAATGGATTGACTTTACTGGAAGTATTACTGTCAATTGTAATTCTTTCCATAGTACTAACATCCTTTGCAAGCTTTTTCAGCCAATCAGCAATGTTTGTAAAGAAAAATGAAGAAAAACTCAGTACTTCTCAGACCAGCCAGAAGATTGTAAATCTAATAGAACTCAACATTACAAAAAGCAAATTACAAACGATTTCAGATTGTGCTGATTTAAAATGCACATTAAATGAGGACGACCTAGAATTTCTTTCCGGTCAAACCATTAATAGTACATATTCTATATCGGCAATTTTCACCCCTGGTGAAGAGAACTTAATTCTAGCCAAGGTAGCAATTATTGACAGTGATGATCCTGAAAGTTCTTCGGAAACATTCACATATATAAGAAGGTGAGCAAATGAACAACCAAAGAGGAATGTCACTAGTCGAGCTTCTTGCAGTAATTGCCATACTTTTTATCATTTCAGGAATTATCTATGGAGTCTTTTTTACTTTCAATAACAACTACGATCGCATTTCGCATAAAAGCAGCATGGACCAGTCTGCCAATCTAGTGCTGGGGACCATTAAACAGTATCACCAAACAAATGATTCTTATTGGATCAAATATGACCAATCAGGAAAGAAAGCTTACATTGGCCAAGAAACAGCTAACCATTTACTGGGGGATTCCCTATATGAGATGGAGATAAAAGTTGGTTACCCAACAACAACAGCCATTAGTAACTTAAAGATAGATTCACAGCAGCCGCTTTCAGTTCAATTAACCTTAACTGATCAAAAAGGGCAGAAATATGAAGTTGAAACGACAGTTAAAAGGTATTAAGGAGGGATAGTTTTGAATTTGAGAAATGAAAAAGGCTATGCACTTGTCCTTGTATTAGTCATTATTACTATCACCTTCACCATGGCCCTTTCCATGAGCGGTATGGCGCTGTCTGCCCGAAAGCAATTCAATAAGACAGATGAGATGAACAAGGCAACCGACCTTGCTGAGATGGGAGTGGCTCATTATGAAGCCTGGCTTGCCAATGCTGTCAGCCAAGCTAACACTTATGCAGAATCCCAAGCCGATACAGTCATTAAGAACAATGGCGGAAGCAAAAAACCACATTCTCAAGGCAAAGTAAAAACTTGCAAAAAAAATACAATCCGCTGTACTGCCGAGTATGACGAGTACTTCCTGAAAGACCTTAAAATTAGAATAGGTTCACTCAACAATTCAATTTTAAGAACTGTTGAAGGTGTTAATTTATACGAAGTCAGAGACATCACTATTTCAGAAATTCAGGCTGATGATACAATAGTAGTCAAATTCAAAAGTCATGGAAGAACTGGGGATGAAAATAAGGTTTTAGAAAGTACAATTACAATCGAAAAGAACGGTGAAAGTCTAGTTGGAGAACCCAAACCAGAACCAACACCTGCTGATATTGTTAATACAACAGCGATAAACTTGAAAGGACAGGATAAACACCTGACCTTTGACTCATCTACTTACTTTGAAAAAAGTATTGAAGTCCGGGGTAATCGCACTATTAACGTGAACGGAAATGCTTTTTTTAAAGATAGAATTATCTTCTCAGGCACAGCTGACATTTTTGTTTTCGGAGATGCTATTTTTACTGTTTCACCTGAATTTAATGGAAATGCTTATTCTTTTTGTATATACGGCAATGTCTATAAGATTGATAACCAGGGAAATTTGACTGAGTATGCAGATTTCCCTTCTGGCAAAAATAAGTCCTGCCCACGGCCGGCAGATGATGAATGGTACATCAATCCTGATGATGGCATACAAGTGCAATACTAGGAAGAGAAAAGGCTGACTCGATCGAGTCAGCCTTTTCTCATTTCACATATTCCGCAACCCGGTTCCTACCAGATCGCTTCGCACCAACATATAAAGCCCTATCTGCATGCCTGATCAATGCTAGTGAGTCGTCTGCATCTTGTGGTGCTGTTGCGACTCCGATCGAGGCTGTGATATTAACCAGGAGCTGTTTTCCTTCTTCATCCATCGACTGCAGAAGTGTAAATGGCTCGTTGGCGATCATCAGCCTGATTTGTTCTGCGAGTTTAAGGGCATCGCCTTTCATCATGTCTGGCAGGAGAATGACGAATTCTTCTCCTCCGTAACGTGCCACGGTACCCATGCTTCCGATTCTTTTCCTGAGTCGTTCTGCCAACTCGATTAAAATCTCATTTCCGCTTTGGTGCCCGTATGTATCGTTGACGGATTTGAAATGGTCGATGTCGAGCAGGATGAGTGATAGTAGGTCCCTGTGGCCAAATTGCAGTTTTTCGAATTCGGCAGTCAGCATGTTTTCAAAGTAGCGGTAATTGTACAGTCCAGTCAAAGCGCAGCGTTCACTGTATTCCTTTGTTTTTTCATGGTGCCTGGCGTTTTCCACGGCAATCGCAAAGTGGGAGCAAAGGATATCGATAATCATCAGCTGCGATTTTTCGAATGCCCTTTTCTTGTTTGCAGCCAGGACAAGGACACCGATCACCTGGTTGTTCCTGACGATTGGCACACCAAGAATACTTTCGGCACCTGCTGGAATATAACCTGAATTAATATGCTTCCATTGTTTTTTTGAATGGAAAAGTACAGGCTTTTTCTCTTCCCAGACAAGCCCGCTTATTCCCTTGCCTTTTCCAAGAGGATCGGCAACTGGCTCCATCATTTCGCCGAACTCTACCTTATGAATCAGCTTTAGCTCTTTGTCATCCACTACATCCAAAATGTAGGCATAGTCAACAGGAAGCATCTCGATCACTTTTTGAACAAAGAGGTCAAGAACATCATCCGACTTCAGTCTCTCCGCAAGCTGATGACCAATCTCTGCTGCACTCTGTAAAAAATGGTTCACCTTTCCGCTCGAATAATAGAGACTGAGAATGATAGACAGACTGGCGAACGGAATGCCGACAAACAGCAATGAATAAAGTCCCATCTCACTCTGGTATAGTTCATACAGTATGAAGCCTACAGGGAATGTAATCAAAGTCGTTACGGTTTCCCAAATGAAATCTTTTCCGAAATAAGGCCCCTTCAGTTTTAGGACGACTGCTTGCAGCAGGATCAGGAATAAAGTATTCACTCCATAATTACTAATTCCATAGACGGTTCCTAAAATATAAGTGTATGGATCATCGGCCAAATGTGCTCCATGTGTTCCTCCGAGTGCGTAAAAGATCAATCCGCTCCCTAATGATACGATAAAGAACATTAACGAATTCAGCGGAAACCTGTATATATCAGACTTTTGGACTCGAAGCCGCATTAACAAAATCAGCACAGAAATTTGCATCAAAACCATTTCCACAAAGATGCCGTATGTCAGGAATACTGCCAGCGACACCCATTGGATCAGGAAGATTGGCGTATTGTTGACGACCATTGGCATGGCAGCCACGACAACCATCAATAAGAGGAAGGCGAAAACTTCCCACACCGGTAGATTACTTGGAGGCGGATAGACTTGATAGGTCACCCAGAGCCCAACCGGCACGAACAGCAGCCAGCTGAACCATATTGATTTTTTGATCATTGGAGTCATCTTTATCTATCCACCTCCTTCCTAGGAAAAAAGTCGCACTTTTTAAATAGTTTAGCAAACTTTTTCTGCAATGTCATAATTTTCTTATTTATTTTTCAACACATTCATCATGAAAGGCTTTACCTCTGATAAAAAGTAAAGAGAGCCTGTGACAATCAGTATTTCTTCTTTATTCAATTCATTTATTTTCTTAGATAGAAAGTCTTGATAATCTATTGCGATATTGTTATTTCCATCATTTCTTCCAACTTCCATTAAATCTTCCGCAGAAGCTGCACGAGGAAAGTCGAAGGTGGTGAAAGTCAGCTGGTCGGCAGTTTCTTCGAGAGTGGCAATCATCTTGTCCAACTTCTTATCTTTAAGAGCCGCAAATAAGATACTAATCTTTTTATCGGCAAATCGAGAATTAATTTCACTTGCCAGCGCATTTATTCCCTCTTCATTATGAGCACCATCGATCAGGACTAAAGGATCCTCACTTAAAACTTCAAGCCTTCCAGGCCAATAGGCTTGAATCAGCCCTTCCCTGATATGCTCATTCTCGATCATAAATGAATAATAGTTTGCAAGGATCTGGCTGGCCATTACAGCACAGGCGGCATTGTCCACCTGATATGATCCGATCATGGTGGTTCTGAGGTCCTCAATCTGGCCGAACATGCTTGAAAAAGTAAATTTTTCACCCCGCTCCAAAGGTTCTCTTGAACCTGCTGTGAATTCATTTCCTAGATGGTAGATAGGTGACTTGCCTTCCAGAGCTTTTCTTTCGATAACATCTAGTGCTTCAGGCTGTTTCACTCCTGTAATCACGCTTACACCGTTCTTGATGATACCTGCTTTTTCAAAAGCTATTTGTTCATATGTATCACCGAGGATTGCCGTATGATCCAGGCCGATGCTGGTGATGATTGAAAGCAACGGATGAATGACATTCGTGGAATCGAAGCGCCCGCCAAGCCCAACTTCATAAATTACAACATCAACAGGAGACATCCTGGCAAAATAATAGATCGACATCGCGGTGATCACTTCAAATTCAGTCGGTCCGCCCAACTCTGTATGATCCAGTTCATCTGCAAGGGGTTTGATCACATTCGTCAGTTCAACCAATTCCTCATCACTGATAGGTTGGCCGTTAATACTGATTCGCTCATTGAATTGTTCAAAATAGGGCGAAGTAAACGTACCGACCCTGAATCCTGCTTCCTGCAGGATGGAGCGAAGGAAGGTGACTGTCGATCCTTTTCCATTCGTGCCGCCAACATGGATGGTTTTGATCCTTCTTTCAGGATGCTCCAGCCTTACAAGCATCCATTCCATTCTCGAAAGTCCCGGCTTCATTCCCAGACGTAGCCTTGCATGGATCCATTCAATTGCTTGCTCATATGTTTCAAACATATATAAACACCTCAATTCAAGATGAAGACGAACCAAAATGGTTCGTCTTCAGAATTCTTATTATTAGTTTCTTAATTCATTGATGCGCGCTTCGACCGCTGCACGTTTTTCCAGATAGTCTTTTTCCTTAGCGCGTTCTTCGTCGATGACTTTTTCAGGAGCTTTCTTGACGAAGCCTTCGTTAGCCAGCTTCTTCTGGACGCGTTCTACTTCTTTATCCAGCTTCTCTTTTTCTTTTTGAAGGCGGGCGATTTCTTCATCAATGTTGATCAGGCCTTCAAGGGGCATGATGATTTCAAGTCCTGTAGCAACTGCTGTCATCGCTTTTTCAGGAGCATTGACTTCTAGCCCGATTTCCAGGTTCTCTGGATTACAGAAACGGACGATATAGCCGCGGTTACTCTCAAGCATGCTCAATGTCTTTTCATCCTTCGCCTTCAGGAACATATCTACCTTCTTGCTTAGTGGTGTGTTCACCTCAGAGCGAATATTCCTCACAGCACGGATGACTTCAACAAGAAGCTTCATATCATCTGCCGCTTCTTTATCAGTTAAATTAGTGTCAACCTTCGGCCAGCTTGCAACCGTGATGGACTCCCCTTGATGAGGCAGGTTCTGCCAGATTTCTTCGGTAATGAATGGCATGAAAGGATGCAGCAGGCGCATCGTGTTGTCTAGAACGTATGCAAGGATGGATCTTGTCGTCTTCTTGGCTGCTACATCTTCGCCGTATAGCGGTAGCTTTGCCATCTCGATATACCAGTCACAGAAGTCATCCCAGATGAAGTTGTAAAGCGCTCGGCCAACCTCACCAAACTCATAACGGTCTGAAAGTCTTGTAACAGTCTCGATCGTTTCATTGAGCCTTGTCAAAATCCACTTATCAGCAACTGACTTCTCGCCGCTCAAATCGATTTCTTCATATTTCAGGCCATTCATATTCATTAACGCAAATCGGGATGCGTTCCAGATTTTATTCGCGAAGTTCCATGTTGCCTCAACCTTTTCGGTGCTGTAACGAAGGTCTTGCCCCGGTGAGCTTCCTGTTGTCAGGAAGTAGCGAAGTGAGTCTGCTCCGTACTGGTCGATGACATCCATCGGATCAACACCATTTCCAAGTGACTTACTCATCTTCCGGCCATCTTCTGCACGAACGAGTCCGTGAATCAATACATCCTTGAATGGTCTCTGGTCCGTGAACTCTAATCCCTGGAAGATCATCCTTGAAACCCAGAAGAAGATAATATCATAGCCTGTTACTAGTGCTGCTGTCGGGTAATAGCGCTTGTAATCAGCTGCTTCTTCATTCGGCCAGCCCATTGTCGAGAATGGCCATAGCGCTGAGCTGAACCATGTATCAAGAACGTCATTATCCTGTTCCCAGTTCTCGGGATCTGCCGGCGGTTCGTGGTCAACGTAAACCTCGCCTGTTTCTTTATGGTACCAGGCAGGGATGCGGTGGCCCCACCATAGCTGACGGGAAATACACCAGTCGCGGATATTTTCCATCCAGCGCATGTATGTGTTTTCAAAGCGCTCAGGGACAAAGTTGACCTTCTCTTCTTTACTCTGGAGAGCGACTGCTTCATCAGCAAGCGGCTGCATTTTTACGAACCATTGAGTCGATAGATATGGCTCTACGACAGCACCGCTGCGCTCAGAGTGACCTACTGAGTGCATGTGTTCTTCAATCTTGAACAATACGCCAGCATCCTGAAGATCCTTGACGATTTGCTTGCGGCATTCGAAGCGGTCCATTCCCTGATACTTGCCGGCTTTAGCATTCATTGAGCCGTCTTCGTTCATGACAAGGACTCTTTCAAGGTTGTGACGGTTGCCGATTTCAAAGTCATTAGGGTCATGTGCAGGAGTGATTTTAACTGCGCCTGAACCAAATTCCATATCGACATAATCGTCACCCACAATCGGAATTTCGCGGCCAACGATCGGCAGGATGACACTCTTGCCAATCATATGCTTGTAGCGGTCATCTTCCGGATGAACAGCAACAGCAGTATCTCCGAGCATCGTTTCCGGTCTTGTCGTTGCGATCTCGATATGTCCGCTGCCGTCTGCCAGAGGATATCTCATATGGTAGAAAGCACCCTGGACATCTTTGTGGATTACCTCGATATCAGATAGAGCGGTTTTCGCTGCCGGATCCCAGTTGATGATGTATTCGCCGCGATAGATCAAGCCTTTGCGGTATAAAGAAACGAAAACTTCTTTTACAGCCTTTGATAATCCTTCATCCAATGTAAAGCGCTCGCGGCTGTAATCCAGTCCCAATCCGAGTTTTGACCATTGCGTACGGATATGCTGTGCGTATTCCTCTTTCCACTTCCAAGCTTCCTCAAGGAATTTTTCACGGCCCAGTTCGTATCGATTGATGCCCTGGCTGCGCAGTTTTTCATCAACCTTTGCCTGTGTTGCGATGCCCGCATGGTCCATTCCAGGAAGCCATAGTACGTCATAGCCCTGCATTCTCTTCATTCGTGTCAGGATATCCTGAAGCGCTGTGTCCCACGCATGGCCAAGATGCAGCTTTCCAGTTACGTTTGGCGGCGGGATTACGATTGTGTAAGGCTTTTTCGTTTCATCGTCCTTCGCTTCGAAAAACTTACCATTGATCCACCATTCATAACGTCCTTGTTCAATTGAAGACGGATCGTATTTAGTCGGCATAGACAAATTCTCTTCCATCAGTTTTTCCTCCATTCAAATGCATTTCCTTTTAAAAAATAAAAAACCCCATTCGCCATAAAAGGACGAATGGAGTTTGTTCGCGGTACCACCTTTTTTCCCAGCAACGGTAAAAACTGAGTTTTGCTGCTGGCTCAAATACGGATAACGGTTCTTCACCGTCGCCTGTTACTGAGAGACATCCGTTCCCAGGCGATGCTCGAGGGCGACCTTCCATGGTTCCGGCTTAGAAGTCCTCCCAGCTAATGGACTCCCTCTCTTCAAGCTGGATGCTCATGTACTCTTCCCTGTCAAAGCTTTGCTTTATTATGTGTTTTGTATATTAGATATACTACCCAAAAAAGTGGATTGACGTCAATCATCATTTCCTATTTTTTATTATTTTATACTTTTTGATGCTTAATGTGCGAGCAATAAGCACATTTTGGGCAAGTCACTCATAGAATGGAAAAAGGGATACCTGATTGTTTGGAGGGATGGCGATGAAGAGACGAAGGTATAATCCTTATACACTCCCGAAGTGGGCGAGGACGGCACGGGCAGTTTGCGCTCAGCTCATTATTCCTTTTTGCGTTTTCCAGGGAATACGAACCCTGTTTTTTCCGTCGACATTTGATGTATTCTTGCTATCGATTTTCATCCTGATTGCACTGGCAATAAAATTCGAAATGATTTAAGGAGCCCTGGAGCATCTTTTAGCTCTGGGCTCCTTCTTGTTTTGCCTGCTCTTTTTGTTTTTCCATTTCGTCGATCTTGGTCACCACGTAACCTGTATTGCTTAAGAGCCAATACTGCCGCTGCAGTTTTTGGACAAACTTTCTTTCATCCACTTCAGACTTGCGCTGATGGTACATTTCCGCCACACGGATAATGCCTGATGGGAAAGCAAGATAACTCATGAACAGCTGCATTTCATCCTCTCGAAAAGGAAAGTATTTTAAATAGACATAGATCCAGTCTATGATTTCATCTCCATACTTTGGCTGAGTCTTCAGCGACCTTGCCAGGAAGGGTAGCAAATCCTGGATTGGCGAGCCTTGCCGGGCCTTCTCGAAATTGATGAAATAACCGTATCCTCTTTCATCAAACAGGAAGTGTTCAGGAGAGACCTTGCCGTGAAGAGTTACCGTCCTCGTTTTCTTTTGCTCCTTCGTCTTTTCATTCCATGACTCAAGTTTTTGCTTGGCGAACTGTATAGCCTGGCTGATCTGGATATAATACAGGCAAAATGTCAGTTCAAATGGTGACATATATACCCTGTCCTCACAGCTTTCAAGAAACCCGTTGATGAATTCTTCTTCCTTTTCCCATTCTTTTAGCGTCTTTTCATAATGCTCCTGCTTCACTTCCGCACTGATTTCCAGTTCCTTGACTGACAAAGTATGCATTCTGGCCAATTCCCTGAACAGCTGCTGGTGCCTTTGTGACTGGTCCTCCCTTGTTTCATTGGGCATCCACGGCATTAAATAATACAGTGACTTATTATGCAAAACGGCATAACGTCCGTCATTTGCCGGGTAGACTGGAACAATCCTGTTATAGCCTTTTTGATAAAGGTGCTGGATATGCCTAATGAAATCCGTCGACTCATGAGGGTGGATTTTCTTTAAAGCGTAAGTGCCTGTATTCGTATAGACCTTCTTCACTTTACCAAAATCCTCTGCAAAATACGGATTAATAGGGTATTGTTTCAACACTGCCGATTCTTCTTTTAAAAAATTGCGATCATCCATCGGATCTCGCCTACTTTCTGGATTTCAAATCGATAAATACAGCTGGGCAGGTGTCAGACACCTGCCCATGCTGAAAGCTATAGCAATCCCAGCCAGCAGCCAAGCCAACCCTGACAACTAGCCTGCATTTGGACAAGGTTGTTAATTAAAATGTTAGCTATTATGAACCGCTACACCTGGAACATATAATACCTGGCCTTCATGAACTTCATGGTCGATACTCAGATGATTCACACGCAGAAGCTGCTGGACTGGGACATCATAGCGTTCTGAGATCGATTGTAGCGAATCGCCTTGCTGGACGATGCAAACTCTTATTTTAGCAACTTCTGTTTCTTCTTCCTTACGCGCTAGGAATTCGGCGATGGAAATGCCTTGTTTCATATTCGGCTTCTTCTTTTTCATAACTGGAGAGGATGAGCTTTCCGGAGCCTCTTCCACTTCGGCAGGCATGCTTTCTGAGACTGGCTCTTGTGGTGCCTCCAGTTCGACGTCCACTTCCTCTTCCTCAACCTCGACCTCCATTACAGGCTCCTGCTCACCTCTGAAATCGCTTAGAGCATATTCCAGCTCTGGTTCCCGCTGAGCCTGCTGTTCAGGTTCCGAGGCGTTCTCTGCTGCAGCCGTTTTCTTAGCCTCAGCCCTGAACGGGGCATAAAGTTCTTCTTCATAGGAATCTTCTTCTTGATGATTCAAAGTCTCATTTTGCTGGACAAATGAATAGGCTGGAGCTTCCGGGAAGTCATGTTCCTCTCTCTCTTTGAGGCTATGATTTTCTGCAACTGCTTCTGTTTCAATTTCAACATCACCTTCTGCAGTAGCCTCCCTGTAGCTGACTTCCAGTTCCTGTGCCTCTTCACTATCACCATCCTCTTCGGCTTCATGCTGCTGTTCCCCATACAGGCCCGTGATGGCTAGGTCAGCATTCAGCTTCAATCGGTCTGTTTCTGGAAACTCATAATCAAATCCTTCTACTTGAATATCAATGTCATAAATGCTCTCAATCCGGTTTTTAGGAATTGTGATATCCACCGGGAAACGATGAAGGAACTCATAGACTCCTTCTTCCCTCTCCATCACAGAATGCACATACTTAAGAGCTGCAATCTGATCATCCACCTCTTGCTGCTGTTCACGGCATGTATATTCCCCAGTCAACTCCAGTGATCCGCGAATGGATACGTATTGTTCATTTTCCTGGATGGTTATATTCGGATCGAGTGAAATCGAGACAAGCTCCGCGACTTCCTGTCCTCTTTGAAACCACACAGACTCTTCTAATGAAAATCGCAGGCACGATTGATTCCCCTGAGACAAAGCGACTCCTCCTTTCATTCCTTAAACGTAAAATCACTATGTCATTAACACTTTATGAGTCTGTATTTACTTTTATGATAATTTAGAACATAAAAAGGAGCTGGTGGGGGAAGTGTTTGACACATAGAATGATAAGTATTCTTTGCTCTGTTAATTAAGGCTGTTGATTTTCGTTCCAGGCGCTTCGCTTTCCGCGGGCAGTCCGGGAGCCTCCTCGGCGCTTCAAGCGCCTGCGGGGTCTCCCGATGACTTGCTGATCCCGCAGGACACTGAATAGCTCCCTTGAATGGCCCCACGCACGATGGAAATGCGGTAGCATTTTCGGAGGAGTCTTCACGCCTTCCACTACAATCAACAGGATGTAAGAACAACATTTAGTTTTAACAGAGCCATTTTTTAAAGGCGTATTCCCAAAAAATTAATATATACCTTAAAAACCAACCAATTAAATTTCCAACTCCTCACTTCCCACAAAATAAAAAGACACCCTTCCATCGAAGAGTGTCTAAACAGCTTATTTATTCTGCAGCTTTGCAAATGCTTTTTCGGCTGCTTGGATTGTTTTTTCCAGGTCTTCGTCTGTGTGAGCTGTGGACAGGAATAATCCTTCGAACTGTGATGGCGGAAGGAATACTCCTTCGTTTGCCATTTCACGGTAGTAGGCTGCAAAGAATTCCAGGTCTGATTGTCTGGCCACATCATAGTTGATGACATTTTCGTTTGTGAAGAAGATGCCGATCATCGAGCCTGCTCGGTTGACTGTATGCGGCACTCCGTACTTTTCAGCCGCAGCCTTCAGGCCATTTTCAAGAATGTCAGCTTTGCGCTCGAACTCTTTGTATGATTCAGGAGTGAGCTGCTTTAATGTCTCGAGGCCGGCAGTCATTGCCAGCGGATTGCCTGATAGTGTGCCTGCCTGGTAAATCGGACCGCTTGGAGCAATCTGCTCCATGATTTCTCTCTTGCCGCCATATGCGCCAACCGGAAGTCCTCCGCCGATTACTTTTCCAAGGCAAGTTAGGTCCGGAGTTACATTGTAATAACCTTGTGCACAATTATAGCCTACACGGAAGCCTGTCATGACCTCATCAAAAATAAGTACTGTGCCATTCTGAGCCGTGATTTCACGCAAGCCTTCAAGGAAGCCTTCAACAGGAGGAACGACTCCCATATTACCTGCAACTGGTTCCACGATCACACCAGCGATATCATCACCAAATTGTTCGAATGCGTAACGGACGCTTTCAAGATCATTGTAAGGTACTGTAATCGTGTTTTGGGCAACGCCCTCAGGAACACCCGGGCTGTCTGGCAATCCTAGTGTAGCGACGCCTGAGCCAGCTTTAATCAGCAATGAGTCCCCATGTCCATGGTAGCAGCCTTCAAATTTCAGAATCTTATTGCGGCCTGTATACCCGCGCGCCAGGCGCAATGCACTCATCGTTGCCTCAGTTCCCGAAGATACCATCCTCACCATTTCGATTGATGGCACTCGGTCAATGACTAATTGTGCAAGCTCATTCTCGACAAGTGTCGGTGCTCCGAAGCTTGTCCCAAGCTCTGCCACTTTCTTGATTCCTTCAACAACCTTTTCGTTCGTGTGCCCAAGGATCAGTGGTCCCCATGACAATACATAGTCAATATATTCATTGCCATCAATGTCATAGATTTTTGAACCCTTTCCTTTTTCCATGAAAATAGGATCCATATCGACAGACTTGAATGCGCGAACGGGACTGTTAACTCCCCCTGGCAAAAGTTCCGTCGCTTCCTTGAAAGCTTCAATCGATTTATCATATGAGCGCATAATATCCCTCATTTCCATTTAATAGACTCTGGCGTTTCAGTTCCAGTCTTCAAAAAGACAGCTTTAAAATTATTGTTCCTTAAGCCAGCGAGCTGCATCCTTTGCATGATAAGTGATGATCAGGTCTGACCCGGCACGCTTCATGCCTGTCAACATTTCCATCACGATGCTCTTCTCGTCAACCCAGCCGTTTTGTGCTGCAGCTTTAACCATTGAATACTCTCCGCTGACATTATAGATGACAACAGGCAGGTTGAAGTTATTTTTCACGTCACGGACGATATCCAGATAAGGCATACCCGGTTTGACGATCAGGAAATCTGCTCCTTCCATGACATCTGATTCAGCTTCGCGCATCGCTTCGATACGGTTTGCCGGATCCATCTGGTAGGATTTGCGGTCACCGAACTGCGGTGTGCTCTCGGCCGCTTCACGGAATGGACCGTAAAAGGCAGAAGAATATTTTACTGCGTATGACATGATTGGCACATCGTGGAATCCTGCTTCATCCAAAGCAAAACGAATCGCTGTAACGAACCCGTCCATCATATTGGATGGCGCGATGATATCGGCTCCGGCTTTTGCCTGGCTGACAGCCGTCTTTCCAAGCAACTCAAGGGATGGATCGTTCAGGATCTTGCCATCCTCGATGACGCCGCAGTGGCCATGGCTTGTGTATTCACAAAGGCATGTGTCAGCAATGACGACGATATCAGGAAAATCTTTTTTGATGACTCGGATTGCTTCCTGCAAAACTCCGTGGTCATGATAAGCCTGACAGCCTACTTCATCTTTTTCGTCAGGAACGCCGAAAAGAAGAACGGATTTAATGCCTAAAGAATCAACTTCAGTCATTTCTTCTTTTAAGTTATCAAGGGATAATTGATAGACTCCCGGCATGGAAGAAACTTCTTTTTTCACATTTTCTCCTTCAACGACAAAAAGCGGGTAGATCAAGTCTTCAGTGCGAAGATAGTTTTCACGTACAAGTGCGCGCATATTCGCTGTTTGGCGAAGACGGCGGTGACGGCTGAATTCAAGGTGTTTCATGGATTACCCTCCAATATTCATAAAATTGGCAATGCTTTTCAGCATCTCTTCAACGGTATATTTTTCCGGCATGGCATGGACCTTCAATCCCCGTTGCTCTGCCTTCCTTTTTGATACAGGACCGATGCAGGCAACAATGCAATGCTCCAGCTTGCCCCCTAAATTATGTTCCTCTACGATTTCCATAAAATGATCAATCGTAGATGGGCTTGTAAATGTAAGTATATCAAGAGTTTCCTCAGTTAGCATCTTAACGAGCTTTCCTCTGCTTTCTTCAGGAAGGAATGTTTCGTAGATGATGATCTCATCAACAATCGCGCCTTTTTCCTTTAGAGCGGACGAGATATAATCCCTGGCCAAGTTCCCTTTTGGGATCAAGACCCTCTCACCATGATTAACATGTGGTAAAAACTCATCAATAAATCCTTCGGCAACATATTCTCCTGGTACAAAGTCGACCTTTTCACCCATGTCCACGAGGATTTCTTTTGTCTTTTCGCCAATCACGGCAATTTTGGGCAAAGTGACCTCTCCCTTTTTTAAAAAGGAATAAAAGGTTTCCACTGTCACATTACTCGTAAAAATGATCCAATCGTACGTATGTAAATCAGTAAGTGTTTTAAGTAGTTTTTCAGATGCTTTGACCGGCTGAAAGGCAATAAGAGGGATTTCCACTGGAACCCCTCCATTACTGACAACCAATTCAGAGAAAGACTTCGCGTGAGCCTTTCCCCTTGGAATCATGACCGTTTTATTTTGCAGCGAATGCGCTGGAATCATTCACTATCAAGCTCCTGTTTGACCCTGTCGATCAGGTCCTTCGCTCCCTGGCTGATTAGTTTGTCAGCTGCAAGCTCCCCAAGTTCTTCTGGATTCTTTCCAGTTACAATCTCCTTGAAGATCGTTTTTCCATCCGGAGAACCGACTAGTGCAGTCAGGACGATTTCTTCGTTATCGTTAAGATGTGCATATCCGGCAATCGGTACCTGGCAGCCGCCCTCCATCTTATGAAGGAATGCTCTTTCAGCCCTTACTGTCGCACTTGTTTCAGGTGATGTGAATTTTTCAAGAAGCTGTAGCAGCTCCTTGTCATCACCGCGGCACTCGATTGAAAGCGCGCCCTGGCCAACAGCCGGTACACAAATATCCTCATCGATGAACTCGGTTACTGTATCACTGGCCCATCCCATGCGCTTCAAGCCAGCAGCAGCAAGGATAATACCATCATAGTCCTCTGTTTCAAGCTTAGCGATCCTTGTATCGATATTTCCGCGGATCCACTTCATTTCAAGATCCGGGCGCTGAGCCAGCAGCTGGGCGCTTCTGCGCAGGCTGCTTGTTCCAATGACTGAGCCTGGTTTCAGATCTTTAAAAGCAACCTGGCCATTGGAAATCAGGACATCACGGTGATCTTCCCGCTCAGGAATCGCGCCGATGACAAGTCCTTCCGGCAGAACTGCAGGCATGTCTTTCATGCTGTGGACAGCCATATCAATTTCTTTGTCCAGCATTGCCTGTTCGATTTCTTTTACGAAAAGACCTTTCCCGCCAACCTTTGATAAAGTGACATCAAGAATTTTGTCTCCTTTTGTAACGATTTCTTTCACTTCAAACTCAAAAGGAGCTCCTAGTTTTTTCAGCTGCTCTATTACCCAGTTTGTTTGTGTCAATGCTAGCTTACTCCGTCTGGAGCCAACGATAATTTTTCTCATGACAGCCTCCTATTATTGGTACCAAAAATGGAATGATGATAGTTTTCCGAAAAGGAAAAAGTTGATCAAGACAATCAGGAACGATGCGACATTCCACAGGGCAAGCGATTTTCCATACATCTCTTTGCCAACCCTTAGATAAAGGTAGATGCTATAGACAGCGAGTACGATGAATGACCCTATCAGCTTGGCATCATACCAGGCAAGGTCAGGCACCTTGATCCACGCCCACTGAAGCCCCAGGATCAGGCTCAGGATCAGCATCGGCACTCCGATGACATTCAATATGTATGACCAATAATCAAGTTTTGTTAAATCCGTGATCCTCCATAACAGCTTACCCCACTTTTTCCTCTTTAAAAGGTCATATTGAATGAGATATAGCAGTGAAAAGACAACCGAAATCGAAAATGCTCCATATGACAGGATTGCCATTGTGATGTGGATGAGCAGCAGTTCCGACACAAGCTGTTCGGACATCACATTGGAATCATATTGCACGGGCGCGAATGTGTGGATCGCCATGATGATGAATCCAAGGATATTTGTAAAAAAGACGATAAAATCTACTTTTAAGAGTTTATTGATTGCCAGCGACAGTGTAACCAGCACCCATGCATAAAAGTAAAGCCCTTCAAAGAGGGTCAGCACTGGGAACCGGCCTTTATCGACCATGTAAAATAACAGGAAAATCGTCTGGAATCCCCAAACAAATGCAAGTAACCAGAAAGCAATTTTGTTCGCCCTCCGGTTACTGTTAAGAAAATCGATAAAGTATAAGAGCACGCTGGCCGCATAAATCACAATGGTTATTTCATGGAGACGCGTAATATAAAGATCACCCATGGGCACCACCTCTCCTACGGCTGAAAAGAAGCCTGAGGCGAAGGAACTTTTACCTGCTTGGTTTCAGCCGTTTTCATTCCTTCTTGTTCAGCGACGAGCTGTTCAATATTGAAAATCTTCACGAATAAATCGAGTGCTTCCTCTGCGTCCGGACCAGCCGCAAGCTCTTTCGCCTGCAGGATTGGGTCCTTAAGGAGCTGATTGATAATGCTCTTTGTATGCTTGTTAAGGACTTTAATATCACGATCAGATAGATGTGGCAATTTGCGTTCGATGCTGTTCATCGTCTCTTGCTGGATTGAAAGGGCTTTGACCCTCAACGCTGAGATGACTGGAACGACACCAAGTGTATTTAGCCACTGTTTGAATTGGACGATCTCGCTTTCAATCATGATCAGGATCTTCTCCGCTGCCTTCTGGCGTTCCTGCAGATTGGCTTCCACAATACCCTCTAGATCGTCTATATCATAAAGAAATACATTTTCAAGTGTCGCGATTTCAGGATCAAGGTCACGCGGAACAGCGATATCAACCATGAATAATGGTTTTCCTTTTCGCTTTTGCTCGACCTTTGCCATCATATCCTTTGTGACCACAAAGTTCTTCGCACCTGTGGAACTGATGAGGATATCCGCATCCACGAGCGCAGTTTGAAGTTCATCCAAAGTTTTTGCCATTCCAGAGAAACGATTCGCCAAATCCTCGGCTTTCTGGTAAGTACGGTTGATGACCGTCACCTTTTTCGCACCATTTGCATGGAGGTTCTGGATCGCAAGCTCACCCATTTTCCCGGCACCAAGAATCAGGACATGCTTCTGGTCCAGTGTCCCGAAAATCTTCTTGGCAAGCTCAACAGCCGCATAACTTACAGAAACAGCATTTGCGCCGATATCTGTTTCGGAATGGCCGCGCTTGGCAATCGTGACTGCCTGTTTGAACAGCTGGTTGAAGACTGTCCCAGTCGTATTCTTTTCAAGGCCAAGCATGAAGCTTGAACGAACCTGCCCAAGGATTTGAGTTTCACCCAGCACCATGGAATTCAAACCGCATGAAACCTTGAATAAATGTTCAATTGCCCCGTCTTGCTCATAAATGAACAGGAACGGAGTAAATTCTGCCTGAGGGATCCCGAACCATTCAGATAGAAACTCTTTGATATAATATCTGCCTGTATGAAGCTGGTCCACGACAGCATATATTTCTGTACGGTTGCAAGTTGATACGATGACATTCTCGAGGATGCTCTTCTTTTCCTGAAGGGCACTCATGGCTTCACCAAGGTTCGCCTCGTTGAATGTCAATCTTTCGCGGATTTCGACAGGGGCAGTTTTATAGTTTAGACCGACAACGATAATATGCATTATGAATTGACACCCCCACATAGAAATTGCATAATTGGCTAAGGCAATTATACATGACGTTTTTTTACTTCTTACGTTGTAAATGTGAACAACTTTCGAAAAAACATATATATAAATGCATTGATTAAATTGAACTATCTCTTCTGTTTATTTGTTATACTTTTATACTATATCAAAAGCAAATAAACATACTCCCTAATGTACCTTATCAAAGTTTGTCCTTTAATTCAAGTGAGCCTTTCTGGAAGTGGTGAAAGAATGAAAAATCAAAGAATTATCCCCGGAATGATACTGATTGGATTTGGAATCTATTTTTATCTTCAGCAAGAAAATGTTTCGTTGTTCAATGAATTTTATACGTGGCCGACACTATTGATCATCGTTGGAGTCGCCTTTTTAGTGCAGGGATATTGGGGCAGGGATCATGAATCGATTTTCCCAGGCGTGATACTCGTTGGATTCGGTGTCCACTTCCATGTGGTCAATAAATTCTCACTCTGGCCGGATCACCTCGGAGCCTTCATCTTGATCATTGCCCTTGGCTTTTTGCTGCGATATCAGAAAACGGGCAACGGCTTGTTCCACGGTGTCCTCTTTCTCATTTTAGCAGCATTGCTGCTGTTTTATGACAGAATCAGCGGATGGCTTGGTTTATTGGAAAATGGGGTTTCGTCAGCATGGAGATTTTGGCCGGCCGCATTTGTACTAATTGGAGTTTACCTGTTATTTATTAAAAAGAAATAAGAAGACCCGCACTGTGTTCGAATCACGGTGCGGGTTTCTTTATGGAAAGATATTATCTCATGAAACTTCCCAATACTGACCAGGCTTTGTCTTTTCCTTCACCAGTTTCTGAAGAGAAAAGAATGATGGTATCATCCGGATCCAGATCAAGAGTTTCTTTTGTAATCTTTAAATGTTTTTGCCACTTTGATTTCGGAATCTTATCCGCTTTGGTCGCAATGATAATGACCGGGATATCATAATGCTTGAGGAAATCATACATCATCACGTCATCCTTTGAAGGCGGATGCCTCAGGTCAACGATCAGAAGCATCGCTCTCAACTGTTCGCGTGAGGTGATATAAGTTTCAATCATCTTGCCCCAGGCTTCCCGTTCCGATTTGGAAACCTTGGCATACCCGTATCCTGGAACATCAACAAAATGAAGCATTTCATTGATCAGGTAAAAATTGAGGGTCTGTGTCTTGCCCGGCTTGGAGGAAGTCCTTGCAAGGGCTTTTCTGTTAAGCATTTTATTGATAAATGAAGATTTACCAACATTCGACCGGCCTGCAAGGGCGAATTCCGGAAGATTCCCTTCCGGATATTGATTCGGCCTTACAGCACTGATCACGATTTCTGCACTATTTACTTTCATTGAGAATCACCACTAGCAAGAGCGTGCTTCAATACTTCATCAACATGGGATACTAACACAAATTCGAGCTCCTTACGTACACTTTCAGGAATATCATCAATATCTTTTTCATTATCTTTTGGACAAATAACCTTGGTAAGACCCGCTCTGTGTGCACTCAAGGACTTTTCCTTGAGCCCGCCAATTGGCAGTACACGGCCCCTAAGCGTTATTTCCCCTGTCATTCCTACTTCCCTGCGAATCGGCTTTCCTGATAAAGCAGAAACGAGGGCAGTAGCAATGGTAATCCCCGCTGAAGGGCCATCTTTCGGTACAGCACCTTCAGGTACGTGGATGTGAATATCATTCTTTTCATGGAAATCAGGATCAATGTCCAGATCTTTCGCTTTTGAACGCACGTAGCTGAAAGCAGCCTGCGCGGATTCCTTCATGACATCCCCGAGTTTACCCGTGAGGACAAGCTTCCCTTTTCCTGGTGACAGGGAGACTTCAATCTGGAGTGTGTCACCGCCGACTGTTGTGTAAGCGAGTCCAGTGGCAACGCCCACCTGGTCTTCCAGCTCTGCCTGCCCATACCTGAATTTAGTCTTTCCGAGGAAGTCTTCAACATTCTTTTCACTGACAATCACACGCTTTTTCTCTCCGGAAACAACGATTTTCGCCGTTTTCCGGCAGATGGAAGCAAGCTGCCTCTCAAGAGAACGTACACCTGATTCACGGGTATAATAACGGATTACCTTTGTGATGGCTTCATCCTTCATCTGCAGCTGTGATTTGGATAGACCATGATCCTTGATTTGTCGTGGAAGCAAATGGTCTTTGGCAATATGCAGCTTTTCCTGCTCAGTATAGCCCGCAATATTGATGATTTCCATCCTGTCGAGCAATGGGCCTGGTACAGTCGAAAGATTATTGGCTGTAGCGATGAACATTACCTTTGATAAGTCATATGCCTCTTCAATATAATGATCGCTGAAATTATGGTTCTGTTCCGGATCCAATACTTCAAGCATCGCAGCAGATGGATCACCGCGGAAATCACTGGACATTTTATCTATTTCATCGAGAAGGAACACAGGGTTGATCGTACCTGCCTTTTTCATTCCCTGGATGACCCGTCCTGGCATAGCGCCGACATAGGTCCTTCTGTGGCCGCGGATTTCTGACTCATCACGGACTCCGCCTAAAGAAACCCTTACAAAATTACGGTTCAGGGATTTTGCAATCGACCTTGCAAGACTCGTTTTACCGACTCCTGGAGGTCCAGCGAGACAAAGGATTGGCCCCTTCAATGAGTTCGTCAGCTTCTGGACCGCCAGATACTCAAGAACCCTTTCCTTTACCTTTTCCAATCCATAATGGTCCTTATCAAGGATTTTTTCCGCCTTGCTGATATCAAGATCATCCTCTGTCGATTTTGACCATGGCAAAGCAACAAGCCATTCGATATAGTTCCGGATTACGGCGCTTTCTGCAGATGTCGTCGGGACTTTTTCATAACGGTCAAGTTCCTTCAAGGCTGTTTCCTTCACATTTTCAGGCATGCCGGCAAGCTCGATTTTTTCGGTCAGCTCAGCAATTTCTCCTGTCTTCCCTTCCTTTTCACCAAGCTCCTTCTGGATCGCCTTCATCTGTTCACGCAAATAATATTCCTTTTGGGTACGTTCCATCGAACGCTTAACCCGCTGGCCAATCTTCTTCTCAAGGCCAAGCACTTCTTTTTCGTTATGGATGATTTCGATGACACGATTCATACGTTCCTTGATTTCAATCGTCTCAAGAATTTCCTGTTTCTCTTTTAGCTTAAGAGGCAAATGGGACGCGATGATATCCGCCATCCTTCCTGGCTCCTCAATGTCTGAAACAGATGCATACGTTTCCGCAGAAATCTTCTTGGACATTTTTATGTATTGTTCGAAATACTCAAGCATTGTTCTCATCAATGCTTCATCTTCGACATCCTTGGATTCATCGTCCTCGAACGTTCTTACCTTACAGGAGTAATGGTCATTCTCGTCAAAAATCTCAACGATTTCAGCTCTCGACAAGCCTTCAACCAATACGCGGATCGTTCCGTTCGGGAGCTTCAGCATTTGCTTGACGCGAGTCAGTGTACCCATTTGGTACAAATCCTCTTCGCCTGGTTCATCTATGGATATATCCTTTTGGGTTGTGAGATAGATCAAATGGTCATCCACCATTGCCTTCTCCAGTGCCTGTACCGATTTTTCACGCCCTACATCCAAATGCAGGACCATCGTCGGATACACAAGTAAACCGCGCAGCGGCAGGAGAGGGACAGTGTGTTCATTTTTATTCGCCATGACATTGCACCTCCAACATGCATTGTATCAAACCATAAGTATAATAATACTTTGTTGTTCAATTCTATCGTATTTATTTTCAAGTGTCTAATATCAGCACCGATAAGCCTCATTGATTAGTATCCTGATATTCCTGTGAAAATATGTCCACTTCTGAAGTTACTTTCGATAGCAGGCAAGTTTATTTTTTGGAAGGCTCTAATATGCCTTCCCATACACCCTCTTTCCTTTCCCAGGGAAAAATAAACCCTTTTTTTCAGGTGAAGGCTTATTGAAAGGAAGTTCCTCCCGGTGCCTAGCTTAATGGTATTAGTAATGAATAAGTAAAAAACTCAAAAAAAGAACGCCGGCAAGCGTTCTTTTTTTACGATATTAGCTCGTCTCTTTTTGAGTCAATTCCTCGGTTGCCTTTATGATTTGCTCTCTAGGGTGGTCTTTTACAAGGGCGACTTCAAAGACTTCACTCAGGTGGGTGACAGGAATGATCTCAATATCGGTGATTTCATTCAGGATGGTCTGGACATTTTCTTTTGGAATGATGACCTTTTTGGCACCTGCTTTTTTCGCGGCCTTCACTTTAGGGAAGACACCGCCAATCGGCTTCACATTGCCATGAATGCTGATTTCTCCTGTCATCGCGACCGTATTGTCCATCGGGATTTTATAGATGGCTGAATAAATCCCCGTCGCCATTGCGATTCCCGCAGATGGACCATCTATTGGGGTACCCCCCGGGAAGTTGACATGGATGTCGAACTCATCTGCCGGAACACCCATCGATCTGAGGACTGTGATAACATTTTCAATCGAGCCTCGTGCCATACTCTTTCGGCGTATTGATTTTCCTTGTCCGCCAATACTCTCTTCATCGACGATGCCCGTGATATTGATAGAACCTTTTTCTTTAGCTTTGATGACCGTCACTTCGATTTCAAGAAGTGCTCCTGTATTCGGGCCATATACGGCCAAGCCATTGACTAGGCCGATTGCTGATTTTTCATTAATCCGTCTTTCCATCCTTGGCGACAGCTGGCTTGAATGGACCACCCATTCAATTTCCTCTTCTTTAATGTAAGTACGTTCGTCTGTTATTGCCAATCCTGCGGCAATCTGAACCATATTAACGGCTTCACGGCCATTTCGGGCATAATTCGATAAAATCTCAATCGCTTTTTCACTCATGGTCAACTGTACTTTTTCAGCAGCATTCCTTGCTACTTCAGAAATTTCCTCCTGGGAAAGTTCACGGAAAAACACTTCCATGCACCTCGACCTGATTGCCGGAGGAATTTCACTAGGAGTTCTCGTCGTCGCACCTACAAGACGGAAGTCTGCCGGGAGTCCGTTTTTGAAGATATCGTGGATATGGCTTGGTATTTGCGTGTTTTCTTCATTGTAATACGCACTCTCCAAGAACACTTTCCTGTCTTCCAGTACTTTTAAAAGCTTGTTCATTTGAATGGGATGCAGCTCACCAATCTCATCAATGAATAATACGCCGCCATGCGCATTGGTAACAGCACCTTGTTTCGGCTGAGGTATACCAGCCTGTCCCATCGCTCCTGCTCCTTGATAGATTGGGTCATGAACTGATCCGATCAACGGGTCGGCGATTCCTCTCTCATCAAACCTCGCCGTCGTGGCATCTAACTCAACAAATACCGAAGATTTTTTGAAGGGGGATTTTTCGTTTTGTTTCGCTTCTTCCAATACAAGCCTGGCCGCAGCTGTTTTCCCTACTCCCGGGGGGCCATAAATGATGACATGCTGCGGATTTGGCCCGCATAAAGCAGCTTTTAGTGCCTTGATTCCATCTTCCTGTCCAACAATGTCCCTGAAGCTTGAAGGCCTGACTTTTTCAGCTAGCGGTTCACTCAACGAAACCGATCTCATCTTCCTTAACTGTTCCATTTCCTTTCGGGATTCCCGATCAATTGATACTTTTTGAGTTCGCTGATTCTTAAGTAAATTCCAGAAATACAGCCCGATGATGATTCCAAAAAACAGCTGTATGAATAAGGCGATTCCGGTCCAACTCAATTATATTCCCTCCCTAAGTTGATACTATTGGCTTTAACCTAGTATCTCCCTGAGAGTGTTGGAATAAACAATATTTTCAAGTGAATTTTACCACCTGGAATGGTCCTGTTACGACAGAAAATTGACGAGTTTATCGGTATTATGTATAAAGGGTTGCTCATGTTCGGACAGCTTTTTTTCCTTTCCTGGTGAACCTGTCCGAAGTTGGCTCTTGTTCTGACAGCTTTTCCTCTAACACTATCAAACCTGTCCGAAGTTCGCTCTTGTTCTGACAGCTTTTCCTCTTTCTACACCAAACCTGTCCGAAGTTGCCCTTCCTTCAGACAGTTTTTCCTCTTTCTACACCAAACCTGTCTAAAGTTACCCCTACTTCTGACAGCTTTTAGCCTTTCATCGCCAAACCTGTCCGAAGTTGGCTCTTGTTCTGACAGCTTTTCCTCTTTTTACACCAAACCTGTCCGAAGTTGCCCTTACTTCTGACAGCTTTTCCTCTTTCTACACCAAACCTGTCCGAAGTTGCCCTTCCTTCTGACAGCTTTTCCTCTTTCTACAACAAACCTGTCTAAAGTTACCACTACTTCTGACAGCTTTTAGCCTTTCATCACCAAACCTGTCCGAAGTTGGCTCTTGTTCTGACAGCTTTTCCTCTTTTTACACCAAACCTGTCCGAAGTTGCCCTTCCTTCAGACAGTTTTTCCTCTTTCTACACCAAACCTGTCTAAAGTTACCCCTACTTCTGACAGCTTTTAGCCTTTCATCACCAAACCTGTTCGAAGTTGGCTCTTGTTCTGACAGCTTTTCCTCTTTCTACACCAAACCTGTCTAAAGTTGCCCTTACTTCTGACAGCTTTTCACCTTTCACTATCATACCTGTCCGAAGTTGGCTCTTGTTCTGACAGCTTTTCCTCTTTCTACACCAAACCTGTCCGAAGTTGCCCTTTCTTCTTACAGCTTTTCCTCTTTCTACACCAAACCTGTCTAAAGTTGCCCTTACTTCTGACAGCTTTTCACCTTTCACTATCATACCTGTCCGAAGTTCCCCCTGGTTTCCAACAACATTAGCAACTTCAGAGCAATCTCCACAAATAAAAAACCCGGTGAACAATCACCGGGATTTGTGTATTACGCTGAGTTTCTTTCGTCTTTAAGGACTGTACCGTCTTCTAGCACTAGCTTTGGAGGCATGTTGTTTTCGATTGTTTCCTTTGTGATGATGCATTTAACAATGTCTTCACGTGAAGGAAGGTCGAACATGACATCCAGCATGACGCCTTCGATGATTGAACGAAGTCCACGCGCACCTGTTTTGCGCTCAATTGCCTTCTTGGCAATTTCAATCAGGGCGTCATCTTCGAATTCAAGCTCGACATCATCCAGCTCAAGCATTTTTTGATACTGTTTTACAAGTGCGTTCTTCGGTTTTGTCAGGATTTCGACTAGCGCCTCTTCATCGAGCGGAGTCAAGCTAGCAATTACTGGTAGACGACCGATGAATTCAGGGATCAACCCAAATTTCAGCAAGTCTTCAGGAAGCACTTTAGACAGCAATTCCTTCTTATCCAAGTCTTCCTCTTTCTTTTCAGAGCCAAAGCCAATTACTTTTTGGCCAAGGCGGCGCTTGATGATTTGCTCGATTCCGTCGAATGCTCCTCCGCAAATGAACAGGATATTCGTCGTATCGATTTGGATGAATTCTTGATGTGGATGCTTTCGTCCACCTTGTGGCGGTACGCTCGCAACGGTTCCTTCAAGGATTTTCAATAGTGCCTGCTGTACGCCTTCACCGGAAACATCTCTAGTAATAGAAGGGTTTTCGGATTTTCTGGCGATTTTATCGATTTCATCGATGTAAATGATTCCTTTTTCGGCTTTCTCTACATCGTAATCAGCTGATTGGATCAGTTTTAGAAGAATGTTTTCAACGTCTTCTCCAACATAACCTGCTTCTGTCAATGACGTTGCATCCGCGATTGCGAACGGAACATTAAGAATGCGCGCCAATGTTTGGGCAAGTAAAGTTTTACCGCTTCCTGTCGGCCCAATCATCGCAATGTTACTCTTTGACAGTTCGACATCATCGATCTTGCTGTTCGAGTTGATACGCTTATAGTGATTGTAAACGGCTACAGATAAATTTTTCTTAGCCTGGTCCTGGCCAATTACATACTCATTAAGAATATCGCGGATTTCCTGTGGCTTAGGAACATCCTTAAACTCAACTTCTTCTTCAGTGCCAAGTTCTTCTTCAACGATTTCTGTGCATAATTCAATACACTCGTCACAGATATAGACGCCTGGCCCTGCTACCAATTTGCGGACTTGATCCTGCGTCTTGCCGCAGAAAGAACATTTGAGCTGTCCTTTTTCATCATTAAATTTGAACAATGCCTTCACCCCTTGAGAACTTCTAAACATATATAAAGCTGCGATTCATAAGCAAACGATAAGTTAAGTAACAGTTTTTCTGCTGCTTTCGAGCAGGTATGTATTGCATTGTATCACATTTTGCCATAGTACAGGAAATAATAACCCTCGGCGGTTTTTTTGTTCGCGCTTATGAACCGAAAAAAATATGTACTAAATCATCTTATCCATAAATCGAGCCGTTAAATCGACTTAGAGCAAATTGCTAAAAAATTATGTATGTATATCGGTGTTAATTGTAGAAAACAAGGCACGATATACTCGCGCCTTGTTTCTATATTATAAACTAAGTATAAAATTCACTTCGAGAAATGTCTAGCTGCGGCTCTTTACTCCTCGGGACGCTTGTCTAGTTTCGCCTCCTAGAAACTCCGAAACTTCAACTCCGCCGGCAGAAGCAAAAAGCGCTTCTTTGTCGGAGTCTCCAGTTTCTGCGTTTCTGGGCAGTCGGCTATACTTTTCGACTTCGGTCCTGCCAATGAAGTCAAAGAACGACTTCACTGTCAGGCCCTCCAGCGCTTGTCGGAGTTGAGCAGTCGCCTCCGCTTTTCTCTTATTATGCAACAGTTTTGCTGTTTTCTACAAGGAAATCAACTGCTTTTTTCAATTGAAGGTCGCCTTTGATTCCGTCCAGGCTTCCGCCTAGTGCTGCTTGAATTTGATCAGCAGTCATATTGTACATTTCAGACATTTTTTGAAGCTCTGCATTTACTTCTTCATCTGTAACTTCGATGTTTTCAGCTTTTGCGATTGCTTCAAGAGTCAGGTTCACACGAACGCGTGTAGAAGCTTCTTCTTTCATTTGTTCGCGAAGAGCAGCTTCGTCTTGACCAGAGAACTGGTAGTATAGGTCAAGGTTCATGCCTTGCATTTGAAGGCGCTGTTCGAATTCGTTAACCATGCGGTCGATTTCAGTGTTGATCATTGATTCAGGAACTTCGATTTCAGCGTTAGCTGCTGCTTTTTCTACAACAGTGTCGCGTTCGAAATGCTCTTTTTGGTGTGCTTTATCGTGTGCAAGACGATCTTTGATCTTCGTCTTAAGCTCATCTAAAGTTTCAACTTCTTCGTCAGCGTCTTTAGCGAACTCGTCGTCTAGAGCTGGAAGTTCTTTTCCTTTAATCTCGTGAACTTTTACTTTGAAAGTTGCAGGCTTACCAGCAAGTTCAGCTGCATGGTACTCTTCAGGGAAAGTAACCTCTACATCTTTTTCTTCGCCAGTAGCTGTTCCAACTAGCTGTTCTTCGAAGCCAGGGATGAATGAACCTGAACCAAGTTCAAGTGCATAGTTTTCAGCTTTTCCGCCTTCGAAAGCTTCGCCATCAACGAATCCTTCGAAATCGATGACAACACTGTCGCCATTTTCAGCTGTGCCTTCTTCTTTAACAACAAGTTCAGCTTGCTTTTCTTGCATTGCTTTCAATTCGTTCTCTACTTCTTCATCTGTTACGTTTGTGTCGAATGCTTCTACTTCAAGTCCTTTGTACTCGCCAAGCTTCACTTCAGGCTTAACTGTAACAGTTGCCTTGATGATCAAGCTCTTGCCCTTTTCGATTTGTTCTACATCGATTTCCGGGCGGTCAACTGGTTCGATTCCAGTTTCGTCGATTGCATTTGCATATGCTTCTGGAAGAAGGATATCAATTGCATCTTGATATAAAGACTCTACGCCGAAACGCTTTTCGAACATTTGGCGAGGCATTTTTCCTTTACGGAATCCTGGTACGTTAATTTGCTTAACGACTTTCTTGAATGCAGCGTCAAGACCTTGGTTGACCTTTTCTGCATCAACTTCAATTGTTAGAACCGTTTGGTTCCCTTCTCTTTTTTCTACCTTTGCAGACATACAGTTCCCTCCAACAATAATCTATTGTCATTTTCATTCGACGATGAATACTCTTGTTTACCAAGCAATATTCCAGATTAAATGTAAAATAGAATGATTTTTACATAATACAACCACTACATTATAACACAGGATTATTTCGTTTCAACAGCCTGGACTATATTATCGGGTAAGAAATTTCTTCTAGCTTCCGAATAAAGTCGAGAACATGCACTGTCTCCTCAACCGGGCTGTTGTAAATTTCAGCAAATGACTCTAGCGGGTCTTCAAATCCGTAATACTCATTGGCGATATAATGGCAGGTAGCGGCCCATGACGCAGCCTTGCCGACCGGCAATTCAAAAGGATAAACCAAAAAGAAATAGCGCTCGATTAATCTTTGGACATTTTCAAATAAAACAGGATCATCACTTTCGATTTCGTCGCTTAATAGCTGGATGACTCCACTGGTCTCGATATAATCCTTCAGTTCGGGTAATTTATCTGGACGGAAGGATGCTGCCCAACCTAATTTATGGACCGGAATATCTTCGGTGTACTCTTGTTCTTTCAATATATTTAGCAGCATGGTTTTCAAGAAAGGATGACCTTCCTCGGATGCGATATACTCCCTTACCTTTGTAATATAGGGACGGATATTTACTTTTGCGAGACTCGCAGCTACCATAACTTGATCGTTCGGATTCTTGTATTCAAACAGATTAAGTTCTTCCTCTTCAGGCTCCTCTTCAAAACTATCAAAGGGCTCCATTTTTGTTTCGCCATTCTGCATCCGCTTGGCAAATTCAAGCATAGTGATGAAATGCTCATGCTTTTCGGCCGGGATCTCCCGTTCTTCCAGAAGAGCTTCTATTGTGGTAACAATTTCTTTGTACTCATTCAACTGGACAAGGATCATGAGATACATGTCTATCACCTGTATGTAATCACCCAGCCCTCCCCGGAGCATCTTCGCAACGACCTCCTTCGCCTGTAGCGCATTGCCGGCTTCATAATTTGCAAGAGCAAGGCCAACGAATACGTCACTATTCTCTGGATCATGCTCCAAGGCCTGTTCAAGATACTGTATTGCATCCCTGTACTTTTTCTGTTTTAAATAATCCAGGCCCTTTTCCAACAAACGCTTTTCCAGACCGGGAAACAGGATCACATTATCCTTGTTTGATTCCTGTTTTTTCATACACATACCGCCTTAATTTTATTAATTCACTCTATGAATTCCACATACTATTTTTCATTTGTTCAGCTTTTTTAGAAAGTTTAGCACGAATCCCTAAAAAAACAAAAAGATTCACAAGCATCGCCTGTGAATCAATCGTATTAAATTACTTTTTCTATATGCTTTTTCTCATATTCTCTGATACTGTCTTCCAGCTGGAGGGTGAGTTCAATCTCATCCCAGCCATTCAGCAGCATATTATACCAGTATGGACTGATATCAAAATTCGCCTCAAATCCCTGATTGTCATAAACCCGCTTCTGTTCCAGCGATACATTCAGTTCATACTCCTGGCCGCTTGCTTTGTCCAGCAAATAGGATACCTCTTCCAATGGCAGTTCAATCGGCAGGATTCCGTTTTTCAGACAATTCTGTTTAAAAATATCAGCAAATGACGGAGCAATCACAACCTTGAATCCGTAATCCAGTAAAGCCCATGGCGCGTGCTCCCTGGAAGAACCGCACCCAAAATTCTCATTCGCTGCTAAAATGGATGCACCTTCGTTATCTGGATGATTGAGTTCGAATTGTTCATTAAGCTCTCCGTTTGAATGATAGCGCCAGTCATAGAACAGGTACTGGCCAAAACCCGTTTTTTCGACTTTCTTTAGGAATTGCTTTGGAATGATTTGATCCGTGTCCACATTAGTCCTGTCCATTGCAGCGACTTTTCCCTTTAGTTCTGTAAATCCGGACATTTCAGGCTCCTTTCATGGCAAAATATATTTTTCTAATACTAATTCAGTAATTTAGTAGTAAAATGACCCGAAAGATACCGTTTCGGGTCTGTTTTACCGCCTAAATTTCTTGCTGGAAAAATTATTCTCTTATTCAATCAAGATAATTGCACGAAATAATCCGTTATTTGCACGCTTAAGGCTATTAATTGCACGAATATCTACATTAATTGCACCATCCATCGTATTAATTGCACAATTAGCCTAAATCTGGAAAAATCACTAAACCGTCATGCCGGCCATTGACCTGACATCGACAAAATGTCCATGAAGAGCGGCAGCTGCAGCCATTGCCGGGCTGACTAAGTGGGTTCGTGCTCCGGCACCCTGTCTGCCTTCAAAATTGCGGTTTGAAGTGGATGCACAATGCTCGCCAGCTGGTACAATGTCAGCGTTCATGCTCAGGCACATGCTGCAGCCGGATTCGCGCCATTCAAATCCTGCTTCAATAAAAACCTGGGCAATGCCTTCTGCTTCTGCCTCCTTCTTTACCTGCTGGGAACCAGGTACCACTATCGCATTGACTCCAGGGGCAACCTTTTTCCCTTTAACCACCTCTGCTGCTGCCCTGAGATCCTCTATTCTTGAATTCGTGCAGGAACCGATAAAGACTTTGGTAACATTTATATCTGTAATCAACTGACCCTCCGTCAGCCCCATATATTCAAACGCTCTTTGTACGGACTTTCTTTCTGCCTCACTTGCACATTCAGCCAGGTAAGGCACTCTGTCGTTCACCGGCGCAGTCATTGATGGGTTGGTACCCCAGCTGACCATCGGCCCAATGGAATCGCCATCCACAGTGATGGTATGGTCATACTCAGCGTCATCATCAGAGCTGAGCTGCTGCCATTCAAGAATCTTATCGAGAAAGTCGTCTCCCTGCTCAACATATTTCCTTCCATTTAAATAGGCGAAGGTTTTGTCATCAGGGGCGACGAGTGAAGCCTTGGCTCCACCTTCAATCGACATATTGCAGATGGTCATCCTTTCTTCCATCGACATCTTCCTGATGGCCTCGCCGCAGAATTCAATGACATAACCAGTACCGAAATTGACTCCGTACTTACTGATAATATATAAAATAAGATCCTTGGCGCTTACCCCCGGTGCAAGCGAGCCGGTAACCTCAACTTTCAGTGTCATCGGCTTCGTCTGCCAGAGCGTTTGAGTAGCCAGCACATGCTCAACCTCACTCGTACCAATTCCGAATGCCAGGGCTCCGAACGCTCCATGCGTCGAAGTGTGGCTGTCCCCGCATACAATCGTCTTTCCAGGCTGAGTCAGCCCCAGTTCTGGCCCGATGACATGGACAATGCCCTGTTCAGGACTGTCAAGGTCGGCCAGGGTAATGCCGAATTCAAGGCAATTATTCCTTAAAGTATCCATCTGGGTTTTGGCAACAGGGTCATTGATCTCAAGACGGTTGACGGTCGGTACATTGTGGTCCATGGTCGCAAACGTCAAATCCGGCCGTCGAACAGACCTATTTTTCAGCCTCAGCCCCGAAAAAGCCTGCGGGGAGGTTACCTCATGAACAAGATGAAGGTCGATATACATCAGGTCTGGTTTTCCTTCTTCCCGGCGCACTACATGCTTCTCCCAAATTTTTTCGATGATCGTTTTCCCCAATAATACCCTCCCCTTTTTAAATGCATTTTTATTTAAAAGTATTGCCTGCTATATAGCATCGCTGTTTCCAGTGAGATTTTTTCATCATGCGTAAGCACTCATGATATTCAGAATCGCTTCATTGTCCAGCAGTGCGGCTTTGATTTCTTCGACCATTCCTTCAGTTGTTAAAAATGGTGTGCCAAATACGGCAATGTCACGGGTTCTGCTGCCAGCGTCCAGCACCTGCTGTACCGCATTCTCGATTGCTTCGGCTTCTTCTTCAAGACCGAAGGACAGCCGGAGCATCATCGCAGCTGACAGGATCATCGCGATTGGATTAGCGGCATTCATACCGGCGATATCCGGTGCAGAACCATGGATTGGCTCATACAGATATGGTCCTGTAAGCGAAACGCTGGCAGATGGCAGCATGCCTAGCGAGCCGGTCAGTACGGATGCTTCATCGCTTAAAATATCACCAAACATATTCTCTGTGACCAGCACATCGAACTGGCGCGGATTCTTGATTAGCTGCATCGCGGCATTATCGACGAGCATATGCTCAAGCTGGACAGCTGGAAAATCCTTTGCCACTTCTTCAGCTGTTTCGCGCCACATTCGGCTCGATTCCAGAACATTTGCTTTATCCACAGAAGTGACCTTTCCTTTTCTCATCGCAGCTAGCTCAAATGCATAGCGGATGACTCTCTCCATCTCGTTTTTCTGGTAATACAGTGTATCTACAACAGAAGCCTCGCCTTTTTTGAAAGATCTTTCACTCGGTTTTCCGAAATAGAGTCCGCCGGTCAATTCCCTGACCACTACCATGTCAGCTCCTTCAACGACTTCCTTGCGCAGCGGCGAGATCCCGGAAATACTAGAGTAGTATTGAACCGGGCGGACATTTGCATAAAGCCCGAGCTCTTTCCGGATTTTCAACAGTCCTTTTTCAGGGCGAATATGACCAGGCATCACATCCCACTTAGGGCCGCCAACAGCGCCTAACAGAACCGCATCACTTCCCTTACAAAGATCCAGGGTATGCTCCGGGAGCGGGGTTCCAAATTCATCGATTGCTGCTCCGCCGATTTCCCCATAGGTGAAATGGAACTTATGGTTGAATAGCTCGGCAACTGCCTGGAGGATGGTAACCGCCCCCCTGCTTACTTCTTTACCTACGCCATCTCCTGGCAGGATTGCGATCCTTTTTTCCATTACATTCGCCTCCGAATTCTTAAATGTATTTTTTTAACCGTTGACTGCGACTTTCTTCGTTTCTTCCATATATAGAACTCTATTGACTGCATTTAAGTATGCTTTTGCTGAAGCTTCAAGAACATCCTGTGCAAGGCCTCTGCCACTCGTCTCGATCCCGCCGAAATCCAGCTTTACATACACCTGGGCGAGGGCATCCCTGCCGGCTCCAACAGACTGAATCCTGTAATCAAGCAATCTAGCTTTTTCTTTCATGCAATTTTCAAGCGTATTGTATAAAGCTTCAATACTGCCAGAACCTGTGGACGCTTCCTGGATTTTTTCATTCTGGCAGCCAAACAAGGTGACAGTAGCGGTAGGAACCTGGTTCGTTCCATACTGGACCTGGATGGAGTCTAGACGATAATATTGCTGCTCCTTTGACAGCTTCTCTTCAAGGATGATGGCCACGAGGTCGTCATCCGTCATTTCTTTTTTCCTGTCTGCCAGTTCCTTGAATACGGAGAATAATCGATTGATATCATCTTCCGGAACTGACAGCCCGATTTCGTTCAGCCTGTTCCGGAAAGCGTGGCGTCCGGAATGCTTCCCAAGAACCATCGAGTTATTTTGTAATCCAACAAGTTCCGGTGAGATGATTTCATAGGTTGTTTTCTCCTTCAGGACCCCATCCTGATGGATACCTGACTCGTGAGCAAAGGCATTCCTGCCAACCACTGCTTTATTGGCTGGTACCGCCATACCCGTCAACTTGCTGACAAGGCTGCTTGTTCTGCTGATCTCCTTAAGGTTCAGTCCCGTTTCAGCTTGGTAAAAATCTTTGCGGATATGAAGTGCAACGGCAAATTCCTCGAGTGCTGCGTTTCCTGCCCTCTCACCGATCCCGTTGATCGTTCCTTCGACTTGCGAAGCCCCTGCTGACACTGCTGCAAGTGAATTGGCAATCGACATCCCGAGGTCATCATGACAATGTGCCGAAAGTTCGACCTTACTAATAGAAGGAACATTCTCTCGCAAGTAAGTGAATATTTGGCCGTATTCCTGCGGTGATATATAGCCGACAGTGTCAGGAATATTGATCACCTTTGCACCGGCTTTGATCACCTCTTCCACGATTTCAGCCAGGAAATCAAGCTCCGTTCGGCAGGCATCCTCTGCAGACCATTGAATGACCGGAAATTTGGATGCCGCATATTTCACTGTTCTTATCGCTGTTTCAACTACCTCAGCTTTTGTCTGCTTTAGCTTGTGGATTCTGTGGATCGGCGAAGTAGCGATGAACAGATGCAGCCTTGGCTCTGCTCCATGTTTCAATGCCTCCCATGCCGCGTCGATATCTGTTGTAACCGACCTTGCCAGCCCAGTAACAGAACACCCTTGGATCTGACGGGAGATTTCTGCTACGGAAGCAAAATCCCCTTTGGATGCAGCCGGAAATCCTGCTTCAATGATGTCAATATTCAGCCTCTCCAACTGCCTGGCAATTTCAAGCTTTTCGGAAAAATTCAGATTGACCCCGGCTGACTGCTCACCATCCCTCAATGTCGTATCAAATATTTTAATTCTTCGCACTGGCAGCCACTTCTCTCTGCTTTTGTTTGTTGACAAACGGCATCATCTTTCTCAGTTCTCTTCCCACCTCTTCAATCTGGTGGCGGTTTTCTTTTTCATTGATGCTATTGAAGACCGGTCTGTTGTTTTCATTTTCCTCAATCCAGCCCTTGGCAAAAGTCCCTTCCTGGATGTCAGTCAAAACTCGTTTCATTTCCTCTTTCACCTGCTCATTTACCACTCTCGGGCCGCTGACAAAGTCTCCCCATTGAGCAGTGTCGGAGATCGAATAACGCATTCCTTCGAGTCCGCCTTCATACATCAAGTCGACGATCAGCTTCAGTTCATGCATTGTTTCAAAATAGGCCAGTTCCGGCTGGTAGCCGGCCTCGACAAGTGTTTCGAAGCCTGCTTTCACTAGCGATGTCAAACCGCCGCATAATACAGCCTGTTCACCGAATAGATCTGTTTCGGTTTCTTCCTTGAAGGTTGTCTCAAGTGCCCCAGCCCTCAGAGCACCAATCTCTTTCGCGTAAGCAAGTGCAAGTTCCCGTGCATTTCCTGACACATCCTGATGGATCGCGAACAATGCCGGCACGCCTGCACCTTCTTGATACGTCCTCCTGACCAAATGCCCGGGTCCTTTTGGAGCGACAAGGAGGACATCACAGCTTTCAGGAGGGACAATCTGTTTAAAATGCACGTTAAAACCGTGGGCGAACATAAGCGCCTGGCCTGACAGCTGAGGCTCGATTTCATTTTTATATACAGCAGTCTGCCTCTCATCCGGCAGCAGAACCATGACTACATCTGCTGCTGCAACAGCTTCGGCAACTGTCTTAACTTCAAAGCCATCCTGTTCCGCTTTCTCCCATGACCTCCCTTGCCTCAATCCGATGACGACCTCAACGCCACTGTCACGAAGATTCTGGGCATGTGCATGACCCTGTGATCCATAACCAACTACCGCCACTGTCTTTCCGTTAAAATAAGCCTCATTTGCATCACCGTTATAGTACATTTTCGCCATTTTACCTCTCCCTTTCCTAATAAAAAATTAATTTATAGCTGCTTCTGATACATAGCCGCTTTGCTAATCAGTTTTGCAATGAAATTTCAAATTTTTTGAGAGTTAATACTAGGTTTGAGAAATCCCAAGTTTACCGAAGTGTTCCATCATACAAAGGAAAACGATTTTTGCTGGCCGGTTCGCTGGTTCCCCCTTGGGAATGCTGTCGTTCCAGTACGAGCCAGCTCTCTGATTCCATATGGTTTAATCAAATCAATAAATGCTTCGATTTTTTCCGTTTCACCTGTCAATTGGATGATGATGCTATCCTTGCTGACATCAATCACCGAGGCCCGGAATGGTTCAATGATCGAATAGATCTCTGCTCGATTGTGCGGCAGGACGGGCACCTTCATGAGAACGAGTTCTCGGGCGACAATCGCCTGGTCGCTGATATCCGCCACCTTTAGGACATCAATCTGTTTATTGAGCTGTTTCGTGATTTGTTCGACCATTCCGTCATTCTCCACATGGACAACACAGGTAATGCGCGAGACTCCCTCTTGTTCGGTAAGGCCAACCGATATGCTCTCAATATTGTAGTTCCTCTTAGAAAATAGATTCGTAATCCTATTAAGTACTCCTGGCCGGTTCAACACCGTCATTGTTATGATTCTTTTCATTTCTTCACTCCCACCATTTCGTGGATTCCTTTCCCGGGTGCGATCATCGGGTAGACATTTTCAGCTCCATCCACCCTAAAATCGAGCAGCACCGGTTCTTTATCATGAAGGACCTTATCCAGGATCGAGTGCGCTTCTGCTTCGGTGTGGATTTCAAACCCTTTGATTCCGTAGGCTTCGGCCAGTTTTACAAAAGATGGCTGTACCGGATTTTTACTATGTGAATATCTTTCTTTATAAAAAATTTCCTGCCACTGCCTAACCATCCCGAGCGCCTTGTTATTGAATATCGCTATTTTGATAGGAAGCTGAAATTCAGCGATGACCGCGAGCTCCTGTGTTGACATTTGGAAGCCGCCATCTCCCAGCACGGCTACAACACAGGCTTTCGGGTCTGCCAGCTGTGCGCCGATACTGGCAGGGAGGCCGAACCCCATTGTCCCGAGCCCTCCTGATGTCACCCATCGATCTGAATGCTGAAGTTGATAATATTGGGCCGCCCACATCTGATGCTGGCCGACATCGGTCACGACAATCGCTTCACCCTCCGTTTTTTCGTAAAGGAGTTCCATCACCTTTTGAGGTTTAAGTATTTCGCTGTTTTCGTAATGATAAGGAAAATCCTTTTTCCAGGCTGACAGCGTTTCTGCCCAATCTTCCTGTTCAGGCGGATTGCCTTCGAGAACTAGTAACTGTCTTAACGCCTCTCCTGCATCGCCGACGACCGGAATTTGCGTTGGCACATTTTTACCGATTTCAGCCGGGTCGATATCAATATGGGCAACAGCAGCTTTTGGAGCGAAATGCTCCAGGTTTCCAGTCAAGCGATCATCGAATCTGGCTCCGATATTGATCAGCAGGTCACAATGATAAAGCGCCATATTGGCTGTATAGCAGCCATGCATCCCCGCCATTCCAAGGAACAGTTCATGGTTGGCCGGGAAGCCTCCCAACCCCAATAGTGTGTGGACAACATGTAGGTTTTGCTGCTCTGCATATTCTTTTAAAAGATTCGAAGCCTTTGCGTGGAGGACACCTGCCCCTGCGAGAATGACCGGCCGTTTTGCCCTGCTTACTGCTTCGGATAGTTTTCTTACCTGAAGGAAATTCGGCTCTGTCGTCGGCTGGTAACCTGGAAGGTGGATCTCCTCCTCAGCTGGTACAGCCGCTACACCCGCTGCAAGGTCTTTAGGAAAATCGATGACGACAGGACCAGGTCTTCCGCTTGTCGCGATATAAAATGCTTCCTTTATAATCCGCGGAATGTCTTTTATATCCCTTACTTGATAGTTGTACTTTGTTATTGGTGTGGTAATCCCCAGGATGTCTGCTTCCTGGAAGGCATCTGTACCAATTACCCCTGTCGCAACCTGGCCAGTGAAGACGACCAGCGGCAAGGAGTCCATCATCGCATCAGCAATGCCGGTGATGATATTGGTCGCTCCCGGTCCAGAAGTTGCGATCACCACGCCCGGTTTTCCGCTGACTCTCGCATATCCTTCCGCTGCATGGATCCCTCCCTGTTCATGCCGTGGCAGCACATGAAGAATCTTAGAATCATAGAGTTTGTCGTAAATCGGCAGGACCGCTCCTCCTGGGTAGCCGAAAATGACTTCGACGTTTTCCTTTTCCAGAGCCTGAATCAGCAAATCTGCACCGCTAACCTCTTTCAATTTCGCCTTTGTTTCCTTCAAGGCAGCTTCCATTTATCGAACCTCCCACTGTGTACTCACTTGATTTTTACAAAATAAAAAAGCCCATCCATCTCCATATGCCTAAGGTTGCCCTAGACAAAGGGATGGAATAGGCTTTATCTCCTTGTTCCACGGTACCACCCTTCTTCACGCATAATGCGTGCGCTCGTGACAGCCTCAGCTGCCGGTTTTGATAACAAGTGCCAAGCACTCGACCAGTTTTACTAGGATTCCTTTCAAACTGGCGCTCCAAGGTGAGTTCACTTATTGCGGCATCACCGGCTTCCAGCTACCCCGGCTCTCTGTGCATGCTGATCGCAATAAATTACTTGTCCCTGTCCTCGCTTTATCCTTATTCAATTATTGGGTTTGGCTTTTCGATTATTAACTGACCTGATGCGCTTTTTCCGAATAAACCTGAATTCCGTCTGCCACTACTTTCGCCCTGAACTCACGCAGGATATTCTGCGTATGCTCTCCTGGTACTCCATCGCCGATGACCCTTCCATCCACTTTGACGACCGCGATCACTTCTGCTGCCGTCCCTGTAAGGAATACCTCGTCGGCTGTGTATACATCATGGCGGGTAAATGGTTCCTCCTTCACCTCGTACCCAAGGTCTTTAGCAATGTCGATAACTGCATTCCTGGTGATTCCTTCTAAAGCACCTACATAACCTGGCGGTGTGAGGAATGTATTGCCTCTCACGATAAAAATATTATCAGCGGAGCCTTCTGCAACATATCCCTGATCATTCAGCATAAGTGCTTCACTTACATTTGCCAGATGAGCTTCGATTTTTACAAGAACATTATTTAAATAGTTCAGCGATTTCACTTTCGGGCTCAATACATCTGGCCGATTTCTTCTTGTCGCGACTGTTACGATTTCCAAACCTCGGTCATACAGCTCCTTCGGGAAAATAGCCAGTGGCTCTACGATGACGACCACATTCGCGTTCGGGCACTTGAAAGGATCAAGCCCTAGGTCCCCGACACCCCTGGAAACAACAATCCGGATATAAGCATCTCTCAATTGATTCCGTTGCACCGTCTCAACAACCAGGCCGGTGAACTCCTCTTTGGAGTGTGGCATATTCAGCATGATGGACTTAGCTGACCGGTAAAGTCGGTCCATATGTTCTTCCATCCTGAAAATATTGCCGCTGTATACCCGTATCCCTTCAAAAATACCGTCTCCGTATAGAAATCCATGATCATATACTGAAACTTTAGCATTTTCCTTGGTGACGAATTCCCCGTTTAAGTAAATCCATTGATCGGGCACAATAAACACTCCTTTAACAAATAGACGCTTTAAATTATTAAATTCATAGGTTAAAAAAATACAGTTTTACATTATCCAAAAATAAATATAAAACTATGACTCACTTTCGATGCATTCAACTTGTTTTTTTTATTTGAGGATTATCTTACGCCCAATTCAAACCCTCGTCAACACCCTTTTTCTAAATTATTTGATAATTTAGATTAGTTAGTTAATTTGTATCCGCTTACATTGTTGATATATTCACATTTACAAAAAATCAAATTTTTTATTCAGCCCGAGTATTTTGTCTGCCGTTCCCGAGAGTAGGCACTACTTTTAGGCATAAAAAAAAACTCACCCAAAAGGTGAGTTAAAGTATGTAGTTTAGATGGCGTCCCAGGAGAGATTCGAACTCCCGACCGTACGCTTAGAAGGCGTATGCTCTATCCGGCTGAGCTACTGGGACTTGGTTGTTTTTTAAAGACAAGATTTATTATATTAGCCAAATAACTAAATGTCAATAAAAAATCAAAAACTTTTTTCCGAGGGAAACCTGCTGGCTCCCCTCAGAAAAACATTATAGTAGTTTTAATTTGTTTTGTGAAGTGAAAACTCTTGCTTCAGCTCAGAAATCTCACCATTTCCAAAGTCATAGATCCGCAATACTGCTTTACCATTTTCCAGCTCGAGGATGGCATAACTCTTTTCAGTCCTGCCTCGTGGAAGCCTGATGCTTCCAGGATTGATGAACAGTACATCATCCACCATTTCTGCTCCCAGCAAATGAGAATGTCCAAAGCAGACGATATCAGCCTGCAGTTCTTTTGCCTTATAGTACAAGTTTACGAGTGTAGACTTTACAGAGTAAAGATGCCCATGTGTCACGAAAATTCTAACGCCATTTATCACATGCATCTCTTCATCAGGAAAATGGCCATAAAAGTCGCAATTTCCCTTCACCGAGCTGAAATTCACAATCGCAGCATCGCTTTCCGAAAGCTCTGAGTCTCCGCAGTGTATCATTAAGTCCACATCATTCCCGTGCAGCTTTTCAATTCCCTCAAGCACCTCAGTTGAGCCGTGGCTGTCACTGACAATCAGCACCCTACTCATGGCGTTCCTCACGCTCTTTAAGGAGCTCATCCAGCTTCCTGATCGCATTGGCCCGGTGGCTGATCTTATTTTTTTCGTCTGAAGCCAATTCAGCCATCGATTTCCCTTTCGTTTCTACTAAGAAAATGGGATCATAGCCAAAACCATTGGAACCGCGTCTCTCCTCAAGGATCCTTCCTTCACACGTCCCGAATACAGTCAATGTCTCCTTGCCAGGCTCTGCCATCGCGAGAGCACAGCAGAATCTTGCAGTTCGCTCGCTTTCCGGGACACCCTGAAGTTCATCGAGAACTTTGTCGATATTGTTTTCATCATTTTTTTCAGGACCTGCGTATCGTGCCGAATACACACCCGGCCGGCCATCTAATGCATCAATTTCAAGCCCGGAGTCATCCGCGATCACTCTCACACCAAGGGTATTAGCAATCGTCTCAGCTTTTAAGATGGCGTTCTCCTCAAAAGTTGAACCTGTTTCTTCCACATCTTCAAGCTCTGGATAATCGAGCAAAGTTTTCACGGCAAAGCCTTTTGGCAAAAAAAGTTTCTCGAACTCCTTAGCTTTTCCGCTATTTTTTGTTGCAATTATGACTGATTCCATTTTGAGATCTCTCCTATCTCCGTTTTCCGCCCTCAATTTTGGCAGTCAATTCTTCTCCCAGAGCTTCCTTTTGTTTTTCGAAAAGTTCTGAGATACCATCTTGTGCAGCCTTTAAAAGATCCTGCAGCTGGCTGTATGAAAAAGTCGCTTCTTCCCCAGTACCCTGCAGCTCAACGAATTCTCCATTGCCGGTCATGACAACATTCATATCGACATGGGCAGCAGAATCCTCGACATAATTCAAATCTACCACAGCCTCTCCGTTCTCCAAAACGCCAACACTTGTGGCAGCTAGGAAGTCTGTCACAGGATATCCAGAAAGCCTCTTTTGCTTGCTCAGCTTCTCAAGAGCCATAGCCATCGCAACAAAAGCTCCTGTAATGGAAGCAGTACGAGTGCCCCCGTCTGCCTGGATGACATCACAATCGATCCAAACAGTACGCTCGCCAATCGCCTCAAGATTTACGACTGCGCGCAGCGCCCTTCCAATCAAACGCTGGATTTCCATCGTTCTTCCGGAAATCTTGCCTTTTGCCGCCTCACGAATGTTCCTCTGTTCTGTAGCACGCGGGAGCATCGAGTATTCCGCCGTAATCCATCCTTTACCCTCGCCGCGCATGAAATGTGGAACACGGTCCTCTATGCTCGCAGTACAAATCACTTTCGTATCTCCCACAGAAATTAGTACTGATCCTTCTGGATGTTTCAGATAATCCGTTTCAATATGTATTGGTCTTAATTGCAATGGTTCACGCCCATCAAATCGCATTATAAGTGTCCTCCTTAGCATGATAAAAGGCAGGCAGCCTGCCTTTGAACCACAATATAAATAAGAGGCAGGAAATACGCCTGCCTCTTTGGATGTCTTTAATTAGTATATCAAAATCCGGCTATTAAAAACTACCTGTGTTTACTTTTTCAGGCCTTGTAACCGGCTCAGCGAGTTTTTCTCCCGATTCTGTAAGGACGTCAGCCTTGCCGTTCACCGTAAGGGCTACACTCTCTACACCTGTTTGTTCAGTAAGTGAAAGCACAAGCGAATTCAGCAGGTGTTCCGAGACCATTTTTTCTTCAAAGCTGCCATAAATGGATTCATTGAAGTTCAATGTCACCTTGCCATCCTCAACCTTAGGTGCGTCAAGCAGCTTCACGCCTGACTGGAAGTCTGACAGAAGATTGGATGCATATGCCGGCCCTTCAACAAGCTCATTGACGATTGCGGTGATATTATCCTTAACAGCATTGCTGACGCGCTTCGTTACTGGCACATAATAATACGCGCCTTCTTCGCCGCCAACATAATAGACCGTGACTGCTTTCGTATTTGTGATATCAACGACATCGGAATTGTCCACATTGATGCCATCCGCACGGCTCAGCTCTCCTCCAATCGGAGTGCCGCCTACAGGCATTGCTTCAAGAGGGGTGCCATTCATCTGAAGCTTCACTTCATCGATTGTATCGAATTGTGTGAGCGTCCAAGTTACTGCCTGAAGAATCTTCTTTTCATCCTCTTTTTTATAGGATGCAAATTCCTTTGAAAAATCAACTGTCGCTGTTCCGTCCTTGATGTTCACTGTCATTTGTGTGTCAGCTGGAAGGACGGCCCTGAAGCCATTTGGAAGCATTTGTTCGACAGGTCCATTCGCAACTAGGTATTCCAGAGCCTGCTGGGCGACTCCCTCTTTTTTCGGAAGTTCCATTGTCTGTGAGACGACATAGCCATTTTTATCGATCAAATACAATTCTGTCTGAATGGATGTTTCAACCGCTTCTTTTCCATCCTCAGCTGTTTCTGTAGTAACATTTTCATCAAGCGCCTCTCCCTCTTCCATGAACGTGACATCCTGAGGAGGATCAATTTTCTTCTTTTCCTCGCCCCCGAACAGTCCACAGCCAGATAGGAATACCGTAGTTGCCAGTGTAGCAGCTGTAACGACCACAGCCTTTTTATTTTTTGACATATAAATCCCTCCAAAGACAGTTTGTACTAATATGTATACGAGCCTCTGGATATTTTAGACCGCCTTTAAGAAGATTTTAGTAATTAAAATTGATTATAAAGAAAACAGCTCTGTTATAACCGAATGTTGATCTCACAGTGTTCGAAAAGTAAACGGATAAATTCCGCTTAAATTGGGAAATACCCTTATTTCCTTAAAAATAAAGGGAGGTTTTCCGTTTATTTAATCCAAATCGGTGAATATTCGTCTTAGTTAGTGCAGTTAACTGGAAATTCTCCGCTTATTTCTGCTGCAAAAGCGTCCACTATACACAATAGCCGGAAATCCTCCGTTTATGAACTCTCATACCCACACGAAAATCAACTTTGAATGATAACAAGCCAAGAAATTTAAAAAAAGACCTCCGTCTCCGGAAGCCTTGTTAACTCAATCTAATTTTTTCGACATGTTCAATCGGCCTCTCGAGCCACTGTGATGCTATGGATGAGAAAATCGTCCTTGAACCTGTCATGTAATAATAGTGCTCCGGAAGTTCTTCCCTGTCGGCAAACATATCGTTATGGCCGAGAATGGTGCTCACTTCACGCGCTGTTTCCTCGCCCGAACTGATCACCTTGACTTCAGGCCCCATCACTTCTTTAATGAGCGGCTCGAGCAAAGGATAGTGGGTGCAGCCCAGGATCAATGTATCCAGCCCCTGACCCTGCAATGGCTGAAGCGTTTCGGTTACCACTTTCTTTGCAACACGGCCATCGTATTCTCCACTTTCAACAAGCGGCACGAATTTAGGGCAAGCAAGTGCTTCAATTGCAGTCCGGCGATTGATTGATTTCAATGCATGTTCATACGCACGGCTTTTCACCGTGCCTTCAGTTCCGATAATACCAATTTTATAATTCTCTGTTACCTTGATCGCTGTCCTCGCACCAGGCTGAATGACACCTAACACTGGAATCGAGAGTTCATTCCTTATTTCGTCAAGGACGACTGCAGTCGCCGTATTGCATGCAATGACAAGCATTTTAATATTCTTTTCAAGCAGGAACCGGGTCATTTGCCAGGTGAATCTCTTTACTTCCTCAACCGGACGTGGTCCGTATGGACAGCGTGCTGTATCACCGACATAGATAATCTGTTCATACGGAAGCTGTCTCATCACTTCCTTGGCAACCGTTAACCCACCTACTCCTGAATCAATGATTCCGATTGGTCGATTCAAAAAACTCGCCTCATTCTTCTCGCATTTCTTGATGTAATTTCGCTAAGCCTTCTTTAAGGGACAATATTTCTTTACCTGAAAAGTCCTTCAATACTTCTTGAAGGTATAACTGTCGTTTCTTGATCACTTCATCGATGATCCTTTCACCCTCGTCCAGAAGATGGATACGGACTACACGCCTGTCATTGGGATCCTTCACCCTGACGACAAGTTCATTCTTCTCCATCCTGTCTACCAGATCCGTGGTTGTACTGCAGGCAAGGAACATTTTATTGGACAGTTCCCCGATTGTCATATCCCCGTCCTCAAATAGCCATTGCAGTGCAATGAACTGGGGGGGAGTGATTGTGTAATTGCTGAGGAGCTCGCGTCCCTTTTGCTTAATGATGCCTGATATGTACCGTAAATCCTTTTCGATATCAGCTACTGTCTCCAGCCCCTGATTTTTTTCTACCCCTTCAAGTTTCATCCGTAACAACTCCTAAGAATTCTTTTTCCTTTATCATAAAACTTGTTTCCAAGCTGAGAAGATTTTATCTATTGCCCTTATTTTCTACTTTTTTCGAGCAAATTTCAAGACAGAATTAAGTTCCAGCCAGTTTTCACCCCTTTAAACATCTTAACCGGCCCCCCCCATTCGGGTCGGCCGGTCATGATTAAAGTTCTAGCTCTCCCATACGCAGGAGCTCTACAACAGCTTGGGAACGCCCCTTTACACCAAGCTTTTGCATGGCGTTTGAAATATGGTTCCGAACCGTTTTTTCGCTGATAAATAATTCACTAGCGATCTCTTTTGTTGTTTTGTCTTGTACTAACAGTTCGAAAACTTCTCTTTCGCGTTTAGTGAGTAATGGCTTGTGAGTATATTCATTTTCCTTCAAGTATTGTAACCCTCCTTGCCTTCGCCAGCTGTGAACTGCGGGGTGGGTATAAATTTAGTCAAAATATCATATGTGAAGGAAAGAGGTGTAGTGACAACATTTAAGGGACTTCATGCCAATTTTTTTTAGACGTAAATCTTATTTAAAAACTGATTTTTTGCTTTCTGAAAATAAGTGCCTCATTTCCTCTGTCCAGGATACTCCCTTTCCTGTCCTTTTGGAAATCTGTACGATTGTCCCCCTGCCAGTCAGACAGATCGAACCATCGGCTTTTTTGACCATATAGTGCAGGTCTACTGAGGAATTTCCAATTGAGTTGGCTTTCACAAATATTCTAAGATCTTCATCAAAGAAAATCTGGCTCAAATAATCACATTGCAGATCGGCAACGACCGGAATCGTCTCATTCTCTGGTTTAACCCAATCCTGCATGAATCCCTGGCTTTTGAAGTATTCAATCCTCGCCTGTTCAAAATATGTAAACGGTACAGTGTTATTTAAGTGCCCGAACATATCGGTTTCAGAAAACCGAACCTTCACCGGATAAAAAAATTCAAACTCCTGTTCCCAGCTTACAATCTCATTAATGTAATCCATCTTTTTCATGCTGAAACCTCCCGTAAAATGAATGAACATTCATTCTTTTCTCTATTATAAATTTATTTAGTCGTTTTGGAAATAAAAAAGAAGGATTGGAATTACCAATCCTTCTGATAGGTCAGCTAGCCTTGTCATAACCACAGGCTTTAGCATTTTTCTCGTGCCCTAAATGCCTTCCGTTATCTTCATTCTGCTTTACTGATCCTTTGTTGCCACTTGAATCCGGACACTGCCTTTGCCCATTATTCAAATGAAGTTGCACCATAACAGGATCATGATCACTTGCTCTTCCATGCTCTTCCATATATAAGGAGTTGATATTGATAATATCAGCCTCTGCTTGATCAGCAAGATGGTTAGAGACAAGGATATGATCCAATACCTGTGAATTCCCTTGATAGTTATAAGTGAACCTCTCGCCTTCTGGCAAAGTCTCGATCATATTAGTCAATTGACCGTTCTCGAGAACCTCAATTGGCTTGGAAAATTCGAAGTCATTCAAATCACCTAGAACAACAACATTTGCTTTTGGATCTTCCGCATGTATGCCTGCAATGAATTCATTGAGCAATTTTGCAATCTCGATTCTTTGGACTTCGCTATCTAATACTGGTGGCTGGGTAACCCCGAATAAAGGATCATCTCCGCCCTTTGAGTTAAAATGATTCGCAATCACAATTACTTCCTGTCCTTTGAATACAAACTCTGCTGCCAATGGCTTTCTAGTATCTTCAAAAATAGGATTCTGTGGATCAATTCTTCCTGGATTCAAGGTAAGATCGCCATTTTCATAGGCAACAGCTTCTGTAGCTGTTCCTTTCGGAGCTTCTTTTAGTTGAACTCGTTCAGGGTTATATAGGTAACCAACGCGGATATTGCCACCAGGAGCACCACCATCCTGATTGTACTCAGGAGCAATATCAGTCCAGTTGTATGCTGGCCCGCCTTGTGCAACAATTTCATCGATTAAAGCCTGGTAGCTTTGTGATGCATCTGCAGAACCGCTGCCAGTCTGGCCATCATTATCCTGCACCTCTACCAAACCTATGATATCTGGAGTCTTTAGATTATTGATCATTGATTCTGCAATTCTAGCAGTCTTTGATTGATCAGTTTCCGCAGAAAAGTTCTCAATATTATAGCTGGCAATGGTCAGTTTATTCTCTTTTTGATCAAAAGTGGCATAGTCTTCAACCAATTCACTTTCAATTAATTCAGGAAGAGTTTCCTGGTCAACGAGGATTTTAAAATTAGAGAAACCATAGCTCACAACACCAGTGACCAGGCCGTTAAATTGGTCGCCTGCTTTCGCTATAAAATCACGATCGATCAGCAGGAACATTCTTTCAGGATTAGAACTTTCTTCAGTTAGCAGGATACCGCCTTGTGGGCTGTAAACTTTGCCTTCGACCTTATTGGCGATGACCGGTACTTCACCATACTTTTGAGGGCCAATTACCTGTGGGCTTTCTACTCCGATTCTCATTCCTTCTAGGCTTTCATAAAAATCAATGCCATCCTCTGATGGATCGAAGACGCTAAATTGATCGTTATCAATTACCTGCGTTGGCGGGATACGATCTTCACCAATGACAACCGGCGCTGGAAGCTCGACGCCTGTAGCAATCTTTGTCACTTCAGTAGCATTGATTTCAGTCATGGCAAGGTCGGTTTGCAGCTTTTCACTGTAACCATCAAGTACCCATTCCTTTACAAGGCCATCAATTTCAACTTGATCACCTTCAGTAAGACCATGATTCTTTTTATATACATAGATAGCTTCAGATGTATTGGGATTGCCATCCTCTTCAGGATCCTGCATGAAGAAAGCGCTGTTACCTTCCACCTTTGTTACAATACCCGCAACTTGAGCTACCTGCTGATCCTTGTATGGAGAAACATGGCCTTCACCCTGGATATCATGGATTTTCAGGCCAGTTACTGCCGGTGGCTCTGGTTCGCCAGGTTCACCTGGCTCCCCTCCGCTGCCGTCAGAAAACTGGATCGCTGAAGGTGACTTAAGACCCGGAACAGTGAAATACGCTTCCAATGAGCCTGTAACCTGTACTTTTTTTCCAAGGATATCCGGATTAGTCCCTAAACCGAATGTACCCCTAAAAGAGGAACTAAGTTGGACTGGCAGGATCTTTGAAGGGTCTGTTTCTTCAGGATTATCTGCCAGCGCAAAGTTATAATCATTTCCAAATGGTGCTTCATGGTCATATGAATTGGTGCTTATTGTATGTCCTACTATGTATCCTTCTACTGTACCAGTTCCACTATTATTCTCAATTGCCTGCTGGACGGTCATAACGGTTTCAGCGGATGCTTGACCACCAGAAAAAGGTATAGCATAGCTTACTAGTAAAATAACTGCTGCCAGCCAGGAAAAAGTTTTACGCTTAAGATTTCCCACATTTATTCCTCCTCCGTTTTTGTCGGAATTTATTGTCTTCCGTCAAGAGAAATATAACATGGTTAAATCCGCCTTTTCATAAAGTGAATGTAAGTTTTTTGTTAAAAACTGAAAAATGAATCTATAGTCTGTAAACGTTTTCCTAAGAGGCAAACTTATTTACTAGAGAAAAAGAAAATAAGCCAGGACTATTGGCCCCGGCTTACCATTTAACTTTCTATAATATATTTTAGCTTTAATCGTTATCAGATGTCCTCTTGGCATAAATAATGTATCGGTCGGGAGCATCGCCAACATAGCTGAATGGATAGCAGGTGGTTAAAACGAGCTCTTCTTCGTCGTTTTGGAGCGTAATGATACTGGTATCATCTGCGCTGACGATTTTTGTGCCAGTAATTTCATATGTATAATCGCCATAAGGCATTTTCATTGTCAGGTGATCTCCCAATTCCAGGTCACCTGCTTTTCGGAATACTGTATCACGGTGGCCTGAGAGAACAATTTGCCCATTTTCTTCAGGGTAGAAGGAGCCTTTATAATGGCCAACCCCCTTCTCGAGGTCGTCAGCATCCGTTCCCTCCACTATAGCCAATTCAGCTTCTATTTTTGGAATCAACAGCAATCCGGAAGCCTCTCCGGTTTCAGGCTTGAATTCTTCTTTTGAAGCTTTTGGCTTATCTTCCTTAACCAATTCTTTCGCCGCTGCAAGGGAAATCTTCTCCTGCTGTCTGATGTCCCACAACTGAAATAATCCAATCCCAAGGACAATCACTCCACTAATGACAATCACAATTGCCAATATCTTTGTAAATTTCATATACCGCTCCTATTTATGGCTTTTAAGAAAAGTATATCAAGAGAACCAGACTGGAAAAAGCACTATTTTAGCTAAAAGGAAAAACCTCCTTTCCAGTGAAAGGAGGTTCGTTTTTATACTTGATCGCTTCCGAAGAAGTTTTTGAATGCCTGCAATGTTGTATCGCGGTTCAAAGCTGCGATTGATGTAGTCAATGGAATGCCTTTAGGACAAGACTGGACACAGTTCTGTGAGTTTCCACAGTTCGCAAGTCCGCCGTCTCCCATGATTGTTTCAAGTCGCTCGCCTTTATTCAAAGCACCTGTTGGGTGGGCGTTGAAAAGACGTACCTGTGATAATGGCTGCGGCCCAATGAAATCGGACTTGTCGTTTACGTTAGGACAAGCCTCCAAGCAGACACCGCAAGTCATACACTTGGAAAGTTCATAAGCCCACTGGCGCTTTTTCTCTGGCATACGAGGTCCAGGTCCAAGATCGTAAGTGCCATCGATTGGTACCCATGCTTTAACACGCTTCAATGAATCGAACATACGGCTGCGGTCAACCTGAAGGTCACGGACAACCGGGAATGTTCTCATAGGCTCAAGCCTGATCGGCTGCTCAAGCTGATCAACTAGCGCAGAGCATGACTGGCGCGGGCGGCCATTGATGACCATTGAACATGCACCACAAACCTCTTCAAGACAGTTCATATCCCAGGCGATAGGAGTCGTTGCTTCACCTTTTGAGTTAACAGGATTACGTCGGATTTCCATCAGTGCCGAAATGACGTTCATATTTGGACGATAATCTAATACAAACGTTTCTTCATAAGGGGCGGAATCAGGAGTATCCTGACGGCTGATTACAAAAGTAACAGTTTTATTCTCTGACATGCCTTATTACTCCCCCTTCTTCTTAGAGTAATCGCGCTTACGCGGTTTGATTAATGAAGTATCTACTTCTTCATAATGGAATGCTGGAGCAGAGTTTGCGTCAACAAACTTCGCCATCGTAGTTTTCAAGAAATCCTCATCATTACGATCAGGGAATTCCGGTTTATAGTGAGCCCCACGGCTTTCGTTACGGTTATAAGCACCAATTGTGATAACACGTGCAAGTTGAAGCATGTTTTGAAGCTGGCGTGTGAATACAGCACCCTGGTTGCTCCATTTTGCAGTATCGTTGATATTGATATTCTTATAGCGCTCCATCAACTCGACAATCTTCTCGTCTGTTTTCAGAAGTCTGTCATTGTAGCGAACAACAGTTACATTGTCCGTCATCCACTCGCCAAGCTCTTTGTGAAGGACATATGCATTTTCAGTGCCATCAAGTGACATGACATTGTTCCATTTCTCCTGTTCCATCTTGACAGCGTCATCGAATAGAGCAGAAGAAACAGCGTCAGAGCTCTTCTCAAGGCCGTTGATGTAACGGATTGCATTTGGACCTGCTACCATTCCTCCATAGATTGCTGACAATAATGAGTTGGCTCCAAGACGGTTCGCACCGTGCTGTGAATAATCAACCTCACCTGCAGCAAACAAGCCAGGAATATTTGTCATTTGATCATAGTCAACCCATAGTCCACCCATAGAATAGTGAACTGCAGGGAATATTTTCATAGGAACTTTTCTTGGGTCATCGCCCATGAATTTCTCATAGATTTCAATGATACCGCCAAGCTTGATATCAAGCTCTTTAGGATCCTTATGTGATAGATCAAGATAAACCATGTTCTCACCGTTGATGCCTAGCTTCTGGCTAACGCACACGTCGAAGATTTCGCGTGTAGCGATATCACGCGGTACAAGGTTTCCATAAGCAGGATACTTCTCTTCAAGGAAGTACCATGGCTTACCATCTTTATACGTCCATACTCGTCCACCTTCACCGCGGGCAGATTCACTCATCAGGCGGAGTTTGTCATCCCCGGGGATTGCTGTAGGGTGGATCTGGATGAATTCACCATTTGCATAGTATCCGCCCTGCTGGTAAACGATCGCAGCAGCCGAACCCGTATTGATAACAGAGTTCGTTGTTTTACCGAAAATGATACCAGGGCCGCCAGTTGCCATGATGACAGCATCAGCAGCAAATGATTTGATTTCCATAGAAGTCAGGTTCTGTGCTACGACTCCGCGGCACACGCCTTCCTCATCCTTAACTATTCCAAGGAATTCCCAGCCTTCGTACTTCGTGACCAAACCAGCCACTTCATGGCGGCGAACCTGCTCATCCAAAGCGTATAGAAGCTGTTGTCCAGTTGTCGCACCAGCAAATGCTGTACGGTGGTGCTGTGTGCCTCCAAAGCGGCGGAAATCAAGCAAACCTTCCGGCGTACGGTTGAACATGACACCCATACGGTCAAGAAGGTGGATGATTCCAGGCGCTGCTTCAGCCATCGCCTTAACTGGCGGCTGGTTCGCAAGGAAGTCCCCGCCGTATACTGTATCGTCAAAGTGCTCCCATGGAGAGTCACCTTCACCTTTTGTATTTACTGCACCATTGATTCCGCCCTGTGCACATACAGAGTGGGAACGTTTTACCGGCACAAGAGAAAACAGTTCAACAGGAGTTCCTGTTTCTGCAACTTTAATTGTAGCCATTAAGCCAGCCAAACCGCCGCCGACTACGATCACCTTACCTTTACTCATCGTGACTCACTCCCTTAAATCCATGTCTGTCTTTCATATCCGTTCAATAGTAACTCTTTTTCCAGCATAGGCTTCGGACTGCAGCCCCTGAAAACGGCTTATACAAATGCCAGGATTGCGCGGACACCTACGATGGAAAGCGCAATGAAAACTCCGATCGTGACGTAAGTAGAAATAACTTGTGAACGCGGTGTTACAGTGATTCCCCAGCTAACGAAGAATGACCATAATCCGTTCGCAAAGTGGAAAGTTGTAGAGATGACACCAATTAAATAGAACCATAGCATGAATGGAGATGAAAGGATTGTCTCCATCATCTGGAAGTTAACTTCTGCACCAAATGCTGCGGCAATACGTGTTTCCCATACATGCCAAGCTACGAAAATCAATGTGATAACACCAGACACACGCTGAAGCATGAACATCCAGTTTCTGAAATAGCTATATTGGCCTATATTGTTCTTAGCCGTAAAAGCAATATAAAGACCGTAAATTGCATGGAATAATAATGGTAAGAAGATAATGAAGACTTCTAGAAAATACCTGAAAGGCAACTGCTCCATAAAATGTGCTGCGCTATTGAATGATTCTTCTCCCCCTGTAGCGAAATGGTTGACTACAAGGTGCTGCATGAGGAAAAGACCCACTGGAATGACACCCAGTAAAGAATGCAGCCTCCGCCAATAAAACTCTTGTCTACCTGCCATAAGTATACCCCCCTGAAATTTGGCCGTGATGTTAAGGTTTTTCTCCCCATCCCTACTAATCTAACAGATTGATTCAACCCAACATCAAAAAAATAAGCATTTCTTACAATTATGTGACATGTTCATTTTACTCCCATCATAATAGAGCGTCAAGAAAACGGATACATAAAAATGCTTATATAAATAAAATTTTTAAAATATATTGATATTGTAAAAATCCCTCTTTCTAATTATTCCAACACAGGAAAGAGTATATTAAAATAATACTATTGCCTATAGGAACCGACTGATTAAAAATTTCCCGATTCAATAATTTTGAATAACTCAGTTTCGGGTATGGTATAAACATGGAAAAAATTTATAGAATTTCTTATGCCATGCAAAATTTAACAACTTTTTAATTTAATGTTTTCGCGGCAAATTGTTTATAATAGAGTGATAGAAAGAGGGGAGAACATGAGTGAAATAACTACTTCTGAACAAAAAACCGAGAGCGATCCACTGGCTGTCCCTGCGTTTGGATATGAATTGATCAGGGAAGTCCTCCTGCCGGAATTGCTTGGCAAAGACACAGCAGAAATCCTTTATTGGGCTGGAAAACGCCTCGCCCGAAAATATCCATTATCAACCCTAGACGAAACCATCCGCTTTTTCCGGGATGCAGGCTGGGGCACACTATCCATCAAAGAAGAATCCCGAAGAGAAATGGTGCTTGAACTTAGCAGCGAGCTCATTTCCTCCCGACTGAAAAACAACCCAAACACCACATTCCAGCTAGAAGCAGGTTTCATAGCCCAGCAAATGGAACACCAGAAAAAAGTAACAACCGAAGCCTTCGAACACCCCAATAAAAAATCAGCGAAAATTATGTTCACGATCAAATGGGATAAGAGTGATCCTGTATGCGAGTTTTGATTCACCTACTCCGGGATTTTAGGTGACAGGACACAGTCAAATATTGGCTGTGTCTTTTTACTATGCTTAAAACCCTTTTACTGCTTGGCAAGCGCCGAAATCGTTCACTCTCTCCGATTTCGGGCACATGTTCCTCTTTCTTCTTACCGAAATCCTCGCATTCACCGAACTTCGGGCACATGTTCCTCTTTCTTCTTACCGAAACTCATCACATTCACCTAACGATAGAAAGCCTTCCCGGTACACCAGGAAAGCTTTTACCATTCCTCTATTAATTCGTCTTAACTGCTTCTGAGTATAGCTCAAATGCTTCGTGCAGTGATTCTACTGCGTTTACCATTTGTTTTTCGTCGACAACAGTTGAAACCTTGATTTCGGATGTGCTTACCATTTTCACCTGGATGCCGTTTCCTTCTAGGACTTCGAACATTTTTGCGGCCACGCCAGGGTTGGAGACCATGCCTGAACCGACGATTGACACTTTTGCGAGGCCTGTTTCGGATTCGACCGCCTGGTAGTTCAATGTTTCTTTATTGCGTTCCAATACGTCAAGCGCCTCTGATAGGTCATTGCTCTTAATGGAGAACGAAATATTGGCTAACCCTGCTTCTGTACGGCTTTGGACGATGATGTCGACATTGATGTGGTTCTGTGCAAGTGTTGTGAATATGGTTGAAAGTCCTTTAAGTGAAGTGCTGACTCCAAGGACTGATACTCTCGTGATTTGGTCTTCAAACGCTACTCCGCGTACGATTAGATTCTGTTCCATTTCATTCTCCTCCTCGATGATCGTGCCTCTTTCTTTTTCCATGCTGGATCTTACTTCAAGTGGCAATCCATAGTTTTTCGCGAATTCCACCGCACGCGGATGGAGCACGCCTGCCCCGAGATTGGCCAACTCTAGCATTTCATCATAGGAAACGCTCAGCAGCTTCCTTGCGCTTTTCACATATCGTGGATCAGTCGTGAACACACCGGTCACATCTGTGTAGATATCGCATTTATCAGCTTTCAGTGCCGCCGCTAAAGCAACTGCCGTTGTATCTGAGCCGCCGCGGCCAAGTGTCGTAATCTCACCGTCATCCGTAACACCCTGGAATCCTGCGACAATGACTACCTTGCCAGCCTCTAAATCCCTGGCAATCCTGTCCGTTTCGATATCGACAATCCTGGCGTTGCCGTGGACAGCTTCTGTTTTGATTCCAGCCTGCCAGCCTGTATAGGAAACGGCCTCGATGCCATTCTGCGCCAATGCCATTGAAAATAGTGCGATCGTAATTTGCTCGCCTGTTGTCAGCAGCATATCCATCTCTCTTTTTGATGGTGCGCTTGAGATATCATTCGCCATATCGACAAGATGGTCTGTCGTCTTGCCCATTGCTGATACGACTACGACCACATTATTGCCATTCTGCAATTCTTCTGCTGTCCTGCTTGCCGCGTTCCTGATCCTTTCGACATTGCCAACCGATGTTCCACCGAATTTTTGTACAATCAATCCCATATGTTTCCCCTGCCTCTTCATTCTGTATTTTGCCTCTAATAGAGTTTCCATGACTTCGCCGCATATGTAATTCTGTCAAAAATAGCCCTAAAAAACAGAAAAAGCAATGGAAGTGGCTCCCATTGCTTGATAAACGTGTATATACGCTGCAACATGAGATAGCACTCCAAGATGGCAATCTTGACAATCCAGCGTTTGTTCAACGAAGGACCAGCGTGAAAATGGATAGGCATTTTCCCACTTCGGCGAACATTCCCTTTCAAAGCCCATCTCTGAATCCTACAATTCTCCAGACTTTTACTCTTGAAGCTCGCACCTCTATCTTCACTTTAATGCTCTAAAGTGATAGCTATATGAAATTTTTATCATTATAGCATACCTAAAAATAGAATGCTACATTAATTCTGTAATTTCTGAAAGAGTTCCTCTGCGACATTTGCCGGCAGACCGGCTGCGTTCAACTCTTCCACAGAGGCTTCCCTCATTTTTTTCACCGAGCCGAAATGCTTCAACAAGGCCTTCTTGCGCTTTTCGCCAATGCCTGGAATATCATCGAGTAATGACTGAAAGGCACTTTTGCCTCTAAGCTGGCGGTGGAAGGTAATCGCGAACCGGTGGACTTCGTCCTGGATTCTCTGCAGCAGGTAAAACTCCTGGCTGTTACGCGGCAGTTCGATCACCTGCAGCGGATTGCCATAGAGCAGCTGGGAGGTCCTGTGCTTGTCATCCTTGGCCAGTCCGGCGATCGGAATATCAAGTCCCAGTTCATTTTCAAGTACATCCCGTGCGGATTCGATATGTCCTTTTCCGCCATCAATGATGATCAAATCCGGCAGTGGCAGTCCCTCTCTCAAGACACGGGTATACCGGCGCCTTACGACTTCCCTCATTGATTCATAGTCATCCGGGCCCTTGACCGATTTAATCTTATATTTGCGATATTCTCTTTTTTCCGGCTTACCGTCGATAAAAACAATCATCGCCGATACCGGATCTGTTCCCTGAATGTTGGAGTTATCGAAAGACTCGATCCGATGAGGAGTGTAAATGCCCATTTGCTGGCCAAGATTTTCAACAGCCTTGATGGTCCGTTCCTCATCGCGCTCGATCAGCGAGAACTTTTCTTTCAGGGCGATCCCTGCATTCTTGGATGCCAGGTGGACAAGCTCCTTCTTCTTTCCGCGCTGCGGTTTTAGAACCTTTACTTCAAGCAGACCTTCTGCCAGTTCAAGATCCACGCCCTCAGGCACCAAAACTTCCTTCGGTTTGAAATGCTCGTTTTTCGAATAAAACTGCCCCAGATATGTGAGGATATCTTCTTCAGGTTCATTGTGGATCGGGAACATGGAAACTTCTCGTTCAATCAATTTTCCCTGCCGGATGAAAAAGACCTGTACACACATCCAGCCTTTGTCGAAAGCATAGCCAAACACATCTCTATCTGTAAAATCTGTCGTCGTCATCTTTTGCTTTTCCATCGTTGCCTCGATATGGGCGATTTTATCCCGAAATTCCTTCGCTCGTTCAAAATCCAGCTCTTCAGCAGCGGCAGCCATTTTAGCCGTCAAATCTTCCTTGATATCCTTGTAGCCGCCATTCAGGAACTTCGTGATCTCATCAGTGATCTGCTTATACTCATCTTTGCTGATGTCCTTGACACAAGGCGCAAGACATTGCCCCATATGATAATAGAGGCAGACGCGGTCTGGGAGTGTCGAGCATTTCCGAAGTGGATAAATTCTGTCTAGCAGCTTCTTCGTCTCGTTCGCCGCCTGGACATTCGGATATGGCCCAAAGTATTTGCCGCTGTCCTTCTTGACCTTCCTGGTAATGATCAGCTTTGGATGCCGTTCAGCAGTCAGCTTGATGAACGGATATGATTTATCATCCTTGAGCATGATATTGTATTTCGGGTCATGCTTTTTGATTAGATTGATCTCCAGCAGCAAAGCTTCCATATCGGAGGACGTGACGATATACTCAAAATCCTCGATTTCGTTGACGAGTCGTAGCGTTTTGCCGTCATGCGATCCTGTAAAATAAGAGCGCACCCTGTTCTTCAAAACTTTGGCTTTCCCAACGTAAATGATGGTCCCCTGCCTGTCCTTCATTAAATAACAACCAGGCTGAGCAGGGAGAAGGGCAAGCTTATTCCTGATCTGTTCATTCATGCCGTTCACCTCCTGTTACGGTGTCCATTTATATAAAATAATCTCATGATAGACTGGGTCATAAATTTCATCTGATGTGAATGTTCTTACCTTCTCGAGCTCTCCGCTTAGGTCATAACCCTGGGAACGGAATCCGTCTACAACACTGTTGGTAAGATAAACTGTCTTACCTTTATATAACCCCTTGTCATGAAGGAAATTCCTGTATGTATAGATTCGTTTATGGAGATAAGGCATTTCGAGATACTGAAGCACTCTCGTTTCTTCCCATGTATACAGGATGAAATCCCCCGGTTGCTCCTCCAGATAATGAGCAAGCTGATAGACCGCCGGCTCGTTTGCGACCTGATTCTGTATATAACTTGAAGAGAAAATTGCCTGGGCAATGATAACCAAAACTACGAGAAGGCTCGCGTATGTCTCTGCCCTTTTTTTAAAAAAGACAATAAGGCCAATAAACACCAGCAATAGCGCCAGCGGCAGTATATGCCTTGGCTTATCGATATTCTGGGCAAAAAAAGCCCAAACACTGTAAGCGAGGAGCAGTAACATCCCGAGCAGAAGAGTGTTTTTCCCTTGAACGATGTCTTTCGTCTGAAAGGTTTCTTCCCTCTTAAAAATGTTTTCCTTCTGTACAGTATTTTCCTTCTGATCCGCGTTTTTCTTCTGAAAAGTATCTTCTTTATGAACAGTGTATTCTTTTTGAACGCTGTTTTTCTTATAATCTTTTTTATTTAATGCCGGCAAAAATAGAACTATGCCGATAACTATATATAATACCATCAAAACAGTTGTTCGTGAAAAGATTCCCCACCATAATATGTTGGTAAACAGGAATGCTTTCAGCCTGGCCAGGAAAGAGAGTTCATTTGTTGCGGAGGTACCGCCCCATTCCTGGAAATGCCCGCCGGTAAATCCAAAAGCCAACTCCAGGAAGCTGGTTAATCCTCCTTCGGAAATAACCAGGCCGCCGACCCAGATCAACTGGAACAATCCAGCAATGATCACATATTTGATTACCCCGCCAAAGGCAATCTCCTGTTTTGTATATTTTTTATACAGTAGATAAAGGATTCCGATTCCCATTGGAATATAGCTCAGCCTGATCCCCAAAAGGATACTGAATAAAATCAGGGGAAGCAGCATCCATTTCCCTGCCGGTCTGGATTCAGCGGCTGTGATACTCCAGAAGTACCACCAAAACGCAGCAAGTGCCGCCCCCTCCGACATTGGCTGGTTCACGATGATCAGAGGATAACTGGCAGTATACAGGACAGCCGCAAGAAGTATCGCATTTGTCCTGCTTAAGCTTCTTGCCCCGATTAAATACACAGGCAGGATGGAACTGGCATACACTAACACATTGAAAAGAACCAGAGCCTGACTTGGCTGGTTGACCAAATACTTCAGGAGCATTCCGCCCAATATAAAGTAGGGATATCCCGGGAAATGCGGCTGCATTGCGCGAAGGTCAAACCTTTCCAAAGCCAGGGTAAAGTCAACTTGATCCCATGAGGCGACAAATGGATTAAGTGAGTTCAACTGGAGGACGAAAATGTAAAGGACCGCCAATGAACTCAGTCCAGGAATGACCACTCTTTTCATTTTTTCTGAATTCATCATTTTACACCAACTAACTTCCACCTTTTTTACGTATGAAAAAAGTACAAGGATATTCCCTGTACTTTTCCGGAGAGAGGAGCGTAAAGCCTCGAATAGAATGGTCTATTTAACTTGTGGATTCAAAACTACTTTCTTATTCTCAGCAGCCTTCTTTTCAACAGCCTTTTCTTTCTTAGAGCTGCGTGATGAAGTCAGCAGGAAGATTGCAGCAAAGTATCCGATATAAGCAATGACTTCTTCAATTGAAGGCATTGATGAGTATCCGAACAGCGCCTTCAGGAATATGCCCACATCGCCTGAGATAAGCGGTGCGACGCCAGTATCACGCAGATAATGTGCATAATCGATCGGGTGTTCAGGCAATAGCCATGTAATATCGTACACATGGTACATTACGCTGCCTATGATGTTGACATCCTGCATCATTGAGATCGCCTGAACAAGCAACCCGGCAGAAATCAGGATGATGAATGCGCCAGTGATCTGGAAGAAGGTCTTAAGCTTAACCTTCATCGTTCCTTTGAAGAACATGTATGAAACGGCGAACGCAATCAGTGTTCCCGTGATTGCTCCCCATCCCTGCATGGCAGCACCGATGTTACCTCCAGTGATTGCTGCAAAGAAGAATACAGTCTCGATACCTTCACGCAAGACGACAAGGAATGAATGGATGACCATGCCGACAATGTTACCAGTAGAAATGAACTTGTTCATTTTGCCTTCCATATTGCCTTTAAGATCTTTACTGTGGCTTGCCATCCAGAATACCATCTGGGTCAAGAGGACGGTCGACACAATCATGATCCCTATTTTCAGGTAAATCTCACTGCCCATCGCTGCAAATCCGGTGAATACTACCTGGAACAGGATCGCTACCCCGATGCTTGCAAGGATTGCAAGTGCTGCCCCTAGCCATACATACTTCGTATACTTGGGATTACCTGTCCTCTTTAAGTATGTTGTGATGATTCCAATGATTAATAGCGCTTCCAATACTTCACGAAATGTGATCAGTAAAGCTTGAACTTCCATCGCTGATTCTCCCCTCTCCAAGGTGTCATCTAGATTTATGGTCTTCTTCTTTTTATACCAATAACAACAATCGCACCAATGACTGCAACTATCAGGATCAATGGAATCCAGTTACGGATATTCGATCGATCTGTCCAGTCCTTTTTCCCAGTGCCTTCTTGTTCTTCTGTTTCTGTAAAATGGCCTACTTCCAGGCTGGGAAGATCGAATTCGGCTTGCAAGGAATTCAGGATTGCCTCTTTCTTTTCTTTAAAAACTTCTATATCAGAGGGCTTCTTCCCGACTCCAAAGAGTCCTGGATTTCCTAGTGCTTCTAATGCAGCATCAAAGTCGGCTTTTATTTCCTTGTCTGCTTCAGGATTATTTGCCTCAACCTTTGGTGATAACGCTTGATATGTAGCATATCCCTTCGCAAGAAGCTTCTTTGAAGTATCATACTCCTCAAAGCTCTTCTCGATGCTTTCAAGTCTTCTCGCAACATTCAATACAAGTAGTTTTTCCATATTCTGAATCGTTGCTTCTTTATCTTCTTCATTTATACTTTCCAAGATCACTTCACCTGGCTCAGTTCCCATGTGCATATCAACTTCTTCTTTAACCGTTTCAAACAGGGATTTCGCCGCCGAGAAGTTTGGAGGGTTTTCATCCAGCTTCAACTGCATTTCCTTATAGACCTCCGCGACTTTCTCTTCATTGGGATCACCATATGAATAAGCACTGGCAGTCTGTGGAATGCCGTTAATGAGAATTAATATCAATGAAAAACAAAAAAATATAACTTTTTTCATCTGCTGTTTCCCTCCTACAATGATAATGATAATGATTATCATTTTGATTGTCAATCATATTTGATAACCGTCACTTTATTGTCACTATTTTCACTGCTTCTAAGTTGAGATTTCTTTTCTCCAGCAACTTTTGAAACCGGCCTGGCCATTTCCCGATACACGGCGGGCACGACATTCGTCATATATTTTTTGAATGAGATAAACGATGTCCCAGTTGTCCTTACTCTGTATTGTATTGGTACTTCCAGAACCCTGAATCCCTTTCTGACAAGGTTCAGCGTCAACACTTGAGCGTAATTGTAATCATGGATGATTTCGGCATGCTGTAGCACATTTCGCGAAAACGCCCTCATCCCGGATTGGCCATCATACAGCCACTTCCTCAACAAGAATGTTTGCAGGAAGGTGAAAAAATAGTTCCCCATCCTGCGGTGAAATTTCATCCCTTTTATACTGCCCATAAATCGGGAACCCATCGTATAATCTGCTTCCCCATTAAGGATGGGTTTGACTATGTCAGGAATCTGCCATGCCGGGTACTCTCCATCTGCATCGATCATCACCCCGACATCAGCCCCCATGAGGTAACATTCTTCTATCCCTTTACGGACCGCGGCGCCCAGGCCGCGGTTTTCTTCAAAGCTTATTATATGGTCGGCGCCAGCTTTTTTCGCTTCCGCTACAGTACCGTCCGTCGAACCATCATCTATGATCAAAACCTCCACTTTGTCCGCTCCTGCGAAACTGCGCGGGATATTTTCAATTACTTCCGCAATGGATTCTTCTTCGTTGAAAGCTGGCAAAAATACGATAACTTTACTCACTTGCATTCTCATCCTTCTCTGCTTTTATTGCATCCATTAAAACCTTTCCCCTGCTGCTGGCTGGATAAGGTGCACCCATCAAGTAGGAAATCGTTGGTGCCAGTGAAACCAGGCTGTGCTTTTCCTGCACCTTATTTCCTTTGGCAATATGCGGTCCATGCATGAAAAATGGAACAAACCTTTCTCCTTCATCCAGGTGTCCGTGACCGCCGATGCCATCAGCCTGGCCGTGGTCCGCACAGACAACAAGTGTCGTGTTCTCCATCTTCCCTTCTGCTTCCAGCCATTGAACAAACTCCTTGATCAGCGCATCAGCCTCTTCGATTTTTTCAATATAATCATCATAAAGAACGCCGCGGCTGTGGCCAACCTGATCCGTACCGATCATCTGGACGATAAATAAATCTGGATCCTGTTCATCCATGATCTTTCTTGCCCGCGCAAGCATGTTTGTGTCCGCTTTATCCTTATGCATGACAGCAGTCACGGTCTCGACATCACTGCCCATCGCATCAACGAGGTGAGCAATGCCAAGGAGCCGCCCTCTTTTGCCCACCTTGCGAAGCGAGTCAAATATTGTTTCTGTATTAACTCCCAGCCTGTAGACCATATTCGATTTAATGCCATGTTCAAACGGATAGGTTCCAGTGAACATCGAACTAAAGCAAACAACAGTCCTAGCAGGGTATACAGTTTCCATATTCAAATACTCAGTACCATTTTCTTTTAACTGATCGAGAAACGGTGTATTTGCTTCATAAAAGCGTTCCTTGCGCATTCCATCAATCACGATGACAATGACCTTATCCGACAGGCCATTTTCTGGCACTTCAGGTCCAACGTCCTTCGTATAGCTTTCATATCCCTTTGGCTTCCAGTCGAATAAATATCGGTGCAGGATAAAGGCAAAAAGAAGAACAAAGCCGTAAAATATTGCAATATCAAAGAACGGCACATTTGCATCGGCGGTTAGAGTTCTGAACGACATTTCCCAAATAGAGAGCAGCAGGAATACCTTCGGGAGCTGTTCCTGGGCATTCCCGCTGGTGGAGTCACTATTCTTCAGAACAAGCTTCCAAAATCTTGTGAAGTTAAGCCATGACGTACCGATCCTTAAGTGATAGTAAAGCGTTCCCCAGAAAAATACAGTAAAGAAAAAGTACAGTCCAGCCGCGAAAAGCAGCAAATGAACATTGAGTCCTGGCCAGATAATCACAAAAACGATGAATGGTATCCACAAATAGTTTCTCAAAAAAAGTGGAAAATCATAAATAAAATAGATAATGAATAGTGGAAGTACAGTAAGGAAGGCTAGTAAAAACTCCACCAAACTTTCAGGACTCCCAAACTCCCCAAGATGAAATAATACCATTGTGCCAACTGTGAAAATTGGCGTAAAAGGCTTCCCCTCATTTAGCAAATTCCAGCTTCGGGCCGCGAATTTCTCAAACTTTGAAGCACTTTTCATGATTCGTTGCCCCTTTCTCTAGTCCATTTTTTCAATAAATGCGCCGGTACAGGGTAAGCTGCCAATGCAATCCCTCCGACTATGAAAGAAAATAAATATTTCAACCCATGTGTGATGACCGCTGCTGAATAGGCATTCTCTGCAGCCATTCCATTTGCTCCTAACGCAAAAACCATAATGGCCTCATAGCTGGCAATCCCTCCGGGGGTGATTTGGAAAATCTGCCCGGCAACGGTAATGCTGTTTACCCAAATTGCCTGTACAAAGCTGATGATGCTGCCCCCATTCAGTACGACACCATAAATCACTGCAGCTTCCAGGATCCAGCTTATCAGGGTCAATCCAATGATCCAGATTCCACGCCAGCCTGTGAAAGCATTTTTCATGATGATTAATTGCCTCTTAAAGAAAGCTTGGAATCTATAGTAAAGAAGGACTGTGACAACAAAGCCAATTGCTCCGATCCATAACAGCAGCTTTCCATTCACAGGCAGCTTAAGAAAAGCCAAACCTGCTGAAGCCATTCCGAATAAAATGACCGTATCCATTACCCGGAGGACAATCACAGAATTAAACGCTTCTTGTCCGGTAATGTCAGGCTCCCTTGCTTTCATGACCCCTATCCGTGCAAAATCTCCCGCTTTGACAGGGAGGAGGTGATTCAGCAATAAGCTGTAAAACAAACCGTACATGCAGGTTGAAAGCTTTACTCTATTATTCAAATAAAGCTTCCATGCAACCCCTCTTGTAAAAAAAGCGAAGAAATAACTGGTGAAAATGAACAGCAGGATCCCAGGTTTGGTTAAAATGGCATTTATTTGTCCCATGATCATGCCCGCATCAAGAAAGTAAAACGTCATAATCAGAAATGCGATGATCAGCAGTATGGAGATCAATTTCTTAAAGGAAGTCTTCATGTTGCTCTGCCCATGCCACAGTTTCTGCAATTCCTTTGCTAAAGTCCACCTCTGGTTCATAATCAAGCAATTCACGCGCCAGGGAAATATCAGCCCAGGTCCTATCCACGTCTCCGGCACGATTTTTTTCAGTTCTGATCTTCATATCAGGATAGTAAACCCTAAGCTCGTCCAGAAGCTGGTCCATTGAAATTGGCCTGCCTGATCCAATATTGATAATGGCGCTCTGCTTCAAATTTTTCAGAGCAAGGCCCATTCCGTTCACAATGTCACCTACATATGTATAATCACGTGAACCGCCCTGGCCAAAAATCGTAATCTCTTCATTGTTTTTCAATTTCTTAATGAAGTTGGCGATTGCCATATCCGGCCTTCCCCATGGACCGTATACCGTAAAAAATCTGAGGATCTTAACATTCATCCCATAAAGATGGCCATACACATGGCAAAAGGATTCAGCGGCGTATTTTGAAGCTGCGTAAGGTGAGATAGGTTTGCCTGCGGCCATCTCTTCCCTGAACGGTACATTCTTCATCATTCCATACACAGAGGATGAAGAAGCAAAAATGACCTGCTTCACCCCAGCCATCCCGGCACCTTCAAGTACGTTAACAGTAGCCTTCACATCATAATCTATGTATTCCAGTGGACGAAGAATTGAATAGGCGACTCCCGGCAATGCTGCCAGATGCACAATGGCTTCCGGTGAAATTTCTTTGATGATGTTGATCGTTTCATCACGATCAAGGAGATTCGTTTGATAAAACTGAAAATCGCCAGCTTCTTTAATGACCTCTAGATGCTGTTTTTTTCTATCGACAGAATAGTAGGGATGCAAGTTATCGATGATTGCTATTTCATGCTGCTCCTTGAGCATTTTGACAGCAAAATGGCTGCCGATGAAACCTGCTCCGCCTGTAATTAATATCTTCAAGACCACACCTCTTTCTTCCTCAAGCCATTTTATCATAGTATTTCATGGAGAAAGCAAAAATAGAGCCGCATCGCTGCGGCTCCCATTTTTTTAAAGCAAACCATTTATTGCTGAAATTACTGCGTCGCTTTTAGCTTTTGCATCTTCCGGCTTATTTTCCGCAATCGCATTATACCATGCTTCGGCATCTGCAAAAACTGCCTGAGTTTTTTCTTCACCTAGTTTTTCAGTCATCTGGCCTTGAAGCATCTTCAGGAACATATTGCCTTCCATTGCGCCTACTTTAGCTTCTACCGCATTGCCCTCAGCAACAAGATTTGGAGCTTTTTCATAGTAGCCTTTGATTTTACCAGCGATAGCCTTTGCGAATAACGCGTTTGTCTCTGCAGCTTTGATTGTAGCAGGATCGGTCGTGTTAAGCGTGAAGAGTTTGTCTAGCTCTGCAGCAGCCGCCTCATCTCCACCGCCAAGAGATCCTTTGATTGCCTGATAAAAGCCCCATGCTTCTGCCTGCATGATGGACAATTCTTTTGAATCTTTTCCTTCTTTCGCTCCTACTTCCATCTTCTCAGCGTATGATTTTGATGCAAGGTAGTAGCTTCTGTAGATTGATTTATCGGTCACCTGAAGGAATACCTGGAAGTCTTCTGCATTTCCTGAATTAAGGGCTTCCTCCTGTGCGCTTAATCCTGAATTGATGTTTTCCACAAGGCTTGAATCTCCGCTGAGTTCATAATAATTATCACGTTTCTCAGCAGTTGGGATGAACACTTTTTCAGCTAAGTGCTGGATTTGAACGAATGCTAGATTCGCCTCTTCCTTTTTATCCTCTGCTAGAGCAGCAGCTGCTTCCTTTTGAAGCGCTTTTTGGTTTTGATAGAAATAAGATTGTGTTGTCTTATCAATTAACTGAACGGAGATGATTGGCTCCATCTCGCCGTTTTTACCTGCTGCAAGCGCTGCCTGGATGGCTTGATCAAATTCAGGAGCAAGCTCTGCTACGTCTTTTTGAAGACCTGCTTCATATTTTTCCTGGACTGTGTCCCAGTTTACTTCCTGGTCTTCCTTTGCCTTCACAAGCTCTGCCATCATGTCAGCATAAGCTGCAGCCTGCTTTGCAGCATCCGTATCCTCTATTTTTACTTCTTTTGTTTCTTCTGTGTTTTTGTCTTCTGTTTCTTTATCAGTTTCTGCTTGTTTGTTTTCCTCTGGCTTTTCAGCTGATTCGTCTCCTCCGCAAGCAGCAAGTACTGTACTCGCCATTAAAAAACTTGCAAAAACCGCTTTTAAATGCTTCTTCTTCATTGTTGAAGTCCCCCAATGTAAATGTTTTTTACGATGCTAGATTATAATTGATAATGATTTTCATTGACAGTTGTTATTATAATCGAGAATGATTTTCACTGTCAATAATCTTTATGAGAAAACTTTGACAAAGTTTTGAACACCGCATTTATTATGTCCCAAACGGGAGAATTTCTTGATTGAATGGTGTCAAAAACAAAAAAATCCCGCCATTCAAAGGAATGGCGGGATTTTTCTGAAGGATTAGATGTGTTGCTGAAGACGTCCTGCAAGTGCTTCTTTAGGCTGGAAACCGACTACTTTATCAACCGGTTGGCCATCTTTAAGGACAAGCAATGTCGGGATGCTCATGATGCCATATTGAGCTGCTGTTTGCTGATTGTCATCAACATCAAGCTTTACGATTTTTACTTTGTCGCCCATTTCTGAATCTAGTTCTTCAAGTACAGGAGCGATCATTTTACATGGGCCGCACCAAGGTGCCCAAAAGTCAACAAGCACTAGGCCTGATCCTGTTTCGTTAGCAAAAGTTGCGTCAGTAGCATGTGTAATAGCCATTTGAATGCCTCCTAAATAATCTGAATACTAACGTCAGTATATCATCGTTTACCAATTGATGCTATTTATCTGCTCTTGTTGTAATTTACCCTCTTTGCAATTGAATATTCCTGTAAAAAATGAAAAACGGACGTTGTTGACGTCCGTTTTCATGTGTTATTTTATGCATTCACTTTAAGTTTTTTGAATTCTTCAGTAAGCATTGGAATGACTTCGAATAAGTCTCCTACGATACCGTAGTCTGCAACTTTGAAAATATTTGCTTCAGGATCTTTGTTGATTGCGACAATGACCTTGGAGTTGGACATTCCGGCAAGGTGCTGGATTGCTCCTGAGATACCCGCAGCGATATATAAGTCTGGAGTTACGACTTTACCCGTCTGTCCGATTTGCAGAGAATAATCACAGTAGTCAGCATCACATGCACCACGTGAAGCTCCTACAGCTCCGCCAAGAACGTCAGCGAGTTCCTTCAGCGGCTCGAAGCCTTCTTCGCTCTTCACACCGCGGCCGCCTGCTACGACAACTTTTGCTTCTGAAAGATCTACACCTTCAGTCGCTTTGCGGACAACATCTTTAATGATCGTTCTCAAGTCTTTGATTTCTACAGAGACTGTTGAAACCTCTCCGGATTTACCTGCATCTTTTTCCAATGGAGCGATGTTGTTTGGACGGATTGTCGCAAACACTAGTCCATCAGTAACAATCTTCTTTTCAAAAGCTTTACCAGAATAGATTGGACGAGTGAAAACAAGGTTGCCGCCTGCTTCTTCAACCGCTACCGCATCCGAAATCAGGCCGGAACCCAATTTGCTTGCGATTTTAGGTGCAAGGTCTTTTCCAAGTGATGTATGGCCAAAAATGATACCTTCCGGGTTTTCCTGTTCAATCACAGCCATTAATGCTTGTGAAAAACCATCTGGTGTATATTGTGCAAGCTTGGCATCTTCTACTGCCACTACTTTGTCAGCACCATACTGGTATAGATCGTTACCTAATGAACTTACAGACTCTCCGATCAATACTCCAACTACTTCTCCGCCCTCAGCTACTGTTTTTGCAGCTGCGATTGCTTCGAAGGAAACGTTTCTAAGTTGTCCGTCACGTGCTTCTCCCAATACTAATACTTTTCTCGCCATTTGATTTACCTCCTGCGTATTTATTCTTCCTTTATGTGTTAAACGACTTTCGCTTCAGTGTGAAGCAGGTTGACAAGTTCCTTAACCTGGTCAGCAAGTTCGCCTTGAAGGACCTTTCCTGCCTCTTTTTGCGGAGGAAGATAAATTTCGATTGTCTTTGTCTTAGCTTCTACATCGTCCTCATCCAGATCAAGATCATCAAGTTCAAGCTCATCAAGCGGCTTTTTCTTTGCTTTCATGATTCCTGGAAGAGATGGATAGCGAGGCTCATTCAGCCCCTGTTGTGCAGTTACAAGAACAGGAAGGCTTGTCTCAATGACTTCTGAATCCCCTTCTACGTCTCTGGTGATAGTAGCAGTAGTTCCATTGATTTCTAGTTTTGTGATCGTTGTTACATAAGGCATTCCAAGCTGTTCAGCAACACGCGGTCCTACCTGGCCTGATCCGCCATCGATTGCGACATTTCCGCCAAGGATCAAGTCTGCTTCTTTATCCTTTAGGTATTCAGCAAGGATTTTTGCAGTTGTGAACTGGTCACCATCTTCAACGTCATCCTCGATATTGATCAATACTGCTTTGTCCGCTCCCATAGCTAACGCTGTTCGCAGCTGCTTCTCTGTTTCTTCATTGCCTACAGAAACGACAGTAACTTCGCCGCCGTGAGCATCCCTTACCTGGATTGCTTCCTCAATCGCATACTCATCATAAGGATTGATGATGAACTCAGCGCCATCTTCATTGATCTTGCCGTTTGCGATCGTGATTTTTTCTTCTGTATCGAATGTCCTTTTCATTAGAACGTAGATATTCATTTGTTCCCCTCCTAAGTATTCAAACATTTTAGCTGTTCTAAAGATTAGAAAAATTTATTTCAAAAAAATTTTGTTGCTAAAAGGTTTGCTTATCTGCCTTTAAAATCAGGCGACCTTTTTTCCAGGAATGCCTGGATTCCCTCCTGGCCGTCCTCAGACAGGAAGACATCGCCAAAGTACTTGGCTTCTTCCTTAACTCCTTTGTAAAAGGATTCATGCTTGGAATAGTTTAATAATTTAATAGCTGCCCCCAGGGAAACTGGACTCTTTTTTGCAATTTTCCCAGCAAGCTTGTATGCGTTTTCAAGCAACTGCTCCTCTGGGTAAGCATGGTTGGCCAATCCATACTGGACAGCTTCCACACCTGTGATCGGGTCGCTCGTAAACAGCATTTCGGCCGCTCTTGCAACACCCACATATCGTGGCAGACGCTGGCTGCCTGCAAAGCCTGGAATCAATCCAAGCTGCAGCTCTGGCAATCCCAATTTCGCATTTTCAGCTACCAGGCGGAAATGGCATGCCATTGCAAGCTCCAGTCCTCCACCCAATGCCGCACCGTGGATGGCAGCGATAATCGGCTTTGGATAATGCTCCATGCGCTCGAAAAGGTCCTGGCCATACTCAGCAAGCTTGGCAAAATCTTCTCCGGTTTTAATGGTGGTGAATTCTTTGATATCCGCTCCTGCAGAGAAGAACCTTCCTTCACCATGAATTAAGACTACCCTGATTCCTTCATTCCCCTCGATTTCATCCAATACTCCTGAAAGCTCCTTCAGCAGCCCGGATGCAAGGGCATTCGCCGGCGGACGGTCAATCGTAATCGTTGCGATCCTGTCCTCCGCAGACCATTTAAGATATTCCACATTTTCCCCTCCTTTTACATGAAGGCAGGTTTCGCATCATGGATCACTCCTTTCTGCGAAACATGCCTTTTCACCCTGCCTTTCCGCTTCCAGGCATTCGAAGTGCCGGAAAGTCGAAAAAGACGTGATTAAAGGACCGGTTTGGTGTCCTGGTAACCGCAGCCGTTGATCAGCAGCTGGTGTACCGCTTTAGCCAGGTCAGTAAGACTGTATTTCTGTTCATTCATTACCCATGAAGTCGCAGTTTCATCTACTGTACCAAAAATCATCTGCCTTGCAAGACGCAAATCAAGGGAGCTTGAAAACTCGCCATTCTCTATGCCTTCCAAAATGATTTTGTCGATCAGCATTAAGTAGCCCTTAAGCACCTCGTTGATTTTGTGCCTGAGATCCTTATTCGACTGCCTTAGCTCCAGCTGGGTTACAATTGCAAGATGCCGGTCATCTGATAGAATCTTGAAATGTGTTTCGACCAACATATATAATTTCTCTGTCGCTGTTTGTTTTCCTGCAATTTTTTCTTCAATACTTCCCACGAAGTAACCCATTTTCTCCTGGAACAGAGAAATCAGTATGTCTTCCTTATTCTTGAAATACAAATAAATGGTCCCATCAGCCACTCCAGCCTGCTTTGCTATTTTAGACACCTGCGCCTGGTGGTAGCCGTTTTCTGCGATAATGACCACTGCTGCGTCAATTATTTGCATATATTTCGGCCTGTTCTTCTTCATTTCTTTCACTCCCGCTCCAGGAAAAGCACAAGCATTAAATGCTACAGCGGCACACTCCCGTTTACGATTTTTTGTCTGCAATACTATTTACTGAATGAATCGTCATTCATATTTTTATAATAGTATTCACTCACACTTCTGTCAAGGAAATGTGTTTCATTTGGACAAGCCTTCTTATTCAAAAAGAAAGAGCCGATATTGGGAGCCGGCTTTTTATAATTAAGCTCGCTTCTGCTCGTCTTCCTGATTCTTTGCTTTCTCTTCATCTACCAATGCTCTTCTGAGAATTTTACCTACCGCGGTCTTTGGAAGTTCTGTCCTGAACTCATATAATCTTGGAACCTTGTATGCTGCAAGATGTTTTCGGCAATATTCATTCAGTTCTTCTTCTGTCGCTTGGGCACCATCCTTGAGAACGATATATACTTTTACCGTTTCACCCCGATAAGGGTCCGGTATTCCTGCCGCCACTACTTCCTGAACAGCTGGATGCTCATAAAGAACTTCTTCGATCTCACGCGGATAAATATTAAAGCCTCCGGCAATGATCATGTCCTTCTTCCTGTCGACAATGTAGAAATATCCTTCCTCGTCCATATAGCCAAGGTCGCCAGTCAGCAGCCAACCATCTTTGAGCACTTGCTCTGTTTCTTCCGGCCTGTTCCAGTAGCCCTTCATTACCTGCGGACCTTTGACTGCTATCTCTCCAACTTCTCCAGGAGGCAGCGGTTCACCAGTTTCCATTGATAGAACAACAGAATCGGTATCTGGCCAAGGTACGCCAATGCTCCCTTTCACACGTTTTTTGTCCCAAAGGAAATTCGCATGAGTGACTGGGGATGATTCAGTTAGTCCATATCCTTCAACAAGCTTTCCTCCAGTGATCTGTTCAAATTTCTCCTGTACCTCGACCGGCAGTGGAGCTGAACCGCTAATACAGGAATCAATTGACGATAGATCATATTTTTTCAAGTCCGGATGATTCAGCAGACCGATATAGATGGTAGGTGCCCCCGGAAACAGTGTAGGCTTCTGCTTCTGAATTGTCTTTAATGTGGTTTCAGGATCGAACTTCGGCAATAGGACCATTTTCGACCCTTGCATTACCGATAGTATCAGGACGGCTGTCATTCCATAGACATGGAAGAAAGGCAGGATTGCCAGGACGGTCTCTTCACCTTCTTTGCATTTGTAAAGCCATGCATTGCTCATTGCCGCATTCGCAATCAAGTTTTTATGAGTCAGCATGACCCCTTTCGGAAACCCAGTCGTTCCTCCGGTATATTGCAAAAGTGCCAGGTCTTCTTCAAAATCCATCTCATATTCTTTGATATTTCCAGCCGGATTTTTCATGATTTCGGTAAAAAGATGATTCTGGCCTTCATGCTTCACGTTCACGATGATTCCATATTGCTTTTTCTGGATGAATGGATAGACAAGACTTTTAGGGAAAGGAAGATAGTCCTTGATAGCGGTTACAATTACATTCTCTAAATCCGTGTTTGCGATGACCTTTGATACCCTAGGGAATAAAATGTCGAGCGTGATGATGGCTTTAGCTCCAGAGTCCTTCATCTGGTATTCAAGCTCTCTCTCCATATACAGAGGGTTTGTTTGGACGACAATTCCGCCGGCCATCAGGATTGCATAGTAACTGATGATAGACTGAGGAGTATTCGGGAGCATGATCGCTACCCTGTCCCCTTTTTCGATTCCCAGTTCCTGCAAATAAGCAGCCAGCTTTTTCGCATAGTTGTAGACTTGCTTATACGTCAGTTCTTTGCCCATGAAGTGGATTGCAATCTTCTCAGGGTATTTTTCAGCAGTATGCTTCAAATAGTCCTGGACGGTTGCCTCCTTAAGTTCCAAATGAGCAGGGATTTCTGGAGGATATTGCGACAGCCATGGCTTTTCAACTTCCATCTTGTTGCCTCCTTATTTAAAATTTTTTGAAAATTCTATCTCTCATTATAATATAATGGTCTTTTTATGACAATTAGAATAGTTTTTTGGAGGATTATAGGGACAAACTCCTAATTTAAGCGCCTGGGTCTGCTTCTTTCTATTTCTTCTATAATGCGAAAAATAAAACCTATCTTTTCTAGAGTTTTTAACTTAATTGGAGGAAAAATGAGGCTGTTGATTTCCGTTCCAGGCGCTTCGCTTTCCGCGGGGCTGGCGGTGAGCCTCCTCACCGCCTTCGGCGTCTGCGGGGTCTCACCTGTCCAGCTGATCCCGCAGGACATTGATTCTGCTTCCTCGAACCTGCCCACGCACGAGGGAAATGCGTTAGCATTTTCGGAGGAGTCTTCGCGCCTTCCACTCCAATCAACAGGATGTATAAACGAAATTTAGCTTTAGCAAAGCAAAAAAAAAACCGCCAATTATATTAAGGCGGCTTTAAATCTTTTATACAAAAAACATCATATAGATAATGCCGACTAACAGGAATATTCCACATAGAATCAGCAATATTTTAGCCAGTTTTTCCACTCTTCTAGATCCCCCTGTTAAATTCCTGCGCCGATGATATAAGACAGGCCGATTGAAATGACCATGGAGATCAGGCCTACTGCACGGTTGTCGTTTTCTATTTCTTTATCGATATTGAACTTTGGTGTCAGGAATTCAAAGATAAAGTATCCAATCAAAAGCAGGATGAAGCCAAATACTCCCCAGCTGATCATCGTGAGCAGTGAATCATGCTGATTGATGGAATGCCGGAATATATTAGCTACACCAAAGATTTTTCCGCCAGTGGCCATCGCGACGGAAATATTGCCCTTTTTGATTTCTTCCCAATTGCGATATTTGGTCACTAGTTCAAAAACAGCAAGGAATACAACGATACAGAGAATCGATACACTGTAATAACCAGCTGTCACTATAAATTCATTTTCCCAAAAATGATCCATACCCATTCTCCCTGATAAAGATTTACCCCAATGCCTATTATAAAGTGTTCACACATGAATTTGCATCTATTTAGGATTTTTTCAAAGCCTTAATAACACTACAAAGAGCGTAAACTACTTAAATTCTACTACTGTCACACCTGTTCCGCCTTCTCCTGCATCTCCGAACCTTATTTTCTTGACGGAGCGATGGTTGCGAAGGTATTCCTGGACTCCCTGTCTTAAGGCACCCGTTCCTTTTCCGTGGATGATATTGACCCTCGGATAGCCTGCCAGCAAGGCATCATCGATGTATTTCTCCACTCTCATCAGTGCATCTTCATATCGCTCACCCCTGAGGTCTAGCTCAAGGCCAACGTGGAAATCCTTGCCCTTCACGATTGCGATTGGCTTTGTTTCAACCGGCTTCGGAGTATTGATATATTCCATATCAGACTCTTTCACCTTCATCTTGAGGATGCCGATCTGGACCTGCCATTCTTTCGCATTAACGCGCTCGACAAGATGGCCTTTCTGGTCAAATGTCAGAACCTTGACCTCGTCCCCAGGCTTGAACTCGTGCTTTGCAGGTTTCGCTTTGCCGCTGCCTTTCTTCACCTGGCTTAGCTCAGGAGTCGCCTCGCTAAGGCGCCTTTTGGCGTCGATCAATTCATGCTCTTTGATTTCCGCTCCTTTTTCAAGCCGCAGCTTACGAAGGTCGCGGATGATTTCTTCCGCTTCTTCCTTCGCTTTTTCCACAATGGATGCTGCTTTTCCTTTTGCCTTTTCCGCTAGTTGCTCTTTCTTCTCATAATACTCGGCCATCTGTTTTTGCAGATCTTTATGCAGCTTTTCGGCATCCTTCAGCAGCTCGTGTGCCTCTTCACGTTCTCGTTCTGCCTGCTTCCGGCTGGATTCAAGGGAAGCAATCATATTTTCAACTTCATTGCTGTCGGCACTGATATAGGACCTTGCCGTATTGATGACAGATTCTCTCAAGCCGAGCCTCTTGGAGATTTCGAAGGCATTGCTTCGGCCCGGTACTCCAATCAATAATTTATAGGTCGGGCTCAGTGTTTCCACGTCAAATTCAACGCTGGCATTGATAACGCCTTCCCGGTTGTAGCCATATGCCTTTAACTCTGGATAGTGAGTAGTCGCGATCACTCTTGCCCCGCGCTGGTACACTTCGTCCAGTATAGAGATTGCAAGGGCGGCTCCTTCCTGAGGATCCGTTCCCGCACCCAGCTCATCGAATAATACAAGGCTATTGTGGTCAACTTTTTCAAGGATTTCCACGATATTGACCATATGGGATGAAAAAGTACTCAAACTTTGCTCGATCGATTGTTCGTCACCGATATCGGCATAAACTGATCCAAAAACAGCTACCTCAGAGCCGTCGAGAGCGGGAATCTGCAAGCCGGCCTGCGCCATCAGCGTACAAAGTCCAACTGTCTTTAAAGTCACGGTTTTACCGCCGGTATTCGGACCAGTGATGACAATCGTCGTATAATCACTGCCTAAAGTGACGCTATTAGGGACTACTTCGTCCATCGAAATCAATGGATGCCTTGCCTGAAAAAGGTTGATACGCCCCTCATCATTGACGGTTGGCTTCGAGCCCTTGATCTTGCTACCGTATCGTGCCTTTGCAAACATGAAGTCAAGCTCACCCATGATGCTGACAATATCAAGAAGCTCATCATGATTTTCGGCAGTAAGGTCAGAAAGTTCTGCCAGGATTCTTTCGATTTCCTGCTGTTCTTTCACACGGATGCTTTGAAGTTCGTTATTCAGCTGGACGACAGATTGGGGCTCAATGAACAGCGTCTGTCCTGATGAGCTTTGGTCATGGATGATCCCGCCGTAATGCCCGCGATATTCCTGTTTTACAGGAATGACAAATCGGTCGTTCCTGATGGTGATGATGGCATCGGAGAGCATTTTGGATGCGTTGGATGAACGGATCATGCTCTCCAGCTTTTCACGAACCCTTGCTTCTCGCGTACGCATCTGCTGGCGGAGTGACCTTAGTGCTTCACTCGCTCCGTCAAGAACTTCGCCTCCCTCATCGATTGCATTTCGGATCGATTCTTCCAAATGAGCGAGCACGATGATTCCCTCGGTATAGCTCAATAAAATAGGGACTTCGGTCACGTCCTGCAAATCTTCAACAAAGCGTTTCATTTGCCTGCTTGCGTGCACGGTGCTTGCCACCTGCACTAGTTCCAGAGGACTTAGCATCCCGCCAATCTGGGCTCTTTTCACATGTGGCCTTATATCATGAATGCCGCCTAACGGTACATTCCCTTTCAATCTTAGAACTTTGGCTGCTTCATCCGTCTCTTCCTGTAAACGGGATACTTCTGCGTAATCCACCGAAGGCATCAAAGCAATTGCTTTCTCCCGTCCTAACGAGGATGAGGCATGCTCAATCAGTTGGTTCCTGATTTTATCAAATTCAAGTGTTTTCAAAACTCGCTGCTGCACAAAATTTCCTCCTTCTTCTCAAGCGAAGGTTATTAGAAAAGCGTATGCGCCTTGGTCAGCCCCGACAAGCGCTGGAGGGCCTGACATTGAAGTCGTTCTTTGACTTCATTGGCAGGACCGAAATCGAAAAGTATAGCCGACTGCCCAGAAACGCAGAAACTGGAGACTCCGACAAAGAAGCGCTTTTTGCTTCTGCCGGCGGAGTTGAAGTTTCGGAGTTACTAGGAGGCGACACTAGACAATTCGAAAAGCGGAGGCGACTGCCCAACTCCGACAAGCGTTGGAGGGCCTGACAGTGAAGTCGCTCTTTGACTTCATTGGCAGGACCGAAACGTCTCGAGGAGTTAGGAGCCGCAGCTAGACAAGCGTCTCGAGGGGCTAGGCGCTGGATCTGGACATTACTCTAAGAGCATTTTATATCCCTTGTTTAGTAGTCTCTTTATTGATTTCGGCCATGCAGGAAATCAAGCAGTTCATTCAGTTCCAGTGCATTCAGAACGGATGATTCCTTGATCCAGCCTTTTCTTGCGGCTGTTACGCCTATTCCCATATGCTCCAGTGTATCCACTTTATGGGCATCCGTATTGATGACAAGCTTGACTCCTTCTTCCTGTGCTTTTCTTAAATGTTGTGATGCCAGGTCAAGCCTGTTCGGATTTGCGTTCAGTTCGAGAGCTGTATTCGTTTCTTTTGCCAGCTGAATCAGCATGTCGATATCAACTGAATATCCCTCACGCCTTCCGATCAGCCTTCCAGTCGGGTGAGCAATGATATCAACATGGGCATTGACAAGCGCCGTCTTCAAACGGTTCATGATTTTTTCGGTTGGCTGGGAAAAGGAAGAGTGAATCGATGCAATGACCAAATCAAGGTCTGCAAGCAAATCATCTTCAAAATCCAATGTACCATCCGGCAGGATATCCATTTCAATCCCTGTCAAAATCGTGAAATCATCGAATTTCTTGTTCAGTTCCTTCACTTCTTCAATTTGCTTCCTGAGGCGTTCCGGCGTCAGACCGTTCGCTACCTTCAAATACTGGGAATGATCAGTAATCGCCATGTATTTATAGCCTCTTGCGATACAATCCCTGGCCATTTCCTCGATTGAATGGCCGCCATCGCTCCATGTTGAATGCATATGAAGATCGCCTTTTATGGCATCCAGGGTTATGAGTTTCAGGTCTTCTTTATATAATTCGACTTCTGAGCCATCTTCCCTTAACTCAGGCGGAATGAAGGGCAGACCGAAATACTGGTAAAAGTCCTCTTCCGATTTGAAAGTGGTGATTTCACCTGTTTCTACATTCTCTACCCCATATTCGCTGATCTTCTCTCCTTTTTCCTTCGCAAGCTGCCTCATTCTCACATTGTGATCTTTTGAGCCGGTGAAATGGTGAAGGGCAGTTGCAAATTCCTCTGGATCAACAAGACGGAAGTCAACGTTCACATCGTAATCCAGGCCAAGAGTGACCGAAACCTTCGTATCCCCCGCTGCAATTATCTCTTTGATGTTCGGCAGCTTGACCAGTTCATCCTTTACAGCCAGGGGTTTTTTCGAAGCAATGATAAAGTCCAGATCCTTGATCGTCTCTCTCATCCTGCGCAGGCTGCCAGCTTTTGAAAATTGTTCGATATCCTCTATCTTTTGAAGATATGATTCAATTAATTCCGCAACAGGAAGCATATAGGCTAGCGGCAATCTATCTGGCCTAGTGCCAAAGTTTTCGATTGCAGCCAAAATCTTTTCTTCTGATTTCTTGCCAAAGCCTGCAAGGTCACGAATTTTCCCTGTCTTTGCCGCCTCCTCAAGATCATGGATATTCTCTACACCCAATTCTTTATACAGCTTGGCAATCTTTTTGCCGCCCATTCCTGGCAGCTGAAGAAGCGGGATTAGGCCGCTCGGTACTTCTTCCTGTAATTCCTTGAGTTCGGTTGATTGGCCTGTTTCCATGAATTCCTGAATGACACCTGCTGTGCCCTTTCCGATTCCTTTTAGCTCAGTAAGCTCGCCCATCTCGGACATGCTCCGCTCATCTCCCTCAAGAGCTGCCGCAGCCTTACGGAAAGCAGAGACCTTGAATGGGTTTTCACCTTTTAATTCCATATATATAGCAATCGTTTCAAGCAATTGTACGATATCTTTTTTATTAACAGACATGATGTCCACCTGCCTTTTAAATTTCTCGACCGGAATATGCCGGACGCAGTCATTGTCTTCTATTTTATAGAAAACAAGCCCTGCTGTGAAATCAAATGAAAAATTTCGGGGTGAAGTTTTAAAACATCCTGTTATTTAGCGGTTTTCGGTATGATCATTTCTTCCGCACAATGGCCAGGCATATGAACATCCCCATGTAAAAGAAAAAACTTCTCCGCAACAGAGAAGTTATGCAGCCATGTATTCAATCCAAAGTTGTTTGATTTGCTGAGAAAATACTGGGGTATTTTTTATGATATTTTCGGCTAAAATTGAATCGTTAAGCGGCCCCTGTATTGCCTGTATTGGCAATAAGGCAGCGATATACAGCACGATGAACAAGAGCAGGTATACTTCAACAAAACCAAGGAAACCGCCTGCCCAGACGTTCAATTGCTTAAGTACTGGAAGGTGCGCCACAAAATCGAGCATCGAACCGATGATCTGCAGCAGGATTTTCACAGCGAAGAAGATGGCCGCAAAAGCAATTGCCCGATAATATGCATCTTCTAAATTGGCATTCTCAAATAACAGATTCAAAGTCGAATTGCTGCCAAGGTTCGGATATGGAATCCACAAAGTCAGCTTTGGCGCCAACTGGTCATAATATATGTAGGCCACGATGAAGGCAGCGATGAATCCAGCCAAATGGATGGTTTGCAGGATGAACCCCCTTTTCAATCCTACAATGAAGCCAATAAGCAAAATAGCTAATACAGCAAGATCAAGCATGCATTTTTCAGTCCTTTAACCTTTTAATTTCCGCTTCGAGCGATTCAACACGATCTTTCATTTTTATGTAATCATTAACGGCATTCACAGCAGTTAATACGGCTAATTTACTAGTATCAAGTGAAGGATTCGCTGAGCCGATCTCACGCATTTTATCGTCTACCATCGAGGCAATGAGCCGGATATGGCTGGTGCTTTCTGAGCCGACTATTGTATACTGCTGTCCGTAAATATCGACAGTCGACCGATTTTTTTTTGTGTCTGACAACATTTATGCCCCCATTCATAAGAATCCTATTTTATACTATAACATGAACGTAAAAGGCTGGGAAGTATTTGCCTGTCAGATCTATATGATTTTTGGAAGAAAATGTCTAACTTTGAAAAAGTAAAACAGGGAGTGTAGAGCAATGGGAAATAGTGTCCTTCAGAAAAGTCCGGAAGAAGTCAAAAAGATGAAAGAATTTTATAGTAAATATCTAATTGATAAGCTTCCGCCTGGCAGCGTCTTTGCCGCAAAAACACCTTCCTGTGCCATCACTGCCTATAAATCAGGAAAAGTATTGTTCCAGGGTAAGGACGGAGAGGCCGAGGCAGCCAGGTGGGGAACGGCTCTGGCGCCTTCTGTTAAAAAAACAGCAGCACCGGTGCCAGGTTCCCATTTACCCAAAAATATCAGCGATATGTCCATCATAGGTTCGGACGAGGTTGGCACAGGCGACTTTTTCGGCCCTATCACTGTTGTTGCAGCTTACGTCAGGCGGCAGGATATCCCCGTATTAAAGGAACTTGGTGTCCAGGATTCAAAAAATCTCAAGGATGACAAAATCATCGAGATTGCCAGGCAGCTTGTCACCTTTCTGCCCCACAGCCTGCTGACTCTGCATAATGAAAAGTACAACCAGATGCAGATGAAAGGCATGTCCCAGGGAAAAATGAAAGCTTTACTGCATAACCAGGCAATCAACCATGTGCTTGATAAAATTGCCCCTGAAAAGCCTGAAGCGATTTTGATCGATGAATTTGCAAAAGAGCAGATCTATTACGCCCACCTGAAAGGTCAAAGAAAGATTATCAGGGAAAACGTGCTGTTCAGCACAAAAGCAGAAGGAATCCATCTAGGTGTCGCGGCAGCGTCGATGATCGCCCGCTACGCCTTTGTCCGCCATTTCGAAAACCTTAGCAAACGCGCAGGCTTCACGATTCCAAAAGGTGCTGGCGCAGCTGTCGATAAAGCAGCAGCACGGCTCATCCTCGATAAAGGTATAGATGTACTGCCAGAATTCGTTAAACTTCATTTCGCCAATACGGAAAAAGCGAAGAAGATTGCGAGAATATAAACGATTTGAACCATATGAAAAAGGCAGCCCGCGGGCTGCCTTTTAAATTTATCCTCTTAATACTGCCCCAGCTTTTTCTTCAAGAGCTGCAAGTACCTTATTGTGTGCTTTTGCAATGTCTTCATCTGTCAGTGTTTTTTCCGGATCGAAGTATTTCAGGGAGAATGCCAGTGATTTCTTGCCTTCTTCCATTTTCTCACCTTCGTAAAGGTCGAAAACATTTACTTCTTTTAATAAAGATCCACCAGCTTCAGTGATGATCTTCTCCAGATCGCCGGCAGCAGTTCCTTTTTCAACAACAAGGGCAATATCCCTTGTGATGGACGGGAAGCGCGGGATTGCTGTGTACTGAAGCGGCGCTGTTTCTGCTTCTAATAATGCTTTTAGGGATAACTCGAATACATACGTTTCTTTCAGGTCAAGTGCTTTCTGCTGAGTTGGATGAACCTGGCCGATGAAACCGATGGCATTGCCATTAAGCAGAATTTCAGCGGTACGCCCTGGGTGCAATCCGTCAAGCTCAGCCTTCACGAAACCTAACTGGCGCTCGAGGCCCAGCTTTGCGAATAAGCCTTCAACGATGCCTTTAAGGACGAAGAAATCAACAGACTTCTTTTCTCCCTGCCATGGATGGCTTTCCCACAGGCCAGTAATGGCTGCAGCAAGATGTTCACGCTCTTCTGGAAGCTCTTCACTGTTGTTTTTCAGGAAAACAGCACCAGTTTCATATACAGCTACACTGTCAATCTGGCGGGCATTATTGTATTTTAATACTTCAAGCAGCTGGGGCACGATGCTCAATCGCAACAGGCTGCGATCTTCACTCATTGGCATCGCCAGTTCAACAGGCTCGCGCTTATCCAATGCATATTGGGTTGCCTTCTCTGCACTAGTCAGGGAATACGTAACGGCCTGGTAAAGACCCGCACCTTCCATGTAGCGGCGGACAACACGGCGCTTTTTCTGGTACTCCGATAAATGCCCTGGCGTTGATGGACCTTCAGGAAGGGTTGTCGGCAGATTGTCGTATCCATATAGACGGCCAACTTCTTCGACTAAATCCTCTTCAATCGTGATATCCCCACGGCGAGTAGGAACTGTTACTGTAATGATGTCATTATCAACAGATGTTTCGAACTTCAGGCGGGCAAAAATATCCTCAACCTGCTTCATTTCAAGGTCTGTTCCCAATACTTTATTGATCTTTCCCAGGGTGGTTGAAACAACAGCTGGCTTCACATCAAGCGAATCTGCTTCGACTTTGCCTCCAAGTACTTCTCCTCCAGCCAGTTCAATCAAAAGCTGGGCAGCGCGTTCTGCCGCTGGGCGCACTCTCGCTGGATCTACACCTTTTTCATAGCGTGAGCTTGCTTCGCTTCGTAAACCATGGTCCTTCGAAGCCTTGCGGATCGCCCCGCCTGTAAAATAAGCGGACTCAAGCAGGACAGTCGTTGTATCGTTGCCTACCTCGGAATTCGCTCCGCCCATGACACCAGCAAGTGCCACTGGCTCTGATCCGTTCGTGATAACTAGGTGATCAGGTGTCAAAGTGCGTTTAACATCATCCAGCGTTTCGATCACTTCGCCATCTTTTGCGCGACGGACCAGGATTTCTTTTGATCCCAATTTATCGTAATCGAATGCGTGAAGCGGCTGGCCGTACTCCAATAAGATAAAGTTCGTGATATCAACTACATTATTGTGAGGGCGGATGCCTGCAGCCATCAATCTTGTTTGCAGCCAGACCGGTGAAGGACCAACCTTGACATTCTTGATTACTTTCGCAACGTATAGAGGATTATCTTCTTTCGCTTCGACATTTACGCTGATATAGTCACTAGCCTGCTCTGAAGAAGTTTCAGGCTGTGGATTAGGAAGCTTGATCTCCTTGCCAAGAATCGCTCCAACCTCATATGCAACACCAAGCATGCTCATCGCATCAGCACGGTTTGGCGTCAAGCCAAGCTCAAGGATTTCGTCATCTCTGTTAAGGACTTCTAGCGCGTCCTGGCCGATTTCTGTGTCAGGAGTGAAATTGTAAATACCCTCAGCATACTCTTTCGGCGCAAGTTTGCCTTCAATACCAAGCTCCTGAAGCGAGCAAATCATCCCATGGGATTCCTCACCGCGAAGCTTTGCCTTTTTAATTTTGAAGTTCCCTGGTAAAACTGCACCAACTGTTGCAACTGCTACCTTCTGTCCTTTGCCGACATTTGGCGCGCCGCAGATAATCTGGACTGTCTCACCGTTTCCAAGGTCAACGAGTGTTTTGTTAAGTTTTTCTGCATTTGGGTGCTTTTCGCATTCAAGCACATGGCCGACAACTACGCCCTTCAAACCCTCATTTAATTTTTCAACGCCTTCTACTTCGATACCGCTTTTCGTGATTTTTTCAGCGAGCTCTTCAGCAGATACGCCTTCCAAATCGATATATTCCTGCAGCCATTTATATGATACCAACATGGTTTTACCCTCCTAATACTTATTCTTCAACTGAAAATTGCTTCAAGAAACGGACATCGTTTGTATAGAAATGACGGATGTCATCTACTCCATACTTGAGCATCGCGATACGCTCAGGTCCCATTCCGAATGCAAATCCGGTGTATTTCTTCGAATCATAGCCGGCCATTTCCAATACGTTCGGATGGACCATCCCTGCTCCGAGGATCTCAATCCAGCCAGTTCCCTTACATACACTGCAGCCGGATCCGCCGCAGATTTTGCAGGAAATATCCATTTCGACAGATGGCTCAGTGAAAGGGAAGAAACTTGGGCGCAGACGGATTTCGCGGTCTTCGCCAAACATTTTCTTTGCAAAAACTTCTAGTGTACCTTTAAGATCGCTCATTCTCACGTTCTCATCGACGACAAGTCCCTCAATCTGCATGAACTGATGAGAGTGTGTCGCATCATCGTTATCACGGCGATATACCTTGCCCGGGCAAATGATTTTAACAGGCCCCTTTCCCTGATGCTTTTCCATCGTCCTTGCCTGAACAGGGGATGTATGTGTGCGCATCAATGTTTCTTCTGTGATATAGAAGGAATCCTGCATATCACGCGCTGGATGTCCCTTAGGAAGGTTCAATGCTTCAAAGTTATAATAGTCTTTTTCAACTTCAGGGCCTTCTTCCACTGTGTAACCCATGCCGATGAAAAGATCTTCAATTTCTTCAATGATGCTCGTAAGCGGATGATGGCTGCCAGTCTTCACAGGTCTGCCAGGAAGGGTAATATCAATTTCTTCAGCTGCCAATTGTTTTTGGACAGCTGCTTCCTCAAGCTCTTTTTGCTTCACTTCGATTTGGCCTGAAATGGCATCGCGGACTTCGTTGGCCAGGGCACCCATTTTCGGCCTTTCTTCAGCCGATAATTTGCCCATTCCTTTTAAAACTTCAGTGATTGGACCCTTCTTTCCAAGATAGGAAACGCGAATATCATTCAATTCTTTAAGGTCAGCTGCTGCAGCCACTTTTTCAAGTGCCTCAGCCTGCAGTTCTTTTAAACGATCCTGCATGTTAAATCCTCCTTCAATTTCTTCTTTTTTGAACACAAAAAGACCTCATCCCAGATAAAGGGACGAGGTCTATGGTTTCGCGGTACCACCCTTTTTAACAGGCAATACAGTTATGTATTACGTGTTCGCTTCATTGAGATAACGGCTTGTGCCGATGCATCTTTACGCCTTTTAAAAGCGGTCCCGATGCCAACTCTGGAGGTGAACTTCGCTTGTCTGTTCCATAAAAATGCTTCCAGTCACCGGCATTTTCTCCCTGGATGGCCATCCTCAAGCTACTTTTCTCCGTCATCGTTTTTGAAATATTAATTTTGCTGTTTATTATATTATAATCTTGGCGCAGTATCAAATGGTTTTGAGAAAAAACGGGCCTATTTTGCTGTTTTCAAATAATATAGCAAGATACCTGCGGCAACTGCGACATTCAGGGACTCGCTTTGGCCATAGATTGGGATATAGAGGTTTTGCTTAGTTTTCGCCAGAAGCTCTTTGTTAACACCGCTTCCTTCATTCCCAACGAGGAGGGCGAATGCTTCGCTGCTGGATACCTCTGTATAAGCTACCCCATTTTCAAGGGCTGTTCCATAGACCGGGATGTTTTCAGCCTGAAGTTCATCGATCCACGCGGAAAGATCGCCACTTAAAACAGGCAAGTGGAAATGGCTTCCCTGCGCTGAACGCAATACTTTGGGATTATACATATCGACACTGCCTTTTCCGACAATGACTGCATCAATCCCGGCTGCATCGGCTGTCCTGATCATCGTACCGAGGTTGCCCGGATCCTGGACAGAATCGATCAGCAAATAGCTTTTCCCTTTTGTCAGTTTCTGCTTCAGCTGACGGCATACAGCAAATATCCCTTGAGTCGTTTCCGTATCAGCAAGCTGCCTGCTGATTTCATCCGTCACAACCGTCACAGGTATCGAGCCGTAATCGAGTCCTGGCGGCAACTCCGTTTTTTCACTTAGAATGATTTCTTCAACATCTTCTTTTTTCGTGAGTGCTTCTTCAACTAAGTGGAAGCCCTCGACAAGAAACAGACCGGTCTTGTCGCGTTCCTTGCGTGTCAGCAATTTCTTCCATTGTTTCACTTGCGGATTTTTATCAGATTGAATGTACTTCAACTCTGGCTCTCCTTTAATATGGCTTGTCAATTTTACTATTATAGCTCAAAACAGATACATAATAAAACCAAAATTGTGAAACCTATAAACAGTAATGGAAATTTGAAAGGAGTTTGAGCAAGGATGAACTTAAACCTTAGGAATGCTGTCATTTCAAATGTAGCAGGAAATTCACAGGATGAGCTGAAAGATACGATTGTCGATGCAATCCAGAATGGCGAGGAAAAGATGCTTCCAGGACTTGGAGTCCTGTTCGAAGTCATCTGGCAGAACGCATCTGAAGAAGAAAAGCAGGAAATGCTGAACGCATTGGAAGATGGATTGAAAGGTAAGCAATAATTAAGGAAGGACTCCTTTCATTGAGGAGTTCTTTTTTTGGGCTCTTTTTTAAAAATTATTGTTTTCTTAACCTATATTATAAAAATAAAGAAGAGGAAGCCGCTGGCTCCCTCTTTATTGCTTATTCAAAAGTGATTTTTTCAACTGTTTCTTTATCAAGACGCTTGATGACTTCTACGATCAGTTTTACAGCATTTTCGTAGTCGTCACGGTGAAGCATCGCTGCGTGTGAGTGGATGTAACGTGTTGCGATTGTGATGGACAGCGCTGGAACACCGCGGTGTGTCAGGTGGATAGCACCAGAATCCGTTCCACCGCCAGCTACTGCATCGAACTGATATGGAATGTTCAATTCATCAGCAAGGTCTGTGACAAAGTCACGAAGTCCTTTGTGTGACACCATTGATGCATCATAAATGATGATCTGTGGGCCGTCACCCATTTTGCTTAGTGCTTCTTTTTCCGTAACACCAGGAGTGTCGCCTGCAATTCCTACATCAACTCCGAAAGCGATGTCAGGCTCAATCATTTGTGCGGAAGTTTTCGCGCCGCGAAGGCCGACTTCTTCCTGAACTGTTCCAACGCCATATACGACGTTTGGATGTTCCGCATCTTTAAGGCCCTTAAGGACATCGATAGCGATCGCACAGCCGATTCGGTTATCCCATGCTTTAGCAAGAAGCATCTTTTCATTGTTCATGACAGTGAATTCGAAGTAAGGCACGACCATGTCGCCAGGAGTGACTCCCCATTCCTTTGCTTCGTCACGGCTTGAAGCACCGATATCAATGAACATGTCCTTGATATCCACTGGCTTTTTGCGTGCTTCTGCAGGAAGGATGTGAGGCGGTTTAGAACCGATGACCCCAGTGATTTCCCCTTTGCGGGTAACAATTGTCACGCGTTGTGCAAGCATGACCTGGCTCCACCATCCGCCGACTGTCTGGAAGCGGATGAATCCTTTGTCGTCGATGCTTGTCACCATGAAGCCAACTTCGTCTAGGTGGCCGGCAACCATGATTTTCGGTCCATTCTCATTGCCGACTTTCTTTGCAACCAGGCTGCCAAGGCCGTCCGTCGTTACTTCATCAGCGAATGGGGTTATGTATTTCTTCATTACTTCTCTAGGCTCACGCTCATTACCGGGAATGCCTTTGGCATCGGTCAAATCTTTGAGCATTGTTAATGTTTCATCTAATTTCGCCATTATTTCGACTCCCTTAATATGTAGTTTCGTAACCTATTATACTAGACATACAGGTTATTGTACAAAAAATTCTGCCTAATAGCCTTTTCGCTGCCTCTCATAATTTACTTCATTTTTCTTAATATATGCCTTTTCAATTTGATCATCGTTCAAACCAAGCAGCTGAGCGAGTTTAAGGTAGTTTTGGAATAATCGCAAGTAATCTTCTTTGCTGCGGCTGGTCCTGAATTTTTGTGCGTACTCGTAAATAGCAAGGAACTGCTTGGTAGCATCCAGCTCCTCCGATTGGCTTTGCGGGATTGTCTCCAGGTCCTGAAAACCGCACTCAATCCCTAAGGACAATATAAAATGGACTCCATCCACAAATTCCTCAAGGATGATGTCCTTCTCAGAGGCAGGCTTCACACTCCAAAACTTGAAACATCTCGTCTCGTTAGCAAGTTCGCCAATTTCAACAAGCAGTGCAAGGACCTTCCTGTCAAAAAGATCATCATGCTCTAAATTATGCTGAGATTCAATATGGCCATCCAGCGCTTTTTGCATTTTAAAAAGTGTTTGTGTATTCATTGTTCAACTCCACTAGTCATTTTAGCATTTTTACAGAATCCTGCTTCTAGATTCAGACAGGTATTTCTTGTTTACTCCCAACCTGTCTCAACTTGGTTAATCTTCTGACAGCTTTTCTCGTTTTCCCTCTCAAAGCTGTCTGAAGTTGGCTCTTCTTCTGACAGCTTTTCTCGTTTCTCCCTCAAACCTGTCTGAAGTTGGCTCTTCTTTTGACAACTTTTCTCGTTTCTCCCTCAAACCTGTCTGAAGTTGGCCCTTCTTCTGACAGCTTTTCTCGTTTCTCCCTCAAACCTGTCTGAAGTTGGCTCTTCTTTTGACAACTTTTCTCGTTTCTCCCTCAAACCTGTCTGAAGTTGGCTCTTCTTCTGACAGCTTTTCTCGTTTCTCCCTCAAACCTGTCTGAAGTTGGCCCTTCTTTTGACAGCTTTTCTCGTTTTCCTCTCAAAGCTGTCTGAAGTTGGCTCTTCTTCTGACAGCTTTTCTCGTTTTTCTCTCGAACCTGTCTGAAGTTCGCTCTTCTTCTGACAGCTTTTCTCGTTTCTCCCTCAAACCTGTCTGAAGTTGGCTCTTCTTCTGACAGCTTTTCTCGTTTCTCCCTCAAACCTGTCTGAAGTTGGCCCTTCTTTTGACAGCTTTTCTCGGTTTAATGCTCAACCTGTCTAAAGTTGGACCTACTTCTGACAGCTTTCTCTTGTTTTACAGTAAAGCTGTCAGAACTCCCCCCATTACTATATGTAAATCTTAGTTTTCACCATTTACTCCTTTAAGATTGATCAAACCTCGACCCACACTCATCCTCCACATAAAAAAAGTATAAAACAATTATAAATTTGTTGAAACTATTTGCAATCTCATCCGTAAATAAGGAAAGTTCGCATTGGAGGGGCAGTCATGATCCTGCTTTTACGTATTATTATCTTGCTTTTATTTATTTTTCTCATATACAGCGCTGTGAAATATTTATTCCATCCGAAAAGGAAGCTGGAGCATGCTCATGAGCAGAAGCGCTATTTCTTATTGGATGATCCAGACAATGTCCGGAAGAATTTCTTGTTAACATATAAGGGTGTTTTATTTGAAGGTGAAAAGTACTTAGGCACAACTCCGTCTGCTTTTGAGGTTGTTTCGATTTTCATCTGGCCTAAAAAGACCTCTGCTTTGAAAGGGCTTGTCCTCGAAGATTTTCAGTTCATTGAACGGAAAATCCGCGAGAGCTACCCGGTGGCTAAAATTGACTGGAAAAGCCCGATCAAGGAGTTCATGGCAAATCATGACGAGGACCAGGAGTTATAGATTAAAAGCGTCCGAACGATACCGGACGCTTTTTCTTATGCCTTCAAACTCATATAACTCTATGGTGTACTATCAAAAAACTCACGCCATTTAATAAAGGTAATTTTCTCTCGCAACAAATAGGCTAACAGCAGAAAGACACTTATCAAAATGAGACCTGTTACTGTGTCAAATTCACCGACATATTCGCCGAATATAGTATAAAAGATAACGAATGGTATATTCGTAAGGAATGAAGCAAACATAAAGTCTTTAAAACTACTTTTTCGCTCATAAACGCAAAAGCTCAGCAGCTGGTAATGAATCATCGGAACGAGCCTCAACAGTGCGACCTGGGCAACGGTCAAATCCCTGAAGCGCCCTACCAGCTTTTTTTTCAGCCTGCTCAACTTGTTCATCATCTCCGGAATCTGTTTCATGAGCATGTAAAATAAAATACTTGCTCCGGATAAGCCGAGCAGTGAATAGACGATGCCGGGAATCATCCCAAACATCAACCCTCCCGCAATACAGACGACTGCTGGCGGCACGAATACAAATTGGCGGAAAACATGGAACAAGATGAATATAACTGGTGCATACCAGCCACCAGCTTCAATCACGACCAGCAGCATTGACCACGCATCATCCATTCTTATCACCTGCCTGCGAGTCTCTGATGCTACTAGCATATAAAATCAACCAAGCTGTTATGCCAAAAGCTTAAATATATATGTAATTATACCAATCTCTATAATAGCCAGAACGGGCAGTCCATACTTGAACTGAGCATGCTTCGTCTTATGCCTGTAATGCTTCATCCCAGCCGCTGCACCGATTGCCCCTCCTAAAAAAGCAACATTCCATAATGTTTTTTCGCTTATTCGATAATGATTATGCCTTGCACGCTTTTTATCCATTCCCATGATGAAAAAGCCCACAAGATTCATGATGATGATCAACCCTGCTAAAATCCATATCCCCACATCTTCACGTCCTCTTTTTGTAGTATGGAATCATATAGCTTAAAAAAGAAAAAACCATCCTCCGGAGAGAATGGTCATCTTGATTACTTGTTGAATTGTTGCTTAGCTGTTTCAGCCAATTGAGCGAATGCTGCTGCATCGCTTACTGCTAGTTCAGCAAGCATCTTGCGGTTTACTTCGATACCTGCAAGCTTAAGGCCGTGCATCATACGGCTGTAAGAAAGACCGTTCATGCGAGCTGCTGCGTTGATACGAGCAATCCAAAGTTTGCGGAAGTCGCGCTTCTTCTGGCGACGGTCGCGGAATGCATACATTAGGGACTTCATAACCTGCTGGTTAGCAACTTTGTATAATGTATGTTTTGAACCGAAATAACCTTTTGCTAATTTGATGACTTTTTTACGACGCTTGCGCGTAACTGTACCGCCTTTTACACGTGGCATGTAATTTCCCTCCTATATAAATCGAGATTCCTCGAGTTTACTTAATGTTGTCAAGCATGTGACGAATACGTTTGAAATCGCCTTTTGAAACAATTGCAGATTTGCGAAGCTTACGCTTAGCTTTTGTAGACTTGTTAGCAAATAAGTGGCTAGTGTAAGCGTGTGAACGCTTAAGCTTGCCAGTTCCAGTTTTCTTGAAACGCTTGGCAGTGCCGCGGTGTGTTTTCATTTTTGGCATAGGGACTTCCTCCTCGTTACTTTTCAGTTTTAGGTGCTAGTACCAAGAACATGCTTCGGCCATCCATCTTTGGATGCGATTCGATTGTCGCTACATCTTTGCAAGCTTCAGAGAAGCGATCAAGAACACGCTGACCGATTTCCTTATGTGTAATAGCACGGCCTTTAAAACGGATTGATGCTTTAACTTTATCGCCTTTTTCCAGGAATTTGATAGCATTGCGCAACTTCGTGTTGAAGTCATGCTCATCAATTGTCGGGCTAAGACGTACTTCTTTTGTTGTGATGATCTTTTGGTTCTTACGTGCTTCTTTCTCTTTCTTTTGCTGTTCGAATTTGAATTTTCCGTAGTCCATGATTCGGCCTACAGGAGGCTTCGCGTTCGGAGCAACAAGCACAAGATCAAGATTGACGCGCGCTGCGATCTCAAGAGCCTCAGCTTTGGATTTGATTCCTAATTGCTCGCCGTTTTGATCGATCAGACGAATTTCGCGAGCACGAATTCCCTCGTTTAGTAACATCGCATCTTTGCTAATAATTAGCCACCTCCAGGGTTTTATCGAATACATTGTCAAGGAGAAGAAGTACATTGCAAGGACAAAGCCCTTATCTTGCTCACACAATGACATACGATATAGTCCAATTTTTATTTTGCAATAAAAAAAGTGCAGGCGACGACACCCACACTTACGGAAACAAAATAATTAGACGTTTACGTATTACCTGCCAACAGCTTAAACGCGTCAGCCAGGTGAGAAGCGGGTGCTTCTTCTTTCCTAAAACTTGTATTCAGTTCACTCTTGCTAATATAGCATAAAGAAATTGATGTGTCAAACGAATCACTTTCGTTAACTGCAACAAAAAGTATTTTATCAGATAGAAATACAGGCTGCAATACTTTTTTCAGGCAGAATTAAATTTATCTGCAAAAAGCATGTCGCGGAATCATAACCATATGATAAATTGTCACTGCCTAATTGCTTATTTCTTGCTATAATTATTGGTAGAAATAGACAAGAAAGCTGGTGTACAAATGTTGATCGCGATTATCATTACAGGTGTGATCACTGGACTGCTCGCTGGCACTGCATTGAAGTTTTTCAGGACTGGCTATGGTTTTTCAAATGATATTGACAATACGCCTGTTAACATAAAATCCTGCCGGAATTGCGGGGAAAGAATTCAGCGCAGCTATACAAAAAATCTGTGTCCAACGTGTTCCAAACCTATTGAATAATTCCATAAAAATAAGAGGAGCCATCTGGCTCCTCTTATTTTATATCCAGCTTAAGCGCCAGGATCTCGAAGCGCATCCGCTTTTCTTATTTCTTCGCTTCCTTCCTGAATGACTCCAGGAATTCATCAAAGGCAATTGTTTCGGATTTCTGTTCGCCGTATTTACGGACGTTTACTGCTTTGTCTGCGACTTCATTGTCACCAACAACAAGCATGTAAGGAACTTTCTGCATTTGCGCTTCACGGATCTTGTAGCCGATTTTTTCGTCACGGCCATCGATTTCAACACGGAAGCCTTCTGCTTTAAGCTTTTCTTTGATTTCTCTTGCATAGTCATAGTGGACTGCAGGTGAAACCGGGATGATTTGTGCCTGAACAGGAGCCAGCCATGTCGGGAACGCCCCTTTGTATTCTTCGATCAGGAAGGCAACAAAGCGTTCCATTGTCGATACAACACCGCGGTGGATGACGACAGGACGGTGGTGCTTTCCATCTTCACCGATATAAGTCAGGTCAAAGCGTTCAGGAAGCAAGAAGTCCAGCTGGACAGTTGATAGAGTCTCCTCTTTGCCAAGTGCAGTCTTGACCTGGACATCAAGCTTCGGTCCGTAGAATGCCGCTTCGCCTTCAGCTTCGAAGTAATCAAGACCCATTTCATCCATCGCTTCCTTAAGCATGGCTTGAGCCTTTTCCCACATCTGGTCATCATCGAAATATTTCTCTTTGTCCTCAGGATCGCGATAGGATAAACGGAACGAATAATCATTCATGTCAAAATCCTTGTAGACTTCAAGTACAAGCTCTACTACACGTTTGAACTCTTCCTTGATCTGGTCAGGGCGGACAAACAAGTGAGCATCGTTCAGAGTCATGCCGCGTACACGCTGCAAACCAGCCAATGCGCCTGACATTTCATAACGGTGCATTGTTCCAAGCTCGGCAATCCTGATCGGAAGCTCCCTGTAGCTGTGGATGCTGTTTTTGTACACCATCATATGGTGCGGACAGTTCATTGGCCTTAAAACGAGCTGTTCATTTTCCATTTCCATGACAGGGAACATATTTTCCTGATAGTGATCCCAGTGTCCGGAAGTTTTATAAAGGTCGACGCTTCCCATTACCGGAGTATAGACATGGTCATAACCCAGGCTGACTTCTTTATCGACGATATAGCGTTCGATGATGCGGCGGATTGTCGCACCTTTTGGAAGCCAAAGAGGAAGACCCTGGCCGACTTTTTGAGAGTTAGTGAATAAGTTAAGTTCCTTGCCAAGCTTGCGGTGGTCGCGTTCCTTCGCTTCTTCCAGCAGCCTCAAGTGCTCTTTCAGGTCTTCCTTCTTGAAGAAAGCAGTACCATAGATACGCTGGAGCATCTTATTATCGCTGTCGCCTCGCCAGTAAGCACCGGCAATGCTCAGCAGCTTGAATTCCTTCAGCTTTCCAGTTGATGGAACATGCACGCCGCGGCAAAGGTCAACAAAATCTCCCTGTTCATACAGAGTGACTTTTTCATCAGCCGGAATTGCATCGATCAGTTCAAGTTTATAAGGATCGCCGAGGTCTTTGAAAAATTTCACTGCCTCATCACGGCTTACTTCTTTACGGACAATCTCAATGTTCTCATTGATGATTTTCTTCATTTCCTTTTCGATTTCCGGCAAGTCTTCCGGAGATAAAGAATGTTCCATATCGATATCATAGTAGAAGCCGCCCTCGATTACTGGTCCTACTCCAAGATTGACATCTTTATAAAGTCGCTTGATTGCCTGTGCCATTAAGTGTGCAGAACTGTGGCGCAGGATTTCTAGGGCCTCAGGATGGTCTGGAGTGACGATTTCAATCGCTGCATCCTCTTCGATTGGTCTCTTGAGATCATATGGCTGACCATTGACCATACCGGCAATGGCTTTCTTCTTTAGGCCCGGGCTGATTGAGCTGGCGATATCTTCAGTTGTTGTGCCTGCCGGAAGCTCCTTCACTGCTCCATCTGGAAACGATATTTTTAACATGTCTGCCATTGGCTTTTCCTCCTTTTAAAATGTGGCGCGATTATTGGCGCAAAAATAAAAAAACCCGTCCCTGAAACAGGGACGAGTTTGATCACACGTGGTTCCACCCAATTCCCATTCATGCGCAAAATCACGCAGAAATGGCTCTGGTTGCGGTAACGGCTTCTGCCGCCAGCCAATACTTGCCAATAGGCGTTCACAGCTGGAGTTCAGAGGTGGTAAGCGTTTCTTTAGTGTTAGGAAGTTTTCAGCCTAGCCTTCCCTCTCTGCAAACCTTTCAAGAATGCCCATATCCTCATCATTACATTTACTATTGATTTAGTATGTACGTAATTATAGTTTGTAATGTTTTGAAAATCAAGTGGGCTATTGTATATTTTCACGATTCTCTTTAAAAAAGTTTGCTCTTTCATCTTGAAATGCAGTTATCGGATTGACTTTGACACGTTCTTCAAAAAGATTGATGATTGTCCGCACTAACGGCTGGTGGGGATCGTCAGTATACAAATAGATCGTTTCAGGTGCAATCGACAGCAACGGGGCAATCGTCCCTGAATCCACATAGACAGGGTGGTTGACAAGCAGCTTGCGGTCAATACTCCTGAACAACTCGCTTCGCTTCATTTCAGCGAATTGCTGATTGTAAAAGACCATATTCTCATCAATCACTAAATATAAATGGGACATCTGCGGTTTTCGATCATCAAGGAACCCCCTAAGTGTATGCAGGAAAACCTGGTACTCCTGTTCCATCTTATATTCATCAATCGCAATTTCCACCCATTTGGAAAGCTGTTCAGTATACGCCTTCAGCCTGAACATCACAAAGGAATCAAAAGAGAATGAAACTTTTTCATTAAAGATTTCATTGATGCAGCTCTGTATGATCCCTTGTTCCTCGACACCTTCCATGAAAGGAACGAGTTCTTTACGGTTGCCTTCGATGACGGAATAGATGATATCAAGGATATGATCCTGTTCTTCACTGTCACAATAAAAATAGGATTCTGCAAGGATTGCCCTAAGCCAGTCATCACGTTTCACCTTTAATATAAATTCATAAACACTCTTTTTGAGTAACGGCAATGTTTCCTTTTTATAAAACTCTTCTGGAATTAAAACTCTATTTCGATCTTCATTAAGAAGAATTGAATTCGTTTCTTGCCACGAAGCAAGCCTGGCAACTAAATGCTGATACAAATTCCAGGCATCCTGCTTTTTTTGGAAGATGATTTCAATCAACCATATCCCCCCTCTTAAATAATCCCTGATTATATATATGGGGGACTTGGACAATTTAGAAGTATCCATACGATGTATAAATGGTTATAAGTGCAAAAAAAATGCACCGCAGCTTGATTAGCCGCGGCACATTTTTATATTCTGCGATTCTTGCCTTCGACTTTTACCGGCTCAGCAAGATATTTAATTCGTTCCATGATCCTTGCCGCCTTCAATTGTTCTTCTTCTCCCCGCTGACTGTGCGTTAAATGATGCTCCAGTCCTTTAAGGTCAAAGTTAGAAGTAAAGAAAGTCGGAAGGTTCTCAAGCATCCTGAACTGCAGGATTGTTCCGAGGATTTCATCCCTTGCCCAGCTGCTCATCGTTTCTGCTCCGATGTCATCAAGCATAAGGACATTCGCCTTCTTGATCGCTTCCAGCTTGTCATTGACAGTATGGTCTCCAATTGCATTCTTCATTTCCCTGAAAAATTCCGGTACATAGACAATCAAGGAACTGATTTGTTTTTGTGCAAGTTCATTGGCGATTGCACCAAGCAAGTAGGACTTACCCGTGCCGAACGGTCCATGAAGGAACAAGCCCTTTTGCTTTTTGCCCGCCTCATAATTCTCAACAAAGTCCTTTGCCATTTTGATCGCTTTGAACCTTCCGGCGTCATCCAGCTCGATATCTCCGAACGATGCCTTCAGAATTTCCTTAGGCACAAAAATGCTATTGATCAGGCGTGCATTCTTTTGCTGCTCATCATGCATGACCTTCTTTTTGCAGCGGTCATATTTTATATCAATGAAGTTTCCTTTTATGAAAAGCTCCGGTTCATAACCCTTGATCATGTTCTTACAGCCTGCGAGGCTCTCGCAATCTTCACAGCCTTTGCTCTGGTTGGAGAACTCATACAGCTTTGACATACTGCCGTCGAGCATTTCCCGGGTGATATAATCCGCATTCTCATCCAGGAATTCCTTGATATGCTTATCCTGCATGACCTGCCTCTTAATCGCTTCATAGCGCTCCTGGAAGTTCTGGTTATTCGCCAGCTTCTTCAATGTTTCATTAATGTTTTGCAAAAGGATCACCTCCCAGATTTGAATTTCTTCAGTTCTTCTTCAAGCTTTTTCTTTTCTATTTCAAAATCAGGATCTGTATTTGAACCTGTTTGACCTTGAGGTTCACCCTCGTTCTTTTTCGCGAACCAATCCGGCAATACTTCTTTGCGGACTGGCTTTCTTTTTCCGGATGAAGAAGGAGATTTCTTGCCTTCTGCCCACTCCAGATACTGCTTGTGCTCGCTTTTAGCCAGCTGCATCGCATCCCTGACCGTCGAGATTTTTTTCCGTGACCAATGGCTGGCAATCTTTTCGATATAACCTTTTGTCAGCTTCATATCCGTCTTGAGCATAACATATTGAACTAAAACATTCACGACTCCCGGCAGCAGCTTTTGCTTGAACATAACCTCCTCGATGATCTGCAGATCCCCTTTTGATGGCTCGGCACCACCTGTAAGATCAATCAGCAGCTGGCGAGGGGATGTTTTTTCAAGATAAACGACCAATTTCTCTTCCTGCGTTTTCGGTTTGTCAATCCCGGCTTGATGCTGGAAAGGCTGTGTTCGATCCAGAAGTGCAGGAAGCTGGTCCTGGTGCTCAAATTGATACCAGTCACGGGCTGCCTTTCGCAATTCCTCAATATCGATTTCATTTTCAGCATTTACAGCTCCCAGGACAATATTCTTCATCTTGATGGCATCAATTCCATAAAGGAAGGCAAGATTGCTGATTGCTTCTTTAACCTTCGAGGTAAAAGCTTTTTTGGGGATAAGAGATTCCTGAAGCCCTCCCAGTAGTAAATCAAAGTTGAACTCAGCAGGATCGATCTGTATTTTGGAAGCTTCCTCCCTGCCGATAAAAACATTGCCTTCCTCCGCATCCAGGTCGGCAGCTGAATCCTCATTATGGATGAGTGCCCGTGGAGGTACAGACAGGAACACGTCCTGGAAAGCTTTTGTAATTTCCTCATATCCAGGCTCTGATCCAGCAGTTTTATCGCTGAAAAATCGCTTGAGCCGCAAAAACTGATTTTTGCCGACCTTGCGATATAAATAGACATTCAACATGCCATCAAGGAAGAATTGTTCAGGAGTCAGGGGCGGCTGCAATTCATAAATGAATGAACGCCCTCCCTCTTCATTTTTCATATAGGTCTTCAGCAATCCCATGCCTTCAAGCTTTTGGCGGGCATGGTAAATATCCTTCAGGTTCATATCCATGATTGTCATCAAATTATGGTGTGTGACAGGCTGGGACCAAAGCCGGTTCTCTTCCAATTCCGCCCATAAGGTCATATAAAGGCTTAAACAAGCTGGCCCAATCAAAGGCTGGTATAAGAAAGTAAGCACCTTGCGATCGTAGTCATGCAATAAGCCGCCGGACGCAACAATATATTGGTCCACAGGCAAAGTCTCTTGCCAATGCTGAGCCATCCTATTCCCTCCATTCTAAATTGCAAAAAGAACAATGTTCACAAATCGCTTCATAAGACAGCCTTAAAAAGAGCTGAAGTTCCCTTCAGCTCCTTCAGGATCGTACCGGAGCCCAGAACTCCAGCTATATTATGATTGCTCTTTCTTCAATAACTCCTTCAATTCATCAATAAAGACATTGATATCCTTAAACTGGCGATAAACAGACGCGAATCGGACATAGGCGACTTCATCAATCTTAGCCAGCCTGTCCATCACCATCTCACCAACGGCTTCGCTCTTAACTTCTGAAACTCCATGGCTGCGAAGTTCTTTTTCTACTTCGGAAACCAAATCTTCAAGCTCCTTCAAAGCAACTGGCCGCTTTTCACAGGCTTTAATCAGACCGCGAAGGAGTTTCTCCCGATTGAACTCTTCGCGTGTACCTTCTTTTTTTACGACAATCAAAGGAATTTCTTCAACCTTCTCAAATGTGGTGAAGCGAAATCCGCAAGCTTCGCATTCGCGTCTGCGTCGAATTGATCGGCTATCGTCAACCGGTCTTGAATCAAGAACCCGGGTAGAGTTATTTTGGCAAGTTGGACATTTCATCTCGATCAGCTCCGAATATTTTGAAATATAGAAATAGCGAAGGTCCATTCACTTTTTCCATCAATACGTCCCTAAGCATTATCCTAATATTATCTTATAAAAAAGATTGGAACTGGACAAGAGGAACTATTGGTTCCCGTATTTTCCTGAACCAATAAAAGTATGTGTGGAGTTTAGCTTTTCATAAATCTTCACCAGCTCCTGCCTCAAAGCAGGGTTGATGCCCCCAAAAGAAAACTTCTCCGTAGAGATATGTAAGTCGACCGCTGTCTCAAACGGTTTTGTCGTAACCACTGTGGCCGTTAAAAAGGCAGGAAGCTTTCCTGTCAACTCGGCTGATATTTCCCCATGCTCCTTTGAAACACTCGTAATCTTGTATGAGGAGTCTGCCTTCAGCAAGTCTTCGACACTTTGGAACATCTGGTTGAAGTTCGTTTTATAATAATGAGTTTTAAGCAGTTCATCCCTGTTGTTTTCACTTGTTCCGCTGAATTTCTCGTACCGTCCTGATATGGATTTTAACAATGACATCAAAAATCCTCCTGCAAGTTATTTCTACTAACAGTTTACCTTATTTACAGATAAAATAAAAAGAGGTGTATCGCTACACCTCTTGTGAATTTTTCATATTTTCAATTATAGAGCTTTAGCTTGTGCTTGCTTCACATGCACAGGACCCATGCCGCGTGGAATTTCGATATTCTCACGAGTTTGAGCGCCAAGAGCTTCTGCAATATAGTCAGCTGCAATGTTAGGATCCAGATCGCCGCAAGTGTATACATCAATGCTGGCGTATCCGTGTTCTGGGAAGCTATGAATAGTTAAATGAGATTCAGAAATAATGACAACTCCGCTTACACCTTGTGGCGCAAATTTGTGGAAAGCCACCTCGCGGATTTCAGCACCTGATTTCAATGCTGCTCCTACAAAAGTTTGTTCAATAAAATCCATATCATTCAATTTTTCAAAATCGCAACCCCAAAGTTCAGAAATTACATGACGTCCCATTGTTTCCATATTAAATTTCCCCCTCTAACAATATTAGAATGAATTCTTAGCTTCAATGGTATCTTAACTACCACGGGGGAAAGTTAGTCCAGAGAGGTCCTAACCCTTTAAGTAGCCAATTGGTACCGTTATTAAGAAGTTCACGATGACTAGTATACTTTGTTTATATTTTTTTTGCAACACATGAAAACAAATTTTTTTCATGATTTTTAAACTGCCATTCTTATAGTTTGTTAGATAGCTATACCATAGCCTTTTCGAGGGTCTTCACCTAAAAAAACCTTTGGATTTCAAACCGTGATCTCCGTTAGCCAGCAGCAAAAAAACAGCTTGAACATTATATGGAAATAAGGAAAAGACAAAAATAAAAAGCCTGCCAATGAGCAAGCTTTTTACGGAATTAAGTTTATCCTACTTTTACAGCAGCAGAATTAGACATTGCATGTGCTACATACTTTGTCAGGTCTACAACCCTGCTTGAATAACCCCATTCATTGTCATACCAGGCAAGAACCTTAACCTTATTGGCACCGATGACCATTGTAGACAGGCCATCAATGATCGCAGAATGTTCATTCGTGTTAAAGTCGATTGATACAAGCGGATCTGTCGTGATATCAAGAACGCCTTTGAGCTTTCCTTTTGATGCTGAATAGAATGCGTCATTGATTTCGTCCACCGTTACCTCACGCTTCAGGTCGACCACCAGGTCAACTAGCGAAACATTTGGAGTAGGTACTCTCAACGCCATGCCATGCAGCTTTCCTTTCAACTGAGGAAGCACAAGTGAAAGTGCCTTTGCTGCTCCAGTTGAGGTCGGGATGATGGATTGACCACAAGAACGTGCCCTGCGCAGGTCCTTGTGCGGATTATCAATATTATTCTGGTCATTCGTATACGCATGCACTGTCGTCATCAAACCGTTTTCGATACCGAAAGTATCATCAAGAACTTTCGCAACAGGTGCCAGGCAGTTTGTCGTGCATGATGCATTCGAAATGATATCATGTTCTTCAATATTTAATGCGCTTTCATTTACACCCATGACGATCGTGATATCCTCATTTGTACCAGGTGCTGTCAAAATGACTTTCTTAGCACCAGCATCTAGATGAAGAGCCGCCTTGTCACGTGAGTTGAATTTGCCTGTAGCTTCTATGACGATATCAATCTTCATTTCCTTCCATGGAAGCTCAGCAGGATTTCGATTGCTTAATAGCTTAACAGTCTTTCCGTTGACAATCAGGTGATCGTCAGCCGGAATCACTTCACCAGCAAATTGTCCATGAGTAGAATCATATTTTATTAAATGCGCCAGAGTTTCAGCTGGATAGCTCGCATTTATCGCAACAACTTCAAGATTTTCTTCAAGAATGACTCTTCTGAATACCATTCTTCCAATTCTCCCAAAACCGTTAATCGCAATTTTCGCCTTCATTGTACGGCCCCTTCCGAATTAGTGTTATACTCAATAACCCCTTTGTATGGTATTAGTATAACATATTAAAATTTATTTGTGATAAATAAATGCACACATTTAAAATATAAAATAATTCTGATAATAATATTCATTTAGAAGGTAACAAATTGAGGTACCGAGATTAAATCGGCTAATAACCGGATATGCATGCCCGTCCACTCAAGGAAACAAAAAAAGAGCCTAGTCGGCTCTTAAAATTCCCCATTCACTTAAAATATCCATCAGCTGCTGCTTCGATTCTTCGATGCTGCCGCTGTTATCAATCACTGCGTCTGCCAAACCAACTTTGTCCTTCAGCGGCATTTGTGACCTAATCCTCGATGAAGCTTCTTCTTCCGAGAACCCGTTCCTCTTCATCAGCCGTTCAAGCTGTGTTTGCTCATCCACGTATACAACGATGATTTTTTCGACGAGTCCTGTCAGTTTGCTTTCAAACAGAAGCGGAATGTCAAGGACGACTGCCTTTTCATCATCTGCTTCAGCTTTTTTTCTTTTCTCTGCCATCCGCTCCCTTACGGCTGGATGGACAATCGAATTAAGCAGCAATCGCTTTTCTTCATTGTTAAAAATGATCTCACCCAACTTAGGGCGATTTATCGTACGATCTTCTTCTAAAATATCCTTGCCAAAATGGCTGACAATCTCATTATATGCCTTTTCTCCTGGCTCAACAGCAAGCCTTGCTTCGATATCTGCGTCAATCACAGTGATGCCCATATCAGTGAACATGGCGGATACCGTGCTTTTCCCGCTTGCTATACCTCCTGTCAATCCGATAACTAATGACATTCTCATTTTATCCTTTCAAGGGCCATTAAAGCTTCAACAGCCCGATTATGATCAATAAGATTCCTGGTACAAAGGAAAACCTTTGCATCCATCCGCTCCCGGAAAAATAACTGCCCATTCTCATTCCGGCATACACAAATAATGAACTCATGCAGGCAACCGTCAATGCCAGATAACCTGGAGAGAAGCCTAGAAATGCCGCCCCCACCCCTGCACCGAATGCATCTAGCGACAGGGCAAGCCCAAGCATGACAGCTTCAATTCCATTGATCGTGCCCGATCGGTCAAAGTCAGCTGTCATTGGCTTTTTCAAAATATTGATGACGATACCGAGTGATTTGATTTCAAGGTTCAAAATGATTTTTTCATGACAGAGCAACTCTGTTTTGTCTTCGCGGAAAAATTGGAATAGTACCCATCCTCCTAAAACGATCAAGACAGTGCCACCCAGTGTCTCTGCCATTCCTGGTGAAAAAAAGCTCTCGAGAAAATGCCCGATCATCATAGCGGCCATCAGGACGACAGCTGAACAAACCGCAATAACAGAGATAGATTTAATCGGGATTTTCATTTTCCGCAATCCATACGTTAACCCTACACTGAAACTGTCAAGGCTGACAGCGAATGCAAGTAAAAGCAGGGAAATTGTTTGTGCCATAAACTGAGCTCCTTCCTGTCAATCGCTACGTTAGTATATGGAAGGAGCCCAGTTATGGTGAGGAAATCAACAAGCCAATATACAAGAAAAGCGCAAGCGCCTTGGTAAGCCCCGACAAGCGTTGGAGGGCCGACCAGTGAAGTCGTTCTTTGACTTCATTGGGCGGACCGAAACGTCTCGAGCTGCTCAAAGCTAACGCTTCTCGCAAGATACTCGAGGAAGACGACTCAGGGTCGGAAACTGGCTAGGCGCTGGAGCTGGACAATTCTCGAAGTTGAAATGATATAAATTCTGATATTATTATTTAAGCTTCTGGCACGACGGGCAGTAATGCGTTCCCCGTCCGCCAACGACGGTTTTTTCCAATGGTGTTCCACAAGTCTTGCACGGTTCACCCTTGCGCCCATAAGCATAAAGCTGCAGCTGGAACATGCCAATCTGTCCTTGTGAGTTCACGTAGGAACGGATGGTGCTGCCGCCTTTCTCAACAGCTTCGGACAGAGTGCTGACAATTTCCCTGTGAAGCACTGCTTCCTCTTCTGGAGTCAAAGAGTTAGCAATCCTTTCAGGATGGATCTTTGCACGGAATAGCGCTTCATCTACATAGATGTTTCCGAGGCCAACAAGGATTTTCTGGTCAAGCAGCGCCGGCTTTATTTTTCGATTCGTTTTCTTCAGTTTTCCCGACAGCCATTCCACTGTAAAATCTTCCGAAAAAGGTTCAGGCCCTAAATCGGCAAGTGGCTGGGTTTCGAACTCTTTCCCTTTTTCATAAAGGTGCATCGTGCCAAATTTCCTGACATCCTTGTAACGCAATTCCGTTCCATCGGTAAAATGGAAAATGACATGCGTGTGCTTATCTACAGGATCCTCAGAACTGAATAAACCGTATTTCCCTTCCATTCTTAAGTGGGAAACGAGAGCGAAAAATTCCGTGTAAAGGATCAGGAATTTTCCCCTCCGGCCGATTTCATTTATCGTCTGCCCTTTCAGTGCGTCACTGAACTGCTCTACTTCAGTCGGAGTTTTGATCATCTTTGGCCAGGAAACAGAGACTTCCTTAATTATCTTTCCGATCGTCAGGACCTCTAATGTTCGTCTGACGGTTTCGACCTCTGGTAGTTCAGGCATATAATCCCGCCTTTCTCTGTAAAAATCCTATGGTGACTCTATTTTGCGTCATACCAGGTTGGGCCATATGAGAAGTCCACCTTTAACGGCACCTTCAATTCAATGGCATTTTCCATAACCTCTGGCACTATTTTTTTCAATAGTTCAATTTCATCCTCAGGTGCTTCAAAAATCAATTCATCATGTACTTGAAGCAGCAGTCTTGTCTTAACGCCCTCTTCACGGAGTCTTTCTGCCATATCAATCATTGCTTTCTTGATAATGTCTGCAGCGCTTCCCTGGATCGGGGTATTCATGGCAGTACGCTCGGCAAAGCTCCTTAAGTTGAAGTTGCGGGCCGTAATCTCAGGAATGTACCTGCGGCGATGCAATAATGTCTGGACATAACCCTTCGCCTTTGCATCCTTGACGATCTCATCCATATATTCTTTCACACCAGGATAGCTTTCAAGGTAGCGCTCAATGAATTCGCCCGCTTCTTTCCTTGTGATATTCAGGCTCTGGGATAATCCATAATCGCTGATGCCGTACACAATCCCAAAGTTAACCGCTTTTGCATGTCGGCGCATATTGGAAGTGACTTCGTCTTTCCCTACATTGAACACTTCCATCGCAGTTTTCGTATGGATGTCCATATCATTCTGGAAGGCATCAATCAGTTTTTCATCGCCCGCAATATGGGCGAGAACACGCAGTTCAATTTGTGAATAATCAGCTGCAAATATGACCCAGCCTTTTTCCGAAGGGACAAAAGCCTGCCTGATTTTCCGGCCTTCTTCAAGTCTGATTGGGATGTTCTGCAGGTTAGGATCTGTTGAGCTTAATCTTCCAGTTGCTGTCAAAGCCTGGTTGAATCTTGTATGGACTTTTTCAGTCTCTTTATTGACGACCTTTTGCAGCCCTTCAATATAGGTGGATTGCAGCTTTCCCAGCTGGCGATAGTTCAGGATTTCTTCAATGATTTTATGTTTAGATGCCAATTTTTCAAGGACGTCTGCTGAGGTTGAATAGCCTGTCTTCGTCTTTTTCGCAGCAGGCAGTCCCAGTTTTTCAAAGAGAATGACACCTAATTGTTTAGGAGAATTGATATTGAACTGTTCTCCTGCCATTTCGAAGATCTTTGTTTCGATTTCAGCAAGCCGGCCTTTGATCTCTTCACCCATATGATCCAGGCGCTGCATATCCAATTTAACTCCCTGGTATTCCATATCGGCAAGTACCAGTGATAATGGCATTTCCAGGCTGCTGAACAAATCATGCTGATCGTTGTCCCAAAGCTCCTGCTCGAGCTTCTCTTTTAATGAAACAAGAACAGCCGCCTTGCGCACCAGATGTTCACCCAGGATGCTTTCCTCGGGAATTTTTCGTTTAGCACCTTTTCCATAGACTGTTTCGTCTGCCTGCACGCTCCTGAAGCCATGCTGTTTCGCGATTGCTGCCAGGTCATCCGGCGACTCGGAAGGATTGATGATATAAGATGCCAGTGACACATCGAAGTCAGCACCCTTCAGATGGATGCCATGATGGCGCAATGACACCTCAGATCGTTTCGCATCGTAGACTGTTTTTTTACTGGACTCATCCTCCGCCCATTTCTTGAATTCTTCAGATTCAAGGGCTACTTTTACTGGCAGGAAGAAACTGCCGTTTTCATTTACAACTCCAAAACCGATAATGTCGGCATAATGGTAATTATCTTCCAGCACCTCAACATAGAAGCCGTTTTCTTTTGCGAAGATATCTTTTTCGATTTTATCCAGCTGCTGGAATTCGATGTCTTCAAGCTCCGCTTCTTCTGCTTCTGCAACTGCTCCCAGCTTGTCCAGCAAGGAATTGAAACCTAGCTCCTTGAACATTTTCACTAGCTTCTCATTCTCCGCACCTTCATACTCAAGCTCACTCAACTCTATTCCAACAGGTGCTTCACGAGTGATGGTCGCAAGCTCCTTGCTCATGACTGCCTGGTCCTTGAATTCCTCCAGCTTGTCCTTAAGCTTTTTCCCGCTGACTTGGTCAATCGAATTTAAAAGATTCTCAAGTGTGCCATATTCCTTCAACAGCTTGATTGCCGTCTTTTCACCTACACCAGGAACACCAGGAATATTATCGGATGCATCACCCATGAGACCTTTCATATCAATAATCTGCTCAGCAGTCAGGCCATATTTCTCCTTGATATGCTCAGGTGTATATTCTTCAATATCGGTAATCCCTTTTCTTGTGATACTGACCGTCGTCTTGTCAGAACTCAGCTGCGTTAAGTCCTTATCACCGGAAATAACCTTTGTTTCGAAGCCTTCTTTTTCAGCCAGCAAACTCAATGTACCGATAATATCATCAGCTTCATAATTCTCCAGTTCGTACTGGGAGATGCCATAGGCCGTCAGCAATTCACGGATGAACGGAAACTGCTCAGAAAGCTCAGGCGGTGTCTTTTGCCTTCCGCCCTTGTACTCACTGAAGGTTTTATGCCTGAAGGTCGTTTTCCCGGCATCAAACGCAACAAGAATATGCGAAGGCTTCTCATCCTCAAGGATTTTCATCAGCATCATCGTAAAACCATAAACAGCATTGGTATGTATCCCTTTTTCATTATTCAACAACGGCAAAGCGAAAAACGCACGGTAGGCAATACTGTTGCCATCTATCAACACAAGCTTTTTAGACATGTCATTCCTCCTCTATTTTAGAAAGGCGCAAATTTTTATATAGAAAAAAGACCGTTAGATTCCTTCCTATTTTATCATGAGAGATGATAGAAAGAAAAATAACGGCCTTAAGCTGCTTTTTTGATATTGTATTCGAAATGGTAGAATGTTAGTTGTAGATAAATTGGTATTCTTAATCTAGCTCCAGCGCCTAGCCCCTCGAGTCGCTTGTCTAGTGTCGCCTCCTAGAAACTCCGAAACTTCAACTCCGCCGGCAGAAGCAAAAAGCGCTTCTTTGTCGGTGTCTCCAGTTTCTGCGTTTCTGTACAGTCGGCTATACATTTCGATTTCGATCCTGCCAGTGAAGTCAAAAAACGACTTCACTGGCAGGCTCTCCAGCGCTTGTCGGGGCTGAACAAGGCGCTTGCGCTTTTTGTTCTTAATTTGTGTAACCCATCAGCATTCTTGCGTATGGTGAATCAGATGGGAGGACTATGACGGTTTCGCCATTGATTGTCTTTTTATAAGATTCCAGTGTGCGGAACATGGAGTAGAACTCTGGGTCTTTGGAGAATGTTTGGTTGTATACTTTAGCAGCTTCCCCTTCCCCTTCGCCTCGGATCGTTTCAGCATCCGCCGTTGCTTTTGCGAGCAATTCCTGTACTTCCCTGTCCGTCTGGGCGATGATCCTGTTCTTCTCAGCATCCCCCATTGAAAGATATTCCTGAGCCTTTGATTCACGCTCGGAAATCATTCTTGTAAAAACGGATTTTTCGTTTTCTGCCGGGAGATCGGTCCTCTTCATGCGTACATCTGTCACAACCACACCATAATTCCCATCATCAAGCAGCTCATTGACTTTTTCTGTCACCCTGTCATTCAAGGATCCGCGGGATGACTTTTCATCATTGATGATTTCATCATAGTCCAGCTTACCAAGCTCAGAACGGACAACCGAATAGATGAATTCCTCCATTCTGGATTCGGCACCTTCAAGCGTCCTGGCATTCGAGATCATTTTCTTAGGGTTTTCAATCCGCCAGATGGCATAATTGTCGATCAGCATTCTCTTTTTATCCTTTGTGTTGATTTCCGCCTGGGAAACATCGTAGGTCAGCTGGTATTTAGGCAAGGTCGTGACACTCTGGATAAATGGGACTTTGTAATTCAAGCCAGGCTCTTCAATGATTTTAACAACCTCTCCAAACTGCCTGACTACTTTATACTCGCCTTGCTTCACGATGAAAACATTCGTAAAAATAAAGACAAGCAAGGCAATAAGAATGACCAGGAAGATTCCGATTTTGGTATATTTACGCCAGGATCCGCCACCACTGCGTTCATTTATATCAATCACGTTTTGATCAGCCATTATTCTTCTCACTGCCTTCCTTCTCTGTCTTCGGTTTATCTGCTTCAAGCGGGCGGATCGGGAAGTACTTCATTGTGTTGCCATCATCGTTCATGATGTAAATCTCCGAACCAGGCAAGACTTGCTCAAGCGTTTCCAGAATCAATCGCTGTCTTGTAATATCAGGATTGGATTTGTATTCAACATACAGCTTGTTAAATACCGCTACATCACCTCTAGCACGTTCAATCCTCGCAGCTTTTTCCCCTTGAGCTCTGGAGATGAGCGCATCCTTTTCCCCCTGCGCTTCATTCAGCTTCTGATTACGGTATTTCTTTGCTTCATTTATTTTCGTGTTCATTGTTTCACGTGCATCCGTTACATCGGTAAAAGCCTTGCGCACTTCTTCATTTGGCAATTCGACATCCTGCAGCTTGACACCAAGAACAGAAATACCCATATCATACTTTCCAATCAACGAAGACAATAAGTCCCGGACTTCTGCTTCAATTTCTGCTTTCCCTGATGTCAGGGCCTCATCAATTTCGGAACTACCGATAATACTTCTTACAGATGCCGAAGTCGCATCGTACAAGATTTCTCTCGGATTATCAGCGTTAAATAAATATTTTTCAGGGTCGGTTATTTTCCATTGAACAACCAGGTCGGCAAGGACGATGTTTTCATCACCCGTAATCATTTTGGTTTCATCAGGAAACTCCTTGATTTCTCCATCCTTTTCCTCATAACCAAACTGGAGGCTGAACGTTTCTTTTGATAATTTCTCGACACTCTGGATTGGCCAAGGCAGTTTAAAATGCAAGCCAGGTTCGCTGATTCCTTCCTCGACTTTACCAAACGTCAAAATGACAGCCTGTTCCGATTCATCGACCGTATACCAGGTCGTGAATGCAGAAATACCTAAAATAATGGCCAGGACGACAATCCCGCTCGTCACGTAAATTTGCTTTAAGCTCACCATTTCATCCCCCTCTTCCTATGTTTCTATCTATGTTTGTTTTTACGTTTAAAAACCGTAAAAGTTTCAAAAGAATGATAATTGAGTAACAGTTTAGATACAATGGTGTTTTTTGGTTTTTAAGAAAGGGTTCAATAACTGTGGCAGAAAGCAAATGAAAAAAGCACAAGCGGGGTGAACTGCTCCCCGTCAAGTAGACAGTGGAAATAATAAAAACAATCTAGGCGGCTTTAGCCCTGAATTCTAAGGGGCTAAGGCCGTTTAATCTTTTTTGGTAACGTTCATGATTATAAAAGTATATGTACTCATCAATCGCCGCAGAAAGCTCTTCAAAGGTCTTATATTTCTCCATGTAATATTTCTCGCTTTTCAGTGATCCCCAAAAGGATTCCATTGGACCATTGTCAATACATCTTCCGACTCGGGACATACTTTGAGTCATCTGTGCTTGATCTATTCTTTGTTTAAATCCAAAATGGGTATACTGAAAGCCCCTGTCGCTATGTATAAGTGGGCGGTCACCATTCAGTAGGGCCGTGGCCTGATCCAGCGTATCAAACACCAGTTTATTGTTGTTGGAATGTCCAAATACGTAACTAACGATGGCTCCATCATGTAAGTCTTTAATTGCACTCAAATAAGCCTTTTTTGCTTCTCCATACTTGAACTCAGTCACATCAGTTACCCATTTCTCATTAGGACTTTCGGCTTGGAAATTACGGTCTAACACGTTTTCTGCGACGTGTTGAGGGGTTGACTTTTTATATCGATTTTTCTTTTTCCGAATAACGCTTTGAATGCCGACAATCTTCATCAGCCTATAGATTCGCTTTTCATTGAAGCTCTTGCTCAACCTTCTATTCAAAGTCATCGTAATCCTGCGGTAGCCGTAGATTCCTTTAACCTCCTCATGGAGAGCCTTCATTTCTTCTACAAGTATCACATTCTGACATTCACGCTTGGAAGGTGTTCGCTTCAGCCATTTATAATATGCAGACCTGGCCAACCCCGCAATTTCACAAAGCATAACGAAAGAGAATCCTTCTTCTTCGTGAAGTTCCTTGATAGCGATATATTTCTCCTCAAGGCGTATCTGGCTTATCTTCGCCTCCTTTCGATCTCCTCTAACTTTTTTAGGAATAAGTTCTCTGCGCGTAATCGCTCATTTTCACTCGCAAGCCTCTTCATCTCCAATTTCATCTTCTGTTCTGGGGAGAGTTCAACTTCTTCCTTTTTCCTCCCTCGCTTATCCCGAAGGGCTTCTTCGCCGCCATCCTCATACTTTTTAACCCATTGATATACTTGTTGGTAAGAGACCTTAAAGGTCTCAGCTGCCTTCTGATAATCCTTGCCGTTCTCAAGGCAATAGAGCACAATCTCTTTTCGTTCATTTATGGTAGTGTTTCTTCTAGTCATAGTGTTTGTCCTTCCTTTGGAAGTGTCCTTTAATTCTCTATGACTATTATACTTGTTAATCCATTTCTGGAGGACTCGTCTACATGAGATTTCATACTTTCTGATAACATCATTTTGAGAGTAGTCCCCACTAAGATAGTCCTGTACAGCCGCCAGCTTAAGTTCCTTAGAATACCTCTTCCAGGTAGAAGACTTCTTTAATCCTTCTGCTCCGTATTTTTCATACCTGTAGACCCAATCATAAATTGCATGATCATTTACTTTGTATATAAACTTCAGCTCTGAAATAGAATGGCTACCCTTTTTTAACGCCTCTACGATCTTGATTTTATCTTGGAATGAATATGTCCTTTTTGACATAAAAAATACTCCCCTTTAAGTAAACAGATTTTTATTTTTTAATCTGTCTACCTAAAGGGGAGCATATCAGGGTCAGCTTGTGCTTCTTTCTCACTCCTTGGATGAAGGGGTTTTCATAAAGATTGTAGCAAGGCAGTGTTAAGGAAAAATAAACCTATTGTTAAATGAATGTAAATTCTTATTGAAAAAGCCCAATTCAGTTTCGAATTGGGCTGCAATGGCTTGCTTATTGAATTTGCACTCTTTTGCTACTGAGGCAGCTTTTTAAAAAGCTTGATTGTGAAGGTTGTCCCTTTTCCGATCTGGCTGTCGACTTCGATATGGCCTTTATGAGCTTCAATTATGTGTTTGACGATGGCAAGGCCTAGTCCTGTTCCCCCGGAGTTTCGGCTCCTTGCCTTATCGACCCGGTAAAAGCGCTCGAATATCCTCGTTATCTCACTCTTCTCAATGCCTATACCAGAATCCTTGACCACAACCAAAACTGAATCTTCCTGGACAGTTAACGAAATATCCACTTTGCCGCCATTCGGTGTATAAGTGATGGCATTGCTGACAAGGTTGATCAGCACTTGCTTGAGCCTGTCTGAATCACCTTCAATAACCGCTTCCTCACTGGTTGACTGTTTAAGTGACAGAAGGATATCCTTTTGTGCAGCTTTGCGTTTTAATATCTCAATGACTTCACTGGCTTCTTTTACGAGATCCACGCTTCCCCTTGTCAACCGGAAGCCGTGCTGCTCAATCTTTGAAAGGTCAAGCAATTCCTGGATCAGTACCTGAAGACGGTCGCTTTCTTTTAGAATGATTTCGAGGAACGCTTCCAGTGTAGCCTTGTCATGCATCGCTCCATCCAGCAGCGTTTCTGAAAAACCCTTAATCGAGGTTATCGGTGTTTTAAGCTCATGCGAGACGTTTGCCACAAAGTCCTTCCTCATCTGTTCCAGTTTCTTCAGCTCGGTGATGTCATGGAAGACGAGAAGTATGCCCTTCCAGACATTGTTTGTTCCGATAATCGGCACTCCATATACTTCGAAATGGCGTCTTTCGATTTCCAATGGCAAGACTACCTGTTTCCGGACTTTTTGCTCGGTCATGAAGATTTCTTCTACCATCTGGGTAATTTCATCATGGTCGATTACTTCATAATAAAGTTTGTAGAGGTATTCGGAAGCCTTAACATTGAAAATTTCCTTGTATGGCTTATTAATCAAGTTGATAAAGCCCCTGCTGTCAATCAAGATCAGGCCGCTGCCCATATTTTCAATCAGGGTGCTCAACCTGTCTTGCTGGGACTCTTTCAGCTTCATCAGTTCCTGAAGGTTTCTGGCAAGGATGTTGATCGACGAACTGAGCATGCCTGTTTCATCGATATGATCTTCATAAGTCCTCGCCCGATAATTCCCTTTTGCCAGCTCAATCGCCACATTTGTTGCAGACTCAATCGGTTTCGTATAGCGGTTTGTGATTCTTGTTCCAAGCAGGATGATGACGACCAATGCCATTCCCAGGCTGACCGTCAGAATCCACCAGATTTGCCGGTAAGCCTTCTGCAGTTCATCGATCTTTGTTGTTAAAAAAACATAGCCTTCTTTTTCACCATCATGAATCAGCGGATTCCAATAATAATGCAGATCAAAACCTCCGCCAACTTCCAGATCGCTCTCCTCTTCAGGTTCATCTTCGACGATATCGCCAATAATATCCCGGTGCCTGCTAATCTTCGTGCTTGATAGTTCACCCGTGTCATACCGGATATCTCCCTCAAGATCAACGATTGTGATTCTAGCGTTAAGCAACCCGCTCATCTTCGATATTTCTTCTGTGTTGAGTGATGCGAGCCCTCCATTTTGTTCAATATTGGAGGTTAAGAGATTCATTTCAATCCTCAGCCGTTCATTGAATGAATTAATATAGTAGTTCTTGAATAACTGCCCTAAAAGCAGGCCCAGGCCCACCAATACGATGATGATCAGGGTAATGAGGGCAAACAAGAGACGTGTCCGGTACTTTGTCATTCTCCCTTTGGTTCCTCCAGCTTATATCCAAGGCCTCTTATTGTCTTGATATATGATGGCTTTTTCGTATTCCGTTCAATTTTTTCCCGTAAGTGGCTTATATGTACATCTACGATTCTTGTATCCCCTGCAAAATCATAATTCCAAACAGCACTTAGCAGCTGGTCACGGGTCAGCACCCTGCCCTTATTCTTTGCGAGGTACAGCAGCAATTCGAATTCCTTTGGAGTCAATTCAAGCAAGTCGTCCATAAAGTAAGCTTCATAGAAATCAGGAATGATCCTAACATCGCCAATTTTAATCTGGCCCTCATCCTCCGGCTTTTCCTCCACGGCTTCATGCTGGGTCTGCGTTCTTCTGAGAATAGCTTTTATCCTGGCTACAACCTCACGCGGACTGAATGGCTTCGTCATATAATCATCCGCGCCAAGCTCCAGTCCTAGCACTTTGTCAAATTCATCATCCTTAGCGGTAAGCATCAAAATTGGCACATTGATTTTTTGCTGCCTAAGCTGCTTGCATACTTCCATTCCATCCAGCTTCGGAAGCATCAAGTCCAGAATCATCAAGTCCGGCTTCTCAACAGCAGCAAGACGGATCCCTTCCTCACCGTCCATCCCGGTTACCACGACATAACCAGCCTGTTCGAGATTATACTTCAGCAGTGTCACAATCGATTGTTCATCATCCACAACCAAGACCTTCTTGTTCATATGAGCCTCCAAAAAAGTTATTACCCCTGTTTCATCCAATAGCTCTATTTACATTATAATATCAACTCAGCCTGTAAAATCAAATATAAAACAAAAAGGGATGCACAATTATTGTACATCCCAAAAGCTTAAAAGTTTTCTAATGCTTTCCCGTCCATACGCTGGACCGGATATGGAGGGCAGACAAGCAGCTTCCCCGATACAACTGTCTCTTCTTCCTCATTCTTTCCTATAACCGAGATTTCAATATTATGCTTGCTTTTGATTACCTCGGTTACTTCAAATAAGAATTGGACTGTTCCGTAATGGTAAACAGGTTTCACATACTCAATATCCTGTCTTAGAATATGGCTTCCAGGTCCCGGAAGGTATTTAGAAACAGCCGAAGTGATGATTCCATTCAGCATGATTGCAGGAACAATCGGTTTTTCGTAAGGCGTCTGTGACGCGTAATCATGCTGGATATACAAAGGATTAGCATCATTCGTCAATCCCAAATATAACAGAAGGTCTTTATCTTCGATTTTTTCGGTTAGTGTCAATTTCTCTCCGACAGTGATTTCTTCTATTTTCCTGCCAAGCTTACGTTTTCTTCCAAGCAGCATAGCATTTACCCCTTTGCAATAGAAGTTCAGGTCCCAAAATCATATACCTTATAATCTTTGTAAAAAAATCGGGGAATATCCCCGATTTTTTTAATTACTAGTAATCTGTTAACGATTAAGCAAGAACTGCCATGACGTTGCGGACTGCTTCTGCAGACTTATCAAGTGCTGCTTTTTCTTCCGGAGTCAATTCAAGTTCGATTACTTTCTCGATACCGCCAGCGCCAAGGATAGTAGGAACTCCCAGGTAAATGCCTTCGTATCCATACTCTCCTTCTAGATAAGCAATAGAAGGCAGTACACGTCGCTGGTCTTTGAGGATCGCTTCACACATTTCAACGAGGGAAGCTGCTGGCGCATAGTAGGCGCTGCCGTTTCCAAGCAGGTTGACGATTTCGCCGCCGCCTTTGCGCGTCCGTTCTACAATGGCATCAAGGCGATCTTTTGGAATAAGTGTCTCAAGAGGAATGCCTCCTGCATATGAATAACGCACAAGCGGAACCATGTCATCGCCGTGGCCTCCAAGAACGAAACCTGTAACATCTTTAACTGACAGGTTTAATTCCTGGGCTACGAAAGTACGGAAACGAGCAGTATCCAATACGCCCGATTGGCCGATTACGCGATTCTTAGGAAATCCGGACTCTTTGAAAATAGTATATGTCATCGCATCAACAGGATTCGTCAATACCACGATGAAACTATCAGGAGAGTGCTTGGCGATTTCCTGGGCCACACTTTTCATGATTTTTTGGTTCGTCTGGACAAGGTCATCACGGCTCATGCCAGGTTTGCGCGCAATACCAGCTGTTACAACAACGATGTCTGAGTCTTTCGTATCTTCATAGCTGGAAGTCCCTGTAATGTTCGCGTCAAATCCCTGGACCGGGCTCGCTTCAAGCATATCAAGCGCTTTACCCTTAGTAGGGTTTTCCATTTGCGGGATATCGACTAACACTACATCCCCAAGTTCCTTCTGTGCTAACAAGAATGCTGTTGTTGCTCCTGTGAATCCTCCACCAATGACGGAAATCTTTTTGCGTTTCAATGACATAAGGCTTCCTCCTCAGAACGAATATATTTTTTAAAAATATATGTTATTTATGTAAAGGCTATCCTGAAAAAGGATAGCCTTCCGCACATTTTTAGCCCATGTTCTTGATTAGTTCGTCACCGAACTCAGAAGTTTTGACTTCTGTAGCGCCATCCATCAAACGAGCAAAGTCATATGTTACAACCTTTGAAGCGATTGATTTTTCCATTGACTTGACGATCAGGTTAGCTGCTTCTGTCCAGCCAAGGTGCTCAAGCATAAGAACGCCTGAAAGGATAACAGAAGATGGGTTAACTTTATCCAAACCAGCATATTTCGGAGCAGTACCATGCGTAGCTTCGAAAATAGCATGGCCAGTTTCATAGTTGATGTTCGCTCCAGGAGCGATACCGATACCGCCTACCTGTGCTGCAAGTGCATCAGAAATGTAGTCGCCGTTAAGGTTCATTGTTGCAACAACGTCGAACTCTTTCGGACGTGTAAGGATTTGCTGTAGGAAGATATCCGCAATCGCATCTTTCACGATGATTTTGCCAGCAGCCTCTGCGTCAGACTGAGCTTTGTTCGCTGCATCAGTACCTTGTTCTTCCTTGATTTTGTCATACTGAGCCCATGTGAATACCTTGTCGCCGAATTCCTTCTCAGCCAGTTCATAACCCCAGTTTTTGAATGCGCCTTCTGTGAACTTCATGATATTGCCTTTATGTACAAGCGTTACTGACTTACGGCCTTCAGTGATGGCGTAATTGATCGCTGAACGTACAAGGCGCTCTGTTCCTTCTTTTGAAACAGGCTTGATTCCGAGACCTGAAGTTTCAGGGAAACGGATTTTATTTACGCCCATTTCGTTTTGCAGGAATGCAAGAAGCTTCTTGACTTCGTCAGATCCGCTTGCATACTCGATACCAGCATAGATATCTTCAGTGTTTTCACGGAAAATAACCATGTCAGTGTCCTGTGGACGTTTTACAGGAGAAGGAACACCTTCGAACCAGCGAACAGGGCGCAGGCACACGAATAGATCCAATTCCTGGCGCAATGCAACGTTAAGAGAACGGATTCCGCCGCCGATAGGTGTTGTTAAAGGACCTTTGATCGCGATTAAGTATTCATTGATCAACTCTAAAGTTTCGCTTGGCAGCCATTCACCAGTCTGGTTGAACGCCTTTTCTCCAGCTAATACTTCTTTCCAGACAATCTTTTTCTCACCCTTGTATGCTTTTTCAACTGCTGCATCAAGGACGCGTACAGAAGCTGCCCAGATGTCAGGACCTGTACCGTCACCTTCGATAAAAGGAACGATTGGATTGTTTGGTACGTTTAAAACTCCATCTTTTACTGTGATTTTTTCACCTTGCATATTATTCTCTCCCTCCAAAATCATGTGAGCCAGACATTTAATCAAAGGTCAGCAGGCCTGGTTGCCACTAACCTTGCACTCCGAAGCCAGGCACCCTTTCACCTATAACAGTATTGAAAAGGGTGCTTAACTTCCTTACTCTCCTATTACAGCAATTTTTCACTGAAAAGTAAAATATTGCTCCTCTATCTCTTAAATTATCTCATTTCAATGGCAACATATTCTTGTTTGCCAGGACCAGTATAATCAGCACGAGGGCGGATCAGACGGTTGTTGTCATACTGCTCAAGGATATGCGCAAGCCAACCGGAAACGCGGCTTACAGCAAAAATCGGCGTGAACAAATCATGGTCGATTCCAAGGCTGTGATAAACAGATGCTGAGTAGAAGTCAACATTTGGCGGAAGGTTCTTCTCGCCTGTCACGATTTCTTCGATCTTTGTGGACATTTCGTACCAGTGAGGTTCGCCAGTCAGTTCAGTCAGCCTCTTGGACATTTCTCTCAAATGCTTGGCACGAGGATCTCCCAGGCGGTATACGCGGTGTCCAAAGCCCATGATCTTTTCCTTGTTCGCAAGCTTTCCGCGGATTGCCGGCGCTACATTTTCAAGAGTGCCGATTTCTGTGAGCATTTTCATAACTGCTTCATTTGCTCCTCCGTGAAGAGGACCTTTCAATGCACCGATCGCAGCCGTGACACCTGAATACACATCAGAAAGTGTCGCCACACAGACACGTGCAGTGAATGTTGAAGCGTTAAGCTCATGGTCGGCATGAAGGACCAATGCTTTGTTCATTGCTTCTACGGCTACTTCATCAGGCTCGTCGCCAGTCAGCATGTACAGGAAGTTAGCCGCGAAATTCAGGTCTTCCCTTGGCGCGATAGGCTCAAGACCCTTTCTTACTCTTGCAAAAGCTGTAACGATAGCTGGCATTTTAGCCTGCAGGCGGATCGCTTTGCGGTAATTCGATTCTTTTTCCATTACATCCGCTTCATCATCATATAATCCTAAAAGAGATACAGCTGAGCGAACTGCAGCCATCGGATGGACTTTGTCAATCGGGTACATCTTGAAATGTTCCAATACTTCTTTCGGCAATGCCGCATTCTCTGCAAGCTGCTTCTTCAATTCGTCCAATTCTGCCGCTGTCGGAAGCTTGCGGTGCCATAATAAGTAAATCACTTCTTCGAAACTAGCATTTTCAGCTAGATCGTCAATGTCATAGCCGACATAAGTCAGCGTGTCATCGATAATAGAGCTGATAGAAGATGTTGTTGCCACTACCCCTTCAAGACCACGTGTTACTGTCATACTCAATCTCTCCTTTGTAGTTAATTTCCCCATATCCCATTTTGTCTGTATGATAGATTGCTGTTGAAAACAGCGATATCAGAAAATAGAAATTTCTGACACTTTATACGAAAAGCCGGAGCATTCGCCGGCGACAGACCGATTCCAGCCGAAATGCCTTCCAGATGATGCTATGGGTATCGAGCGCTTGCTCAGGCAGCCGGCAAAAAGAAAATGCTTACATTTTATAATATTAAAAAACCGTGGATACTCACTCCACCCCAAGCCTATGTAAAGGGATGGAAGCAGTTACAAGTCCTATTATAAACAATTATCTGACATTTGTGAATGAAAACAACTTAAATCAATATAAAATATTATTTTACAAAAAGGCTATTTGAATAATTCAAAGATTTTCATAGCTGCAAATGCGATACCAGCACCAATCAAAGGGCCAACTGCTACACCTTTGAATAATGATACGGCCAAAATTGTTCCCAGCACAAGTGCAGTCGTTATATGGGGGTCTTCAGCCAGCAAGGTAACTCCACCTTTTGCAAGCAGAGCAACTGCCATTCCGGAAATCAGGGCAATCCATGCATAAGGTGACTTGAAAGCACCGCCTAAATCTTTGAAACCAATTTCACCGCTGGCGATTGGTGCAAGGACAGCAATCGTAATAATAGTTACACCCCAATTGATTCCCTTTCCCTGCAGCAGCGAGAATGTCTTGGCTTCAAATCCGGCAATCTTCATTACTAGCAAGACCAGCACCGCAATGATCAATGATTGGTTCTTTGCCAGAAAAGCAATTGCCAATAAAGTTAGTAAAAAAAGCATAGGCTCTATCATAATTTTTGACATCCTTCCACGGTTAAAACTATTGTAACATAATTAAAAATATTACACCAAGTAAGTAGGATTTAGAGTGCTGCTCCTGCTGATTATACGCACCAGGTGTTTGTATTAATTCCAATGTTCTCGTTTATATACTACTGTTTCCGTAAAATTCATTATTTAGTATTTCCTTTTCAATAGAAGAAAGGGTCCTCTCCGGCTCCTGAGAAAGACAGCTACAAGTATTTGGCGGCTTTAAAGGATTTTCGAAAATTAACTCGAATCTTTTAAAAAGATTAGCCGTATATTTTAAGAGACTCTCAGGACAGGCTCCAATGTTGCGATGTACGAATCCCAAAAGGAGGAACCCGCTTGAATCCCAATTACCTGCATAGAACTTTGCGTTTCTTATTTGTAATCGGCCTTGTTGTGGCCGGAGTGTTTGCACTTTTTTTCGTATCTAAGGTAACTTATCCATTCATCATTGGCTTTCTTATTGCCTTCATGATGAATCCTCTCGTCAACTTTTTCCAGGAGCGCGCAAAAATGCCCAGGTCCCTGGCAGTATTCATTGCCCTTTTGCTGATCATGCTGGTGTTCGCGGGATTGATCACACTGCTTGTGGTCGAAATCGCTTCAGGCGCTGAATATCTTGCCAAGGTAGTCCCTGAACATCTGATTACCTTAATTGATTATATTGAACATTTATTTGCCGCACAGCTCATTCCCATTTACAACCAGCTGACCGGTATGTTCCAAAGCCTTGAATCAGGCCAGCAGGATACGATCATGGATAACATCCAGAATGTGGGCGCCACCATCGGGACAACAGCAGGAAATTTCATTAAGGACTTCTTTGAAAAAATCCCCAACATTTTGTCCTGGTTCCCTAACGCAGCAACTGTCCTCATTTTCTCATTGCTTGGTACTTTCTTTATCAGTAAGGACTGGTATCGATTATCGGCAATGGGGACAAAGTTTCTGCCTAATCGGGCCAGGACAAGCAGCAAAACCGTTTTTGATGATCTAAAAAAAGCATTATTCGGGTTTGTCAGGGCGCAGGCAACATTGGTCTCGATCACCACCGTCATCATCCTGATCGGTCTGTTGATCCTTCGTATCGATTATGCGATCACGATCGCCCTGGTTACCGGTATAGTGGATATCATCCCCTATCTCGGTACGGGTGCTGTTTTCGTCCCGTGGATCATATATGAAGCAATTGCCGGCGAAATGAGTACGGCGATTGGTCTAGGTATCTTGTATGTCGTTGTATTGGTCCAGAGACAGATCATGGAACCGAAAATCCTATCATCAAGCATAGGCCTTGACCCGCTCGCGACCTTGATCGCCCTGTTCGTCGGCTTCAAAACCATCGGCTTCCTGGGACTGATTGTCGGTCCAGTCATACTGGTGATTTTCAATACCCTACAGCGAGCGAATGTATTCCAGGACATTTGGAAATTCATAAAAGGAAAAGACGAAGTCATTATAAAGTAGGACTATATTTATGACATGAAATCATATGAATACCAATTCGCTTAGAAAAATGCTTGGAGCAGTTCACAATTGAACTGCTCCAAGCATTTTTAAGTTTATCTTTAAAATTGGCATCAATTCGATAAGCGTGCAAAACTAGTTTTTTCGTGTTTAACAATTAACTGCATCTGAAAAGGAAGAATTCACATTGGGATAAAAAAAAGCGGAGAAATTTCTCCTAATTATGAAATTGCACTCAAAACAGCTGTAATAGACGGAAAGATTCCGACTAATAACTCAAAAAACGTAAAAATCGGTTGTTTTATTGTGCTTAATCGGAAACCCTCCGCCTATTTGCCCCAAACCGAGTTCTATTTTGCAGTCTAACCGGAAATTTTCCGCTTAAATTGAGCAGGTTACTTACTTAATAAGACCGTACCCAACAAAGGACTTGAAGGAAGTTGATTCCTATCCCCTACTTCAAAATACCTAATACTGTCTCCTTAAAACTATCATAAACATATGACCAAAGAACTTGATCCTCTGTATACCTTTTGGTTAAAGAACGAAAGGCTTCTTTTTGTTTCTCGGCAAAGGCGGGATCCTCTTTTGATGGCAATGCCGCACGGACTTCATCAACTATTTGCTGAACTTGCGGTGCACGCGGCCCCCACTTTTCGATTACTTGTCCTTGACTATTAAAAATTAGAATAATTGGAATTGCACGTCCACCGTTTGTTAAGTAAGAATCAATCAAATCCGTATCTGCATCTCGTAATGCGACACGCATTTCAATATGAGCAGCTTCAGCTAATTTGCGAATAACAGGATTAATCATCATGGCATCTCCACACCAATCTTCTGTGATCGTTAGGAAATGAAGTTGATTTTGCTTTAACTTTTCAGCAAATCCATCTGCAGGGAGATGAAATTTTTCATAAACGCTGAAACTTTCCTCTTTTAATACGGACATTTCAGCCATATAAGTTTGTATTGATTTTCCCTCTTCAAAATACTGTTGTTCAGTTTTCATCTAAAATACTCCCCCTTACAATGTATATCAAAAAAAGAGCAATCCAATTTTAATTGCTAGTTGGACTGCTACATGACATATTATTTTTCAAAATAAAAACCGAGCAGGCCTTTCAATGTTAACGAATGACCTTGATCGTACCTTTATCCATCCAGTTACGGAATAATTTCATCATAATTGCTTTGAAAAACTTCCTGGTCGGTGGTGCCAGCAGTAAAAAGCCAAGAGCGTCAGTAATGAAACCAGGTGTGAGCAGAAGGGTACCGCCAACAAGAATGCTCACGCCATCGAGGATGACATCCCCAGGCATCATGCCTCTTCTTAATTGGTCCTGAGTTCTTCTTATCGTTTCCAACCCCTGCTGTTTCGCTAAAAAAGCCCCGAGGAAACCTGTGAGGATGATGATCATGATTGTCGGCCAAATGCCGATGGTCTGACCTGAGAGAAGCAGGACGCCAATCTCAGCAGCCGGAACAATAACTAAAAATAAAAAAATATATCTCATTCTCCACCTCATTGTTTTGAAATAGCGTGTCCTTCTATTATACGTGCCCACTTGAAGAGAATACAATAATATGATTACCGGGGATTCCTTTAGGATTCAATGCTTGTAATGATATCAATCAAAGATTGTTTGACACTGTATTAACTTCAGACAGCTTTTCCTCGTTTTCTGTGAAACCGGTCTGAACTTGGCGCGACTTCTGACAGCTTTTCTTCATTGCCAGGGAAACCTGTCTGAACTTGGCTCGACTTTGGACAGCTTTTCCTCGTTTTCTGTGAAACCTGTCTGAACTTGGCTCAACTTCGGACAGCTTTTCCTCCTTGCCCATGAAACCTGTCTGAACTTGGTTCGACTTCGGACAGCTTTTCCTCGTTTTCTGTGAAACCGGTCTGAACTTGGCTCGACTTCGGACAGCTTTTCCTCCTTGCCCATGAAACCTGTCAGAACTTGGCTCGACTTCAGACAGCTTTTCCTCCATGCCCATGAAACCTGTCCGAACTTGGCTTGACTTCGGACAGCTTTTCTTCGTTTTCTGTGAAACCGGTCTGAACTTGGCTCGACTTCGGACAGCTTTTCCTCCTTGCCCATGAAAGCTGTCCGAACTTGGCTCGACTTCAGACAGCTTTTCCTCCTTGCCCGTGAAACCTGTCTGAACTTGGCTCGACTTCGGACAGCTTTTCCTCAATCCCCAACAAACCTGCCATAACCACTCCAGAAACATAAATAAAAGCGTGAAATCAATGATGATTCCACGCTTTATTTTGTAACTTATCTTCTATTATAAAACGCTGGCATGTCCTTTGTAGATGACGCCTCTTGCTGAGTCAACCGTAATCTCCTGGCCATCTTCGAATAGCTGCATTGCGTTTTCAACGCCAACGATGACTGGGATTCCTAGGTTTAGTCCGACTACTGCTGCATGGCTTGTCAAACCGCCCTCTTGAGTGATCAAGGCGCTGCACTTTTCGAGTGCAGGAACCATTTCACGGTCTGAGCCGATTGTTACGAGGATGCTGCCTTGTTTTACTTTGCTGATTGCTTCTTGTGCATCCTTTGCTACGACTACTCTTCCGTATGCAGATTTACGTCCGATACCTTGAGCTTTTGCAAGGATATCGCCTACTACATGGATTTTCATCAGGTTGGTTGTGCCTGCTTCTCCAACTGGTACACCAGCAGTGATGACTACTAGGTCACCATGGGAAACAAGTCCGCTGTTCACACTTTCTTCTACTGCGACTGCAAGCATTTCGTCTGTTGTTTCTGCTTTCTGGCCAAGTTGTGGATATACTCCCCAGACAAGAGCCAGGCGGCGCAGAACATGGTCATTCGAAGTTGCTGCAATGATTGGCGCTTTCGGACGGTATTTGGAGATCATACGTGCTGTATGGCCGCTTTCAGTCGGCGTGATGATTGCATTTACTTCAAGATTCAAAGCTGTATGTGCAACCGATTGTCCAATAGCATCAGTAATATTGTGCTCCGTGTCCTTGCTGCGAGCTGATAAAAGTTCTTTATGATCAAGTGCTTGTTCCGCACGTGATGCGATATTATGCATTGTCTGTACAGCTTCAACAGGATATTGACCAGCAGCTGTTTCGCCTGAAAGCATGATGGCATCTGTACCGTCAAAGATCGCATTCGCTACGTCACTTGCTTCCGCGCGGGTAGGACGAGGGTTGCGCTGCATGGAATCAAGCATCTGAGTTGCCGTGATAACAGGCTTGCCAAGTGTATTGCACTTTTTGATCAGATCTTTTTGCACAAGTGGCACTTCTTCAGCCGGGATTTCAACACCAAGGTCTCCACGGGCAACCATCAGGCCATCAGAAACTTCAAGTATTTCATTGATGTTGTCGACGCCTTCCTGGTTTTCAATTTTAGGGATGATTTGAATGTTAGATCCGTTGTTTTCTTCAAGAAGTTGACGGATTTCCAATACGTCTGACGCACGGCGTACAAAAGATGCTGCGATAAAATCAACGCCCTGCTCGATACCGAAGAGGATATCCTTTGCGTCTTTTTCGGTGATTCCTGGCAAGTTGACAGATACACCTGGAACGTTGACGCCTTTTTTATTCTTAAGCGTTCCGCTGTTTAGAACCCTAGTTTTGATTTCATTGCTAGACTTGTCGATGCTGATGACTTCGAGCCCGATCAAACCATCATCTAGGAGGATTTTCGCCCCTGGATGTACATCATCAATCAACTGGTCATAAGTTACAGAAAACTTTTCTGCAGTCCCTAGAACCTCTGTCATCGAAACGATGCACTCCTGGCCAGTTGTCAGCTCGATTGCTCCGTTTTCCATATCATTCGTACGGATTTCAGGGCCTTTTGTATCAAGAAGAATACCAACATTCTTCCCTGTTTTAGATGCAGCTTCTCTGATATTCTTGATACGTGCTGCGTGTTCCTCATGATTTCCGTGAGAAAAATTAAGGCGTGAAACATTCATGCCTGCTTCAATCAATTGAACCAATTTGTCTACACTTTCACTAGCGGGACCAATTGTACAAACAATTTTCGTTTTGCGCATAGCTTGCAACCTCCTGGTTTACTGTAAAGAGATTAAATAGAAAGCTCTTTCGATAATTTATATAAGTTCAAGTCAACAGTGTGCTCTTTAGCCAAAGCTTCAATGATATCGTAATCAACTAGTTGATTGTTTTCCATTCCTACGGCACGTCCGCCTTTTCCTTCCAATAGAAGCTCTACTGCCCGTGCTCCCAGTCTGCTTGCTAGTACGCGGTCGAATGCTGTAGGTGTTCCGCCGCGCTGAACATGGCCAAGGACCGTTACACGTGTGTCAAAATCAGTCTCTTCCTGCAGTTGCTTCGCGAAATCATAACCGTTCATGACACCCTCAGCTACCACAATGATACTGTGTTTTTTACCGCGTTCATGTCCCTTTTTCAAACGGTGAGCTATATCCTTCATGTCATGCGGATCCTCAGGAATCAGGATTGTTTCAGCACCCCCTGCCAGGCCAGCCCATAATGCCAAATCTCCAGCGTTGCGTCCCATTACTTCGACAACAAACGTTCTTTCATGGGAAGAAGCAGTATCACGGATTTTATCGATTGCATCGATGACAGTGTTAAGTGCTGTATCAAATCCGATTGTGAATTCAGTACCTGGGATATCATTGTCAATCGTTCCAGGAACACCAACACATGGGAATCCCTGTTCTGTCAACGCTTTAGCTCCTCTGTAAGAACCGTCTCCGCCAATGACGACAAGTCCGTCAATGCCAAACTTATTCAATTGCTCAATCCCTTTTTGCTGGCCTTCCTTTGTCTTGAATTCTTCGCTTCTTGCAGAATAAAGGAATGTTCCGCCACGGTGGATGATATCACCAACTGATCCAAGTTCCAGCTTTTTAATATTTCCGCTCATCAAGCCAGCGTAACCGCCAAATACACCATATACCTCTACATCATGGTAAATCGCTTTCCTGACAACCGCACGTACGGCCGCATTCATGCCGGGCGAATCCCCGCCGCTCGTCAAAACACCAATTCTTTTCATCTTTTCACCTCATTCAGTATGTACTGTACCAAAAACTAATCACTGTAGTATCCTGTTATTAGCTTATCTTATTATAAACAGAATACCCGGGAATATTTCTAAAATACCACGTAGAATACCGTATCTCAACTGAATCCTCAATATTGACAATAAGACGGAATTATCACGTAATTGCAAGCGCTTCAATAGGATTTTTAGCCCTTCTGCCCCCGGATTATTGACTGCTTTCAGGTACATATCCGAGTTGTCAAGCTTTGATTTTATAAAGTAAAAAATAAAACGTGCTAAATGGCACGTTTTATTTTACCCCTATAAACTCAGTTGGAAACGAAAACTCTCCAATTCGTTTGTATTTTTCGTATCGCTGGCTCAGCAGTGCTTCTTCATCGAGTACAAGCAGTTCGGACATTGAATCTTTTAGAATTTTATCCATATACTTCGCCTGCTGCTTTAAGTCTTTATGGGCCCCGCCCTTTACTTCCGGAATGATTTGATCAATGATTCCAAGCCCCTTCAGATCTGGAGCTGTAATCTTCATCGTTTCAGCAGCCTTTTTCGCCAAAGATGAATCTTTCCAAAGAATGGCCGCTGCGCCTTCAGGTGAAATGACGGAGTAGGTGGAGTTTTCCAGCATGTGAATGTAATTGCCGACTCCAAGAGCCAGCGCGCCGCCGCTTCCGCCTTCTCCTATAACGACACAGATTACCGGGACCGTAAGTCCTGCCATCTCGAATAGATTGCGGGCGATCGCTTCACTCTGTCCACGCTCTTCTGCCGCTTTTCCCGGGTAAGCTCCCTTCGTATCAATGAAGCAAATGATTGGACGATTGAATTTTTCTGCTTGCTTCATCAAACGCAAAGCTTTCCTGTACCCTTCAGGATGTGGCATGCCAAAGTTTCTGCGGATATTTTCCTTAGTATCCTTTCCGCGCTGATGGCCTATGACGGTCACAGGATAGCCATGAAACTTCGCAATACCGCCAACAATTGCTTCGTCATCTCCAAATGTCCTGTCACCATGACATTCAAAGAAGTCTGTGAATAACAAAGAGATGTATTCAAGCGTTGTCGGGCGATCGGGATGACGGGCAATCTGCACTCTGTCCCAAGGTTTCATGTTCTCGTATATTTCAGATTCAAGCTTTTGGAGCCTTGCTTCAAGTTTATCTATTTCGGAAGTGAGATCCACATCCGCCGTCTTGGTAAATTCCTTAAGCTCGCTGATTTTTTTTCTTAATTCCAATATCGGTTTCTCAAATTCTAGTTCTCCTGCCATTCGAATGTCCCTCCTGGCTGATGGATTTCAAGTATTCCCGCGATTTTTTCCTTTAATTCCGTTCTTGAGATCACGGCGTCAAGCTGGCCGTGCTTCAGTAAAAACTCAGAAGTCTGGAAGTCTTCAGGCAGCTCTTCGCGGATCGTTTGTTCAATGATCCTTCGCCCTGCGAAGCCAATCAAAGCTCCCGGTTCAGCAAGATTGTAATCTCCAAGCGAAGCAAAGCTCGCGGAGACTCCTCCTGTTGTAGGGTGAGTCATGATCGAGATGATCAACCCGCCGTTATCACTGAACCTTTTCAAGGCGACACTTGTTTTGGCCATTTGCATCAAACTTAGGACACCTTCCTGCATCCTCGCTCCGCCTGAAGCAGTGAAAATGATGAATGGAACTGACAGCTCATCGGCCTTTTCAATCGCCCGCGTAATCTTTTCCCCAACAACGGAACCCATGCTTCCCATTCTGAAAGTCGCATCCATGATGGCAATCGAGACGTCATAACCGTTCACACTGCCTAACCCAGTTACCACTGCTTCATTCAGTCCAGTCTTTTGCCTGTCCCTGTCAAGTTTTTCCACATATTCTGGAAAGCCCAATGGATTGCCTGATACCATTTCGCGGTCCAGTTCCCGGAAGCTTCCCGCATCGAGAAAGCTATCGATCCTTTCCGCTGAATTCATCTGATGGTGATATCCGCACTGCAAACATACCTTGCAATTTTTATTCAGTTCTTTCGTATACATGATTTTCTTGCAGTTCGGGCATTTAGTCATGATTCCTTCAGGAACATCCTGCTTCGCTGCTTCAGAAGGAATTGTCGCGTACTTTTTCTTTTTCGTTTTAGTAAAAAGTTCCTTAAGCAAGTTAAAACCCCCTCCGAATAATACTGGTTGTTTTGTAATATCCTAAATTTAGGAATAAAGCACTAAGTGCCCAGACCACTATTCCAAAAAAGAAAGAGAGACGGCCCTCCTGGCATCTTAGGCATGTCCACAAGTATATAACATCCTATCATCAAAAGATGTTACTTCCTGTCGTCAGTCTGTCGACATTTTCCGCAGCATGCGATACCTTTCCAGGATCAAATCTCCTCTTTTTGTTTCAAGTGAGTCTACCAGTTTGTGATAATCTGCTTTCTCAGCTGGTGATACCTTCAGCTGAAGGGCATCATAATAATCATTCAATATATACCAAATCCGATAAAAAAGATGATTGTCGGCAAGCTCGGCGATTTTCCTGAAAAATTCCTCGTCCTCAAAATTATGGTCATCTATCCAAGCCTTTAATCTGCTGATTCCCCCCTCCTGCAACTTTTCAGCTGCCAGGTATAGACAATCAACCTCAATCATATTTTTTGTTTCAACTACATCGTCCTTTGCTTTTTCATCCTGCAGGATAAAGGTGCTTAATAATTGGACAAGCTGGTTGCCGCGGAAGTCCCTGATAAACGTACCTTCTCCTCTTCTCGTCTCAATCAGTCCGAGAAGTTCGAGGGCACGCAATGCCTCGCGAACGGAGGAGCGCCCAGCATTCAGGCGCTCTGAAAGTTCACGTTCGGATGGGATTTTATCTCCTGGCTTTAAGCCGTCTTTATTAATCATTTCCCTTAGCTGCCTGACGATCTCCACATAGACTTTTGTGTTTTTTTCAGGCTGTCCCACTAAGTGATCACTCACCTTTTCCAATCAATGCAAGGCGCTCGGTGCGCTCTTTTACCTCTTGCGGATCTACTTTAATACGTGCGACGCCGGTTTCCATCGCTGCATTCGCAACAGCGGCTGCAACAGCAGGTGCCACACGCGGATCAAACGGTCCTGGAATGACGTAATCACTTGAAAGCTCAGATTCCTCAATCAGACTAGCGATTGCGTCAACAGCAGCTACCTTCATCTTTTCGTTGATATGGGTAGCCCTGGCATCCAATGCACCACGGAAGATCCCCGGGAATGCAAGAACATTATTTACCTGGTTAGGGAAATCGGATCGGCCAGTACCAATAACCGCCGCACCTGCTGCCTTCGCTTCATCAGGCATGATTTCCGGCACAGGATTTGCCATCGCAAAGATGATCGGATCATTGTTCATTGTCTGTACCATTTCAGCAGTCAGTGCTCCTGCGACAGATACTCCAATGAAAACATCTGCACCTTTGATGGCATCAGCAAGGGACCCTTCTACATTGTCACGGTTCGTGAATTTAGCCACTTCGTCCTTGATGGCATTCATTCCGTTAGGGCGGCCTTCGTAGATCGCACCCTTTGTATCACACATGATGATGTCACGGACTCCGTAAGAATAAAGAAGCTTAATGATCGCAATTCCCGCAGCTCCTGCTCCGTTAGCGACCACTTTAATTTCATTCATCTTTTTGCCGACAATTTTCAAGGCATTCACGAGACCCGCTACGGTCACAATCGCAGTTCCATGCTGATCATCGTGGAATACCGGGATATTCGTTTCTTTTTTCAAGCGTTCTTCGATAGCGAAGCAGTTTGGCGCTGCAATATCCTCGAGGTTGACTCCGCCGAACGTTGGTTCAAGCAGCTTTACAGTCTCGACAATCTTATCCACATCTGTTGTGTTCAAACAGATTGGGAAGGCATCGACACCAGCAAAGCTCTTGAAAAGAACTGCTTTCCCTTCCATAACTGGAAGTGCCGCTTCAGGACCGATATTTCCGAGTCCCAAAACTGCTGTGCCATCAGAAACAACGGCAACCATATTGCCTTTCATTGTATAATCAAAAACAGTCTCCGGCTTATCATATATTTCCTTGCAAGGCTCTGCCACTCCTGGAGAATAAGCAAGGCTTAAATCCCTGGCATTCCTTACAGGTACTTTTGATTTTGACTCTAATTTTCCTTTGTTTACACGGTGCATGTGCAAAGCTTCTTCACGTAAAGTCAACTCAGGTCCACTCCTTAGTAATAGGCTTTCTTCGTCAAATCATGGAGTATCCGCCTTGCTCAATCCAGCTATGAACCGGAGAAGGCAGTAATTCCGCCAAAAATGAGAATAGTAAAAATGCCTGGTTATGGAAAAAGTCTTCAGTGGTCTGACCACACATATCCTTTTCCAATATAACACATCTATTATACTTGTAAAGAACTAATTTTTCAGCACGACATGATTGTCACCCAATACCTTCTTTAACTCTTCCATACTTCCTCGTTCTGTGTTCACGCTGAAGTCTTCTGGCAGCAGCAGCGATTTTTCGGTCTCTTCGTTATACACTATTACCGGTACTTCGCCACGATGTTTTTTCAATAAAGCTTTGAGTTCTTTCATCTTTCTGGCGCTGTCCGTCCCTTTTGCGATCCGCAAATATAAAACCGGTTCTTTTTTGGCCTCTTTTTCAAGTTCGAGAACTTTGTTCACGATAAATTGACTCTTTCCTTCCCGTTCATCGAACTTACCTTCCAGCAGTGCCATTTGCCCCTGGCTAAGTACATTTGCATACTGCTTGTATGCGGATGGGAAGACGACAGCATCTGTTTCCCCGCTTGCATCGCTAATGGTAAGGAAGGCCATTGCTTCGCCTTTTTTCGTCCGGATCTTCTTTTCATCTGTGATATAGACGCCAAGCCTCACGTTGCTACCCGGAGATTTCAAGCTGATTTTTTTAACACCAGCTGCCTTGAATTCCTTTTCATAAATGGAAGCAGGGTGCTTTGATAAATAGACTCCGAGTACCTCCTTTTCCAGGCTGAGCTTGTCTTCTATCCGCATCGGGTCGACCTCAGTATACTTCGGCTTCAAGGTAAACTCTGCTTCCGCGAACATATCTATCTGGCCGGAGTCATCTGGTGCCACAAGCTGTGCATGTTCAATCGCTACATCAACCGTGGCTAAAAGGACAGCGCGGTCCTGGCCGAATTCATCGAAAGCGCCTGAATAAATCAATGCTTCGAGCACTTTTCTTGAGGCAGCCTTTTGAGGCACGCGGATACAGAAATCAAATATATCCTTAAAAGGCTGGTTTCGCCTCGCCTGGAATATCTCCTTAAGGGAGGCAATTCCGACTCCTTTGATTCCAGCAAGGCTGTACCGGACGCCATCCCCTTCTGGCTGGAAGCTGAATGCACTTTTATTGATCGAAGGAGGAAGAAGCTTGATCCCCATCTGCTGCAGCTCTCTTGCATACTGTGCAATTTTCACGTCATTGCCGATTGCCGACGTAAGCAGCGCCGCCATAAAATAGAGTGGAAAATGTGCTTTGAGGTACGAGAGCTGGTAGGCAATCATGCTGTATGCGACCGCGTGGCTGCGGTTAAAGCCGTAGTTGGCAAATCGGACAATCAAATCATAGACAAGATTCGCTGTATGCTCATCATATCCCTTCCTTAAAGCGCCATTCACAAAATGTTCACGTTCCTGGGCAAGGACTTCCTTCTTCTTCTTTGAAACGGCTCTCCTCAGCAAATCCGCTTCCCCCAGGGAAAACCCAGCCATCTGGGAAGCAATCTGCATGATTTGCTCCTGATAGACGATGACTCCATATGTATCACGGAGAATGTGTTCAAGGTCCTTATGATAATAGTCTATCGGCTGCCTTCCGTGCTTGCGGTCAATGAACAATGGGATATTCTCCATCGGGCCTGGACGATAAAGTGCATTGACTGCGACAATATCCTCAAATCTCGTTGGTTCCAGCCTTGTCAGTACCTTTCTCATCCCATCCGATTCAAGCTGGAAAATACCTGTCGTCTCTCCTCTGCCAAGCATCTCGAATGTTTCTTTATCTTCAGAAGGAATATCATGGATGTCCAGTTCGCGCCTTGTTTTCTGCTTGATGGACTGAAGGATCGAATCTATTAAAGTCAGATTCCTTAAGCCAAGGAAGTCCATCTTCAACAATCCTAATTCTTCAAGATGGTCCATTGAATACTGGGTAAGGAACACTTTCGACTGGCCAGACTGGATCGGCACGACACTGGTAAGCGGCTGTTCACTGATCACGACACCCGCAGCATGTGTGGAAGTATGACGAGGCAAGCCTTCGAGTTTGATCGCCGTTTCAAGGATTCTTTTATTCTTGTGAGATTCTTCAATAAAACTCCTTAACCCGGCAGATTCCTTGATTGCATCTTTCAGGGTAATGCCAAGCCTCGATGGCACTAGCCTTGACAATCGATCGAGCTCCTTCGCGTTCAAGCCGAATACGCGGCCTACATCCCTTACTGCTGCCTTCGCAGCAAGTGTTCCAAAAGTAGCTATCTGTGCTACATGAAGCTCTCCGTATTTGGATGCAACATATTCAATCACTTCGTCCCTGCGATTATCTGGGAAGTCGATATCGATATCTGGCATTGATATACGTTCAGGATTCAGGAATCTTTCAAAGAGAAGATTATGTTCTATCGGGTCGGCATCGGTTATGTACAAGACATAGGAAACAATCGAACCAGCCGCTGACCCACGGCCCGGGCCGATGAGGATTCCTCTTTCACGAGAGTATTTTATGAAGTCCCAGACGATCAGGAAGTAATCGCTGAAATTCATTTTCTTAATGATCGATAACTCATATTTCAGTCGGTCTATATGCTTTTGGGACGGACTTCCGTACCTTTCTTTTAGTCCTTGAAAGCATAGTTCCTCGAGCATTCCGTCCGCATTTTTTCCCGGTTCTACTGGGTACTTAGGGAGGTGCCTAGTTTCAAAGTCAAGCATGACATTGCAGTTCTCCGCTATTTTCAGGGTATTCTCCAATGCTTCAGGATACTCCGAGAACAGCTCGCCCATTTCTTTTGCCGGCTTTAGGTAAAACTCGCTGCTGCCCAGCTTCTCACGGGCATCATCCTGGAGTTTCTCCCCGTTTCTGATCGCGAGCAGACACTCCTGTGCAAACGCATCTTCTTTTTCCAGATAATGCACCTGGTTGGAAGCAGCCAGTGGAGTGTGTGTTTCCGCCCCTAGTTTTGCCAGCTGTTCAACCAGCTCCCTTTGTCCTGGAAGGTCCTGGTCCTGAATGGCCAGGTAAAAATGATCACTGCCGAATATCTGCTTATATAGATCCAGCGTCTTTAGCGCTTTCTCTTTTTCACCGTTTGTTAAAAAATACTCTATTTCTCCTTGAGTCCCAGGAGTAAGCGCAAATAATCCAGAAGCATAATGCTTCAGCCATTTCACCGGTATTCCCTCAGGTGATTTCGTCTGTACAGCACTTGATATCTTGATCAGGTTCTGGAATCCCTCGTTGTTTTTCGCGAGCAGCACAAGCGGAAAGGACTCGTGTTCCAAAGTCGGGCTGACCACGTCAACCGTCAGGCCCATCAAAGGTTTGAGCGAGTTCCTGAGGCATTCCTTGTAAAAAGCGACTGTTCCGTACATTACATTGCGATCCGTCAGTGCGAGTGCGGAAAATCCTTTTGCCCTGGCATCGCGGACTAACTGCTCTACTGTCGCCGTACTCGTGAGCAGGCTGTATGCACTATAGACATGAAGGTGAATAAATGGCATTTCTCTCACACCCTTAAAGGTTAGGTTCATCTTCTTTCATTATAGGCTTTTTAGGCAAAAAAAGAAAATATGTTCTCATTTGTTCATGGAAGTTTAAACATATTGCATGCAGATTGTCCATATGATGAATTACGAGGAAAAAATCTATCATTTACTGAGGGTGTTTTATGTGAATCAGCCATTTGTTTCCCATCTATTCGAAGCCTATTTTATCGCGCTCGGTGTTTTGCTTGGCGGCTCTCTTATTGGGGGATTGGCCGCTTTTTTGACAGGACAGCCCTTAATGACGGAAATCGCCCGCTTCTCAAGTTCCATCCGGATTTGGGCCATCATCGCTGCCATAGGCGGTACCTTTGATACCGTATACAGCTTTGAACGAGGGCTTTTAAACGGTGAAACAAAAGATATTTTCAAGCAATTCCTTTTAATCCTCACAGCCATGGGCGGTGCACAGACAGGAGCACTGCTGATCAACTGGCTGACGCAGGAGCATGTCTAAAATGAGGATCCCCCCTTATTACCGCAAACCTGAATGGCAAAGATTCTTTTCTGGCATGGCCATAGGCGCTGTCTTGAGCTGGTGTGTGTTCCTATATATCAATGGAGCATCCCTTGAAAAAAATGCGAAGACTATACATGAACAAAAAGATGAGATTGCTGAATTAAAAAGTGATATTCAAATCTGGATGGATGATTACGCGGAATTAAATAAAAAAAATCAGGAAAAACTGACCGTCCAGGAGATTAAAGTAAAGATTGTTAACGATCAAAAATATAAAAAATATCTTGATACACTCAGCATCTATGAGATAGAGGAAGAAATCAAAGGGCAGTTGAACATGCTGCTAGCCAAGGACTTGGATTCCGTTTTCAAAAGCAGGGATTTGATCACCAAAGTCATTGAAAACAAATCCATCAAAGTGAGCGACAAACGATATAAACTGAAAATCAAATCGATGGTCATCTATACTTCCGTCAGCATCCAGGTGGAGATTAGCCTGGATTGATTGGTGAGCCGGTTATCTTCGCTTGTTTGGTAGAGAGCAACGGAACTCTTGCTCGAGTTAAGCTTCTCTCTGACAGTATTGGAGAGTTCTGCTTGAAAGCTGTCATGTCCCAGCTATTTTTGACAGCTTTCAAGCGTTTCATATGGAAGCTGTCATGATTAAAGCTTTATCTTGACAGCTTTGGGCTCTCAACCCTGAAACCTGTCACAATAACCATGTTTTCTTGACAGCTTGGGGCTCTGAACCCTGAAACCTGTCACAATAATTCCATTTTCTTGACAGCTTTGGGCTCTGAACACCGGAACCTGTCACAATACCCACGTTTTCTTGACAGCTTTGGGCTCCGAACTCTAGAACCTGTCACAATTACTCCGTTTTCTTGACAGCTTGGGGCTCTGAACTCTGAAACCTGTCACAATAATTCCATTTTCTTGACAGCTTTGGGCTCTCAACCCTGAAACCTGTCACAATAACCATGTTTTCTTGACAGCTTGGGACTCTGAACTCTGAAACTTGTCACAATAATTCCATTTTCTTGACAGCTTTGGGCTCTGAACACCGGAACCTGTCACAATACCCACGTTTTCTTGACAGCTTTGGGCTCCGAACTCTAGAACCTGTCACAATAACTCCGTTTTCTTGACAGCTTTGGGCTCTGAACTCTGAAACCTGTCACAATAACCGTGTTTTCTTGATAGCTTTTGAGCTTGCCACACGAAAGCTGTCTGAATCAGATCACAGGTAATTCACTCCAGTTATTATCTGTTTGTGTGACTCCTGAAAAATACGGGAATTATAAAGCATATGCAAAGGTATAAAACAGGAGGGATTCAGATGAGTTTTAACAATGGGGCAGGAAATAGCGGCAGCGGCGTCGGAGGTGGCTTATTCCCGCCTTACGCGATAAATAATGCTAACTCTGATAACCAGGTGAAATTAAATGAGGACCAATACGATGTGTATGTGAATGATGATTTTGTCGGTCAAAAAAGCCTTAAAAATCAGGGTGAAAATCTTTCCGACATCGATGACTTCTTAAAACAGCAAGGTATCACCGATTTTACTGCTTCCCTAGATGGTGATCACTATCATATCAAAACAGATGGTTCGAATGCGGAAATCACGGGTGCCTTACAGGTGTATTTCAATAATAGATAATTTGGATTGAAAAGGTGCGCTTCCATGCTGAAGCGCACCTTTATGATGTTATTCCTTGCATGCATTAATCAGGTCATCAAGAACACGGTCGACATCGTCCCATGAATAAATGGACGCTCCCGCAGCGAGCGGATGGCCGCCGCCATTGTAATTCCTGGCGATCGTATTGATTACAGGTCCTTTGGAACGAAGGCGAACCCTGATTTGATCTTCTTCCTCAATGAAAAATACCCAGGCCTTGATTCCCCTGACATTCCCCAGCTCACTCACAAGCAATGATGCTTCAGATGGCTTGACGGAGTACTGATCAAGCAGCTCCTGCTTCATCACGACCTTGGCCGCACCATTTTCCAGCAGCTCGAAGTTCTGGAGGATGTATCCGTTCAACTTCACCACATTCGGCGCCAACTCATACATTCTGTCATAAAGCTCTGTCCGCGAGAAGTTATAATGGATCAATTCTCCTGCGTAGGCAAAAGTTTTGTTAGTCGTGCTCGGATACAGGAAGCGGCCAGTGTCGCCAACGATGCCTGCATACAGCAATCTGGCTGCTTCGTCAGACATCTTCAGTCCTTTATCCTTGAAAGTCAGGTAAAACTCATAAATCATTTCACTCGTAGAGCTTGCCGAAGTATCCACCCATTGAAGATCACCGTACGGATCTTCATTCGGGTGATGGTCAATCTTCACAAGCTGCTCTCCTAAACCATAACGATCATCGCATATTCGCTCGGCATTCGCTGTATCACAGACAATGACCAGCGCGCCTTTAAAAGTATCGTCCGAGATAGAATCAAGCCTTCTCAAATAATGAAGCGATGGCTCCTCTTCGCCGACAGTATAAATCGTCTTTTCAGGGTACGAAGCCTCCAGGATTTCAGCCAGCCCTCCCTGTGAACCGTATGCATCCGGGTCTGGTCTCACATGACGATGGATAATGATCGTTTCGTAATTTTCAATTGCCTCAAGTATTTGCTCTTTCATCAAAATGCTCCTCCATTTTTTCATATCTTAATTATGAACATATTTTTTGGAAAAGAAAAGCAGAACATCATCTAGCAAAGTTTCTGTCATTCTCTAACCTTTGCTTGGCAATACCCCTCGATAAGCTGTAAAATAGAGTAGATTATGAATTTGGAGGAATTGCAATGCCTATTCTCGTATTTTTGATCGTACTTTCTTTTGTCTTCTATATCTTTTACAAGATTAAATATGTCCGCAGTAAAAGGCCTGCAGAACGCAGCTGGCTTTCGGCCAAATCAAGCATCGCACTTGGATTGTTCGTCGGACTTTTCGGAATCAACCAGCTATTCCTTTTCCAAACGACTGTCACCTACATCGTAAGTGCCATCTTCATTATTATGGGTTCAATGAGTGTTTGGGCGGGAATCAAAGCATATAAGTTCTACCTTCCGCACGCTGCGAAAGAAGCACAGGAAAACTAAAAGACAAGGCTCTGTTTTCATTCATTGTTGATTCTCCTGTAGGTTGAGGATTCATTAGCGGAGGATTTCCGGCTATTGTATTTAGTGGACACTAATGAAGCTGAAATAAGCGGAGATATTCCGGTTAACTATTAAAAACAAGACAAAATTCAACGATTTGGATTAAATAAACGGAAAAACGACCCTTATTTTTAAGAAAATAAGGGTCGTTTCCAATTTAAGCGAAATTTTTCCGTTTATTTTTCAATCACCGTAAAAATCAACTTTCAGTTATTACTAAAGCCAAAGCCAATCCGGTTCAGGATCGGCTTTATACATCTTTTATTGCCTATCTACTAACTTGCAAGTCCATTAGTGCCGGTCGATCAGCCTTTCCACACCCATTAATGCCTATCAATCAGCTGGCACATCATCATCGCCTTGCCTACAAGAATTCCGTCATTGAAGGCTTCGATATCGACCTTCCCGAACTTCCTTCCTACTTCAAGCACCTTCGGATAAATCTCTATGACACTGTCAATTTGCACTGGCTTTATAAAATAGATCGTCATATTCTCGACAACCAGGTCACCTTTTTTATAGCCCCTCAGCACGCGGTTTGCGGCTTCTGTGACGATGGTTGTAAACACGCCATATGAAATCGTACCAAGATGATTCGTCATCTGCGGAGTCACCTGGCAGCGGAAAATGTCTTCATCCTTTGTTTTTCCTTTTGCCAGGACGAGCTGGTTTGTAACGGTATCATCGAGGGTTTCCCCTACCTGAGGCTGGCGCTGGATCATTTGGAGGGCCTTCAACACATCTTGCCTGCTGACAATGCCCTGAAGCCTGTTGGCATCATCCACAACGGGCAGGACTTCAATCCCTTCCCACACCATCATATGGGCGGATGAAGCGACACTCGTCGACCCGCTAACGGTCATTGGATTCTTTGTCATGATTTTCTCAATCAAGGTGTCCTGTTCATGGCCCATAACGTCCTTCGATGTGATCATGCCGATTACTTTCATATTCTGGTCCACTACCGGGAAGCGGCTGTGCAGTGTTTCATCCTTGTGGCGGTACCAATCTGATACACGCTCATTGGCCTTAAGGAAAATCGTTTCAGAAACTGGTGTCAGGATATCCTCAACAAGGATAATTTCCTTTTTGATCAACTGATCGTAAATCGCACGGTTGATCATGGTGGCGACTGTAAAAGTATCATAGCTGCTTGAAATGATCGGGAGCTGCAGTTCGTCTGCCAGCTTTTTCACATGGTCTTCGGTATCAAAGCCCCCAGTCACTAAAACAGCTGCCCCTGCCCTGAGCGCCTGCTCATGAGCTTTGTCGCGGTTCCCGACGATGAGCAGATTGCCCGCACCCGTATAACGCATCATCGCTTCAAGCTTCATCGCCCCGATGACGAATTTGTTCAATGTTTTATGAAGACCAGCACGTCCGCCGAGTACCTGGCCATCAACAATATTGACAACCTCCGCAAAGGTAAGCTTCTCTATGTTCTCTTTCTTTTTCCGTTCAATACGGATAGTGCCAACACGCTCAATCGTGCTGACATACCCTTTATTTTCAGCATCCTTAATGGCTCTATATGCAGTTCCTTCGCTTACGTTCAGCGCCTTGGCGATTTGGCGTACCGATATTTTTTCTCCTATTGGCAATTCATCTATATATTGAAGTATTTGTTCATGCTTAGTTGCCAAGACTTTCACCCTTTTTAATAATTTTCCGTTCAAAGTAGTTCTATCCATTATTATTATAAGGTTTATAAGGGAGGGATTCAATTTAATTAGGAAGGAAGTCCTTTATATAAAAGAAAAACTGGCTGAACCATATCAGCCAGTGTAAACGCGTGATTTTCTCTTCAAGCTGTTTTCCATCTTCCTGCTGCCTGGCTGTGATCGTTTTTTTGGCGTGTATAAAAAAGCTGCCAGGTTCCCTGCGAAGACTAGCAGGGCCAGGAAGAGCCAGGAACCGGCAAACAAAGCTTCTTTCCCTCCCATCTGGAAGTTGAGCTCCGGCATTCCTATGTAAAGCATCATGCCGCATAACAGCAGGTATAGCAAGTAACGGTTCTTCTTCATTTTTTCCCTCCTACAGGTTGTCTTAGTTTATATCTATGCTTCCTAAGCTAAAATTAGCATATTAAATAGAAAAAGCTGCACAAGTTCATGTGCAGCTTTTGACTCCTATAATTCAATTGCCTCTCCTGCTTCAAGAACAGTGCCTTTATTTTTCTTGAGCATTTTTACAAAGGCATGTGGATCCTGCTTGATTGGCGGGAATGTATTGAAGTGGATTGGCACCACTTGCTTCGCATCCAGAAATTCCGCAGCCAATGCTGCATCCTCCGGGCCCATTGTAAAATTGTCGCCGATCGGCAGGAATGCCAGGTCAATTGGATGTCTCTCCCCAATCAGCTTCATATCTGAAAACAGACCCGTGTCACCTGCATGGAACACCGTCTTCCCTTCTGCCATCAACAGAATTCCAGCAGGCATGCCGCCATAAATGATTTCATTGTTTTCAGTGATCATGCCTGTTCCATGGAAGGCAGGTGTCATTTTGACTTTGCCAAAATCAAATTCATACGCTCCGCCTATCGACATGCCATGAGTGTTCAAGCCTTTCCAGCTTAAATATGTAGCCACTTCGAAGTTGGCGATTACAAGCGCATCATGCTTCTTCGCCAGTTCGACCGTATCCCCAAGATGGTCGCCATGGGCATGGGTCAGGATGATGACGTCAGGTTTCACATCTCCCACCTTTAAATCGGTCAGATCATTGCCTGTAATGAATGGATCAATCAGAATGGTCTTTCCATTTGTTTCGATTTTAACAACAGAATGTCCGTGATAAGATACTTTCATATTCTCTCTCCTTTCATCTAAGGCTTTTCTGGCTAAAGACTTCTCCTGCAGCCTTTGCGAAAAAAGCCATCTTACTAAATTATTTCAACACCCTTTGTCTATCTCCTTCTTCCAATTTCTTTATACCCAACAGCCTCTTTCGTTAAAAGTTTTACTTTTCACCAGCGAATTGCTACTCTCATAGTGTGATGTACATATCAGAGGAGGAATTTATATGACTGAAAGATTGGCTGAGTTATCAGGATGGATGAAGGACAATGGTGTCGATGTCACTTTTGTTACATCACCTGACAATGTATTTTACCTTAGCGGATTTTTAAGCGATCCCCATGAAAGACTGCTGGCGGTTGCGGTATTCCAGGATGCCGAGCCTTTCATGATTTGCCCGGCGATGGATAAGGAAAACGCGAAAAATGCAGGATGGGAGCTTGAGATTATCGGGTACAGCGATACCGATGATTCAATGGAGCTTGCTTACAATGCAATCAAGAATCGCGTTCCTTCTATCAAGAAAACAGCGATTGAGAAGGAACAATTGAATGTAGAGCGCTATGAAAAGATGTCTGCCTTGTTTGGCGGCTCAGAATTTGTTTCGGCAGAAGAAAAACTTCGCCTGATGCGAATGATCAAAAGTGAAGAAGAATTGCAGAAATTGAGAGTAGCGTGTGAGCTAGCAGACTTTGCCATCCAGACAGGAGTTAGCGAAATCCAGGAAGGCAAAACCGAACTTGACGTACTTGCAGCGATTGAATACGAATTGAAGAAAAAAGGCGTAACGCAGATGTCGTTTTCAACGATGGTCCTTACAGGTGCAAATGCAGCAGCTCCGCATGGCACACCAGGACTGACAAAGATCAAGAAAGGCGATCTTGTCCTGTTCGACCTAGGTGTTGTGATGGATGGCTACTGCTCGGACATCACAAGGACTGTTGCTTACGGTGAGATCAACAAACAGCAGGAAGAAATCTATAACACCGTATTGAAAGCACAGCTGAAAGCCCTTGATACCGCACGAGCTGGTGTTGCCTGCTCAGAGGTCGACCTTGCTGCACGCCGTGTGATTGAAGAGGCTGGATACGGCGACTACTTCCCTCACCGCCTTGGACACGGACTCGGAGTCAGCGTCCACGAGTATCCATCACTGACCAGCACCAATCCTTTAGTGATGGAAAAAGGAATGGTGTTCACCGCTGAGCCAGGAATTTATGTGCCAGGCGTCGCCGGAGTAAGGATTGAGGATGATGTCGTCATCACAGAGGACGGAATCGAAATACTGACGAAATTCCCTAAAGAATTGGTATTTGTATCGTAAAATAAACACAAAACCGCCTGGGTCACTTGATCCAGGCGGTTTGTTTTTGGTTGAAAAGGCTAATTTCCATAGCGCATTTAACGCTGCAAATTTAATATAGCGACTATAGCGACTTTTATTTTTATATAGCGAGTTTTTAGTTTATATAGCGAGTTTCAATTTTTTAAAGCGATTTTTTATTTTTTATAGCGAGTTTCGACTTTTTATAGCGAATCGGAAAATATCTGAGTTTTTTTTCCAGTTAAAAAAGAGCAGCATGCGAAGCTGCTCTTTTCAGATTTTAGCGATTATCGACTTTTTCCGGATACATATCGTGGTTCATCATCCGGTAGTTTGCCATTTCTTCATACTTCGTTCCTGGCTTGCCGTAGTTGGTGTACGGATCGATGGAGATGCCGCCTCTTGGCGTGAATTTGCCCCAAACCTCGATATACCTTGGGTCCATCAGTTTGATCAGGTCATTCATGATGATGTTCATGCAATCTTCATGGAAATCCCCGTGGTTCCTGAAGCTGAACAGATATAATTTCAGCGCTTTGCTCTCGACCATTAGTTTGTCTGGAATATAGCTGATATAAATCGATGCAAAGTCAGGCTGTCCTGTAATCGGGCAAAGACTCGTGAATTCCGGTGTGTTGAATTTTACAAAATAATCGCGGTACGGATGTTTATTTTCAAAGGTTTCAAGGATTTCAGGAGAGTACTCAAACAAGTATTTTGTTCCCTGATTGCCTAGCAATGTCAAATCTTTCATTTCTTCATCTTTTCTTCCAGCCATGATAAAAGCCTCCTATTTAATCTGCACGCTTTCGAGGCCCAGGAACTTTGCTTATCAAATAAAAAACCATATCCTCTGGGATATGGTTGAAATTTTTCAAAGCCATAGTTTTTTATAGAGGGTGTCCGCTATGAACCTCTCCCGCGAATGCAGGATGATTTTATTGAATTTTATATAGCAACTATAATGAAAACCCCTATTAAAGTCAAAAGAAAATTTTGAATGGAAATATGACAAATTCATGTATTTCCATTTTTTATTTTTACATATGTTCATATGGTTATTTACATATGTTCACCCACCTGATATATTATTCATGTAAGTGACACATAATAAATTGAGGTTATATATTTTTTCTAATTGATGAAAGCGTTTCAACTATTTTTTATACAGAAAGGGTTTGAACTAAATGACGAATGAACTAGCAAGAATGATCGACCACACATTACTTAAAGCAAATGCAACCGAAGCGGAGATTGTAAAGCTGGCTGAGGAAGCAAAAGAATATAAATTTGCTTCTGTTTGCGTTAACCCAACTTGGGTAAAGAAGGCAGCTGAAATCCTTAAGGATGTTGAGGGTGTAGAAGTATGTACTGTAATCGGTTTCCCTCTAGGCGCTTCAACATCTGAGGTAAAAGCATTCGAAACTAAGAATGCAATCGAAAATGGCGCAACTGAAGTTGATATGGTCATCAATATCGGCGCATTGAAAGACAAGCAATACGACTTGGTTGAACAAGATATCAAAGCGGTAGTTGACGCTGCAAAAGGCAAAGCATTGACTAAGGTCATCATTGAAACTTGCCTTCTTACTGATGAGGAAAAAGAAATGGCATGCAAACTTTCTGTCAATGCAGGAGCAGATTTCGTGAAGACTTCAACTGGTTTCTCAACAGGCGGAGCTACGGTGGAAGATATCGCCCTAATGAGAAAAACAGTTGGCCCTGATCTTGGCGTTAAGGCTTCAGGCGGAGTCAGAAGCCTTGAAGATGCACAGAACATGATCGAAGCTGGCGCAACAAGAATTGGCGCAAGCTCTGGTGTGGCAATCGTCAACGGCCTGTCTTCAGACTCTTCTTACTAAGCATAAAAATATCAAACGGGAATGGGGAATGGACGATGGATAAAAAAACGCTTGTTGAAAAAGCTATTGATGCAAGAAGCAAAGCATACGTTCCATATTCTAAGTTTCAGGTTGGCGCTGCAATTATCACAAGTAATGATCATGTCTATCTTGGCTGCAATATTGAAAATGCCTCGTTTGGCCTGACGAACTGTGCCGAAAGAACAGCCATTTTCAAGGCCGTTTCTGAAGGGGATACAGAAATCAAGGCGATTGCAGTAGTCGCTGATACAGAAGGTCCTGTTTCTCCTTGCGGTGCCTGCCGCCAGGTAATTGCGGAATTCGCAACTGACGATACAAAGATTTACCTTGCCAACCTTAACGGGGATGTTAAGGAAACGACAATCGATGAAATTCTTCCTGGCTATTTTACTTCCAAGGATATGGATAAGGTAGATATGTCAAAGAAGATGGTTTAATGTGATTATTTGAAAATTAACAAGGGGCAATTTCGTGATCCTGAATGGATAACGGGGTTGCTCTTTCTTATTCACCCTATTTTTGCTTGATAAAGGAGGAAAGAGCTGATCGACTTGGTCGGCATTACATCATGGGAGACGCAGGTTTATTATTATCAGGCGCAGCACTTTTCCTGAACAGCTTGATGCTTTTAGGGAAGGCTAACGCGAAAAGCGTGGCAGTATTCAATCTATTCATCGGGGCATTGCAAGTCATCGTGCCCTTTTACTTGATTGCTGTATCAGATCAGAATAACTGGACGGTCTACAGCCTTGCAAGCATCTTTCTATTTGGTTTCACCTATTTATATGTCGGGTTGACATTGTGGAAAGAGCTTGATGGCACCGGCCTTGGATGGTATTCCCTCTGGGTTGCGATCCTTGCCGTCATTTATGCGGCGGTTGCCTTTGTCCATTTTGATGACATTGTCAACGCTCTTACATGGCTGATGTGGGCATATCTATGGTTCCTGTTCTTTTTATCAATGGGAATGGGCAAGAAAATTGACGTTTATATTGGAAAGGTTGCAATGGTCCAGTCATGGCTGACATTGACCTTCCCGGCCCTGCTGTCGATGACTGGTCTATGGAAGACGGATCAGGTTGCCAATGCCTGGATTTACTTCTCAATTGCCGCTTTTCTATACTTTGCTTATATAACATTAAGGCTTAAGAAAGCTTCTGCCAGAACCGAGAAATTCGCATAAGATCCAAAAAACCGTCCTGCCAAATCGGCCAGGACGGTTTTTTGTTAGGCATTACTTCGCAAGTACGTTAGTCAATACTGGAACGACCTGCTTCTTGCGTGATACTACGCCCTTTAGGGTCGCAGTATTGTTTTCAAGTGTAACATTGAATGCTTCCTCAACAGCTGCAGCCTTTTCACCAATCGCAAGCGCTGCAGAATCATTTGTCAATATATCTGTGATGACAAGCAAGAATAGGTCAAGCTTCTTTTCTGTCACTTTATTGATCAATGCTTCTTCAATCTCCACTCTGCGTAAAAGGACGTCATTGACATCAACTGTGTTTACTTGTGCGATTTCAACCTTGGATTCACCCATTTGGAATTCCTTGGCATCAAGTGAGATAAGCTCTTCGATTGTTTTGCTGCTGAGATCCGCGCCAGCCTTCAGCATTTCAAGGCCATATTCCTCAGCATCCACACCTGCGATTTCAGCCAATTCACGTGCCGCTGCAACGTCCTGGTCTGTGCAAGTCGGGGACTTGAATAATAATGAATCAGAAATGATCGCTGACAGCATTAGTCCTGCGACATTCTTATCGATCTCTACATTGTTTTCTTTGTACATTTTATTTAGGATTGTCGCCGTACAGCCTACTGGCTCAACACGGAAATATAGCGGATCGCTCGTCTCAAAGTTCGCCACACGGTGGTGGTCGATGACCTCGATGATTTGTACATCTGTAATATCATCAGCGCTCTGCTGGCGTTCATTGTGGTCAACAAGGATGACCTTGTCCACTTCCTCTGAAACTCTTCCTGCAAGGCGTGGTGCTTCAGCTTTGAAGTAATCAAGAGCATACTGAGTTTCTCCATTAACCTGGCCCAAACGCACGGCTTCCGCTTCGACACCAAGCTTTTGCTTCAAGTTAGCATAGGCAATGGCAGAGCAAATTGTATCCGTATCAGGATTTTTATGTCCAAAAACAAGTACTTTTTCCATCATGACACTCCTCAATAACAAATTAACACGGATATTCTAGCGACTAGAACCCGTATATCCCATAAATAATATACGCTAAAATTGAAAGATTTTAAACAGCTTTGTGTTAAATAGAGTTGCTTTACCTGTATCAACAATAAAAGATCCGGAATATTTCATCCGGATCCAGAAAAATTAAATTTGCTCTAATAACGTTTTTGTTTCAGAGTATACAAGGTTATGCGCTTCTGCTACTGCCTGATAAGTCACATAGCCGTTGAGTGTGTTGATTCCCTTCAGCAATGCTTCATTGTCCAGGCAAGCCTGCTTGTAGCCTTTGTTCGCAATCTGGACAGCGTAAGGCACTGTCACGTTCGTCAGTGCGATTGTTGATGTTCTAGGAACAGCACCAGGCATATTGGCAACTGCGTAGTGAACAACGCCATGCTTTTCATAAGTAGGATTGTCATGTGTCGTGATTCTGTCTGTTGTTTCGAAGATTCCACCCTGGTCGATAGCGATATCGACAACGACTGAACCTGGGTTCATCGACTGGATCATTTCTTCTGTCACAAGCTTAGGAGCCTTCGCACCCGGAATCAATACAGCACCGATTACAAGGTCAGATGCTTTCACTGCTTCAGCAATGTTCAAAGGATTAGACATTAGCGTTGTAATGTCAGAGCCAAAGATATCATCAAGCTGACGAAGACGGTCTGGGTTCAAGTCGATCATTGTAACCTGAGCGCCTAGGCCGACAGCCATTTTCGCTGCGTTTGTGCCAGCTACACCGCCGCCGATGATTGTCACTTTTCCTCTTTGTACACCTGGAACGCCTCCAAGCAGGATTCCTTTTCCACCGTGTACTTTTTCAAGGAACTGCGCACCGATTTGTGTGGACATGCGGCCTGCAACCTCACTCATAGGTGTAAGCAATGGAAGAGAACCGTTAGCCAGCTGTACCGTTTCATAAGCAATGCCGACAACCTTGTTCTCGATCAAAGCCTTAGTCAGTTCTGGTTCTGGAGCAAGATGCAAATATGTAAATAAAATCAAGCCTTCACGGAAATAACCGTATTCTTCTGCAAGAGGTTCTTTTACCTTCATGACCATATCCTGTGCCCATGCTTCTTCAGCACTTCCAACGATTAGAGCACCAGCAGCTTTGTAGTCCTCGTCTGTAAAACTTGAGCCAATTCCAGCTCCAGTCTCAATAAAAACTTCGTGCCCGAAATTTACAAGGTTAACTACACCTGCAGGCGTCATAGCCACACGATTTTCATTGTTTTTTATCTCTTTAGGTACACCGATACGCATTATTGCATACCTCCTATTATAATAATTGCCCTACCATTTCAGCCATGCCACCACTATATCATTTTTCCAGTGAGTATAAAAATACTGAAGGCAAGATGAAAACACTTTCATTTTAGTAGAAAAAGATACATTTGGCAAAACAATTCGTACAAATTTCCCTAAAATATACTATTCTGTATATTTTTAATTTTTAAGGAAGTAGCTTTAAAATAAGAAAAAGACTTGCCAAGCGTTGGTTCTTAGCAAGCCTTCTTCTCATCTCCACTCTATTTTCCATTTTAATAGATATGTTAGCAGGAGTTTTCAGAGCCTGCCAGAACAGCTTTATCTATGTTCCTCGTTGTTTTCTGCTGCAGCCTTCATCTGTTCCTGCGGTACAACTCCGCTGTTGTATGAATCCATGATTTGCTGGCTTACCTGCATGACACCTTGATCATCGTAATCATAAAATGACTGGCCGCGCTGTTGCTTTTTATCCATGTAAAATCCTCCTTCAATATGATGCTTGCATCTATAGTTTTCGTTGGATTGTCACAGCTATACCAAGGAAACTGTTGTATAATATAGGTAAAGGAGGCGAGAACTATGGCACTTTACTATAAGAACATTTTAGTTGCCGTTGATGGTTCTAAACAAGCAGCATGGGCTTTTAAAAAAGCCATTGAGATCGCAAAAAGAAACGACGCGAGTCTGGTCATGACCCACATAATCGATTTACGCACCTTTGCTACTGTCGAGGCATATGACCGTACAATCTCAGAGCGTGCGACGCAGTTCGCTACAGAGTTGATGGAAAGCTACAAGCAGCAGGCAATTGAAGCCGGTATCAAAGACGTAGAGTATGACATCGATTATGGTTCACCAAAGGTCAAGATTGCTAAAGATGTTGCAAAAAAATACAACGCCGACCTTATTATTTGCGGAGCAACAGGAATGAACGCAGTGGAACGCTTCTTCATTGGAAGTGTCTCTGAGCATATCACCCGCTATGCATCCTGTGATGTCCTGGTTGTCCGGACTGACAAAGAGAACTAACCTTACTGAATATACAAAAAGCACGAAGTATCTTAATAGTGATACTTCGTGCTTTTTCCATTTATAATGATGTTCTTGCTTTTTCGATCTGAAGTTTCACCTGTGAAAAACCGGTGCCTCCAGCGCTGTTTCTTCTTTTTACAGCGTTATACGGATTCAATGCTTCGAAAATATCTTCCTCAAACAATGAGTTCGTCGATTTGTAAGCTTCTAGTGGCAGGTCTGCGAGATAGCAGCCTTTTTGGATACACTCTAGGACAAGCTTGCCCACGATTTCATGTGCTTCACGGAAAGGTACGCCTTTTGCTGCCAGATAATCAGCCAGCTCCGTCGCATTAGAAAAATCCTTCTTGACTGATTGGGCCATTTCCTCCGATTTCACCTTCATCTCACTGACCATGCCAGCGAAAATTTTCAGGGAACCCTTCACTGTTTTCACAGTATCAAACATGCCTTCTTTATCTTCCTGCATATCCTTGTTATACGCCAGAGGCAATCCCTTCAAAACCGTCAAGAGGCCCATCAGGCTTCCATAGACACGGCCAGTTTTACCGCGGATCAACTCAGCCATATCCGGATTCTTCTTCTGCGGCATGATGCTGCTGCCTGTCGTGAAAGCATCTGAAAGCTCGATGAACTGGAATTCCTGGCTCGACCAAAGGATAAGTTCCTCGCATAATCGTGAAAGATGCATCATTAAAATCGAACTGTCTGAAAGGAACTCAAGAATGAAGTCACGATCACTCACAGCATCCAGGCTGTTTTCATAGATCCCCTCTAACCCGAGAATTTCTGCTGTCATATGGCGGTCAATCGGAAAAGTAGTTCCCGCAAGCGCCCCAGCACCAAGCGGTGACAAATTGATTCTTTTCATACTATCCATAAAACGCTGTTTATCCCGATCGAGCATCCAGAAGTACGCCATGAGATGATGTGCAAAAGAAATCGGCTGTGCCCTCTGCAAATGAGTATATCCAGGCATCAGTGTCTCAATGTTTTGTCCTGCCTGATCTACCAAGGTTCTTTGGAACTCAGAGATCAACTCAATGATTTCCGATACCTGCTCCTTCAGGTACAAATGCATATCAGTCGCCACCTGGTCGTTCCTGCTTCTTGCCGTGTGAAGTTTGCCGCCAGTTGGACCAATCAATTCAGTCAGGTGATGTTCGATATTCAGATGAATATCCTCAAGTTTGGCTGAATATTCAAGTTCGCCATTTGCTGCTTGCTGTTTCAGTTTTTGTAATCCTTGAATGATGTTTTCTGCGTCAGCTTGTGTTATGACTCCGCACTTTGCCAGCATTGTTGCATGGGCGATACTTCCCTCAATATCCTGCTCAGCCAGCTCCTGGTCAAAACCAATAGATGCACCGAATTCATCTACCCAATCTTCAGCGGATCCGGTGAATCTGCCTCCCCATAATTTCTTCACACTGTCACCTTCTTGCCCTGGACCATGCTGTGGACAACTGTTGGCAGTCCCCACAGATTGATGAATCCAACAGCAGCATTATGGTCGAACTCATCGTCAGCAGTGTAAGTGGCCAGTTTTTCATTGTATAAAGAGTACGGAGATTTTCTGCCTTCAATGATCGCATGCCCTTTAAAAAGCTTGACTCGAACTGTGCCTGTTACATGCTTCTGTGTTGATTTCAGGAACGCTGCCAGAGCATCTTTCAGCGGAGAGAACCATAGCCCTTCGTATATCAATTCGGTCATCTTTTTCTCAATTACCGGCTTAAAATGGGCTACCTCTTTTACGAGCGTAATATCCTCCAGTTCCTTATGCGCCTTGATCAATGTCATTGCGGCAGGAGCTTCATATACTTCACGTGACTTGATGCCGACAAGACGGTTTTCCACATGGTCAATCCTTCCCACGCCATGCTTGCCTGCAACAGTGTTAAGCTCCAGGATCAATTCTGATAAAGGATATGATTTACCATTAATCGCGGTAGGAACACCTTCAACAAATTCAATCTCGATGAGGTCCGGTGTATCCGGCGTGTCTTCAAGCTCGGCTGTCAGTTCATAGGCCTCTACTGGAGGCGCCTGCCATGGATCCTCTAATATTCCGCATTCATTGCTTCTTCCCCAAAGATTCTGGTCGATGGAGAACGGGCTGTCGAGATTGATTGGAATCGGAATGCCATTGTTGGCTGCATAAGCGATTTCTTCTTCACGTGACCATTTCCACTCACGGACAGGAGCAATGACCTTAAGATCCGGATTCAATGCTTTGATGGAAACCTCAAACCTCACCTGGTCATTTCCTTTTCCTGTGCAGCCATGTGCAACAGCTGTTGCTCCCTCCATTTCTGCTATTTCTACTAGTTTCTTAGAAATCAATGGACGCGACAACGCAGATACGAGCGGATATTTTCCTTCGTAAAGTGCATGGGCCTGGAGGGCATAAAGTGCATAATCATTGGCGAACTCTTCTTTGACATCCAATACGTATGATTGAACCGCGCCAACCTTCAAAGCTTTTTGTTTTATGAACTCAAGATCTTTTCCTTCACCAACATCAAGGCAGCACGCAATTACCGCGTATCCCTGATCTTTCAGCCATTTAATTGCAACAGATGTATCAAGCCCGCCGGAATAGGCAAGCACCACTTTATTTTCAGCCATTTTTTCATACTCCTTTGTGTTCGAATATTTATTCATAAATATAAATTTTTATTCATGTTTATAAAGTTAACAGGTTTTTGGGCACATTTCAAGATAAAATATGTTTTTTTATTGATCTCGTGAATTCGCCTAGAATGGAAGATGACTTAAAAGTATAGTAGAATGTAAGCAACATTACCGGAATGGGGGCACCATCAGAAATGGAACAATTTTTTCTTTTTAACAGCCGACTTGGCATTCCCCTGCCAGACCTAACAGAAAACTGGGAAGAGTATGACCTGGAAACAAGGCACGGCATTCTCCTCCACTGGGAAAAAATTCGCGGCAGCATTCCCGACCGGATTGCTGAGCTTGAAAAAACAATCAACCTAAAGCAAGCCCAACTTAACGATGAAAGCAACTTTATCCGCTCATGCGAACTGAACAGTGAAATTTCCGAGCTGGCGTCCATCATCAATGACCTCTGGCTCTGGTACCGCACCCAGCAGGACATTTCATCCGAGAAAATGCATCGATAATACTTTCATTGCATAAAAAATAGCCTGGAGCAGTTCCAAGCTATTTTTTGTTTTTACTTTTATGAAAAGAATAAACGGAACCTATTATCAAAGCAGCCCCTGTTAATCTCAGCACACCATTCCCGAATGCACTGAGTTGATCAATGGTTAAGCTAACTAGAATACTGCCAATGAAAATTAAAAAAATCGTGATTAATAACCTCATGTATATTCCTTTTGAAGTTTTTTCCCCATAATGACATAAGGCTCTTCATCACCATTTGGATAAAAGGTATCATTCAAAACGGTCCAACCCAGATTTTCATATAGACTGCGGGCAGGAGCATTATTGCGTTGAGTGGTTAAAACCGCTGTCTGCTGTTCCACACCATCTACCAGCACAGTTACCAATTGTTTTGCCAATCCTTGATTCCTAAATGCTGGATGCACCCCCAATTCAACGAACTCAAAACAATCCGCTAACCAGTTTTGATACTCTTCTGGGTTGAACGCTTTCGACAGCAACCCGTGATAATATTGACCCGGTTGTGAAAAGTAACCATAAGCATAACCAGCCACTTCCCCCTGCTCAGAAATAGCCACAAAACCTTTATAGCCGTCATATCCTGCATGCCTCATCACTCGATCTCTAATGGAACTATCTTCTTGTTCCCATACTTGTTGGTATAAGTCCGTTACGTGGTTCAATAACTCTTCGTCTTTATTAATTTCTCTATACTCGAACATCTTTTTAGGCTTCCCCCTTTTTTTTTGACAGCTTTTCTTGTTTCTCCCGCAAACCTGTCTGAGGTTGGCTCTTCTTTTGACAGCTTTTCTTGTTTTCCTCTCAAACCTGTCTGAAGTTGGCTCTTCTTTTGACAGCTTTTCTTGTTTTCCTCTCAAACCTGTCTGAAGTTGGCTCTTCTTTTGACAGCTTTTCTTGTTTTCCTGTCAAAGCTGTCTGAAGTTGGCTCTTCTTTTGACAGCTTTTCTCGTTTTCCGCTAAAACCTGTCTGAAGTTGGCTCTTCTTCTGACAGCTTTTCTTGTTTCTCCCTTAAACCTGTCTGAAGTTGACTCTTCTTTTGACAGCTTTTCTCGTTTTACTCTTAAACCTGTCTGAAGTTGCTCTTTCTTTTGACAGCTTTTCTCGTTTTACTCTTAAACCTGTCTGAAGTTGCTCTTTCTTTTGACAGCTTTTCTTGTTTTCTTCTTAAACCTGTCTGAAGTTGGCTCTTCTTTTGACAGCTTTTCTTGTTTTTCACTTAAATCTGTCTGAACCTGAAGCTGCAATTAACAGAGCATCTTCCTTTTCTCTGGAAACTCCCTATAGTTATTCAAGCAATCAACCCAGATTCCTTTTAGAAAAACAAAAAAAGATGAAATCTGTTAAGATTCCATCTCGAGTTTCATTTATAAATCCTTTGTCAGTTCCCTTACCACATGTCCTATCTCTGGGATGATCAGTTTTTCCATTGCCAGGCGAACGGCACCTGTTGATCCTGGTGTCGAGAACACAGCCCGGTCATTCACGACTCCGGCTGCGGCACGCGATAGCAACGTAGCCGAACCGATATCCTCTGTATAGCTGAGCATGCGGAATATCTCACCGAATCCTGGTATTTCTTTTTCGAAAATACTCTGGACTGTTTCGATTGTTACGTCGCGTTTGGCAATCCCTGTGCCGCCGTTTGTCAGCACAACATCAACTTCTGGATTGCTGCAGCCCTTCAAGACTTCAGATTTAATCGGATCTGCCTCATCTTTGACAATGACGTAATCGACGATTTTATGCCCTGCAGCCTCAAGCATTTCCATCATTAACTTGCCGCTTTTATCTGTTTCGGGGGTTCTTGTGTCGCTTACTGTTATGACTTTACAGCGCACCTGGCTCGGTGCAGCCTGCTTGTGTTCCTGTGTACTCATAAGCCTATAGAGCTCCTTTTTCTTTGAAATATCTCATCTGGTAAAATTTATGGGCGAAATCCGTAACTCTTCTCGTCAATTGATAATTCGCTCCCGCGCCAATCCCCATGCTAATCAACGGCATGCCCTGGACATGCTTTTTGCGGAACATCAGGATTGCCATTCCTTTGAAAATCTGTTTGATTGGCTGTTCAAGCCATGTCACGTCTGTCAGGTCATCATTGCCTTCGTAGAAATAAAAGTCCTCTGCTTGTTCGATGTCATTCTTCAGCTCTTCCCAGCCCGCACTCTGCATCCTTGAGGGCATTGTCGCCGTATGGAAAACCTTCAAAGCGACCATCATCTCAAATGGTGTATTCACTTCGAATCCATACGTCATTGCAACCAGCTGGACAATCCGCAAATTTATGACGGCTATCGCGGGCATATCAGCTCCGAGCACAAGATTTCCACCGCTTCCCGACATGCCGCCCTGGACAAAGGAATAGAGCCTGTGTCGGGCGATTTGTTGCTTGGCAATGAACTCAAGCTGTTCAATCGGCAGCTCCCTCAAATCCTCAATTGTTTCAAGTTCCGGCTGGAAAACGCGCCCGGCAGATAAAATCCGTTCTTTGGCATCCATCTGCAGCTGTGATCCCTGGATTAAGGAGTGAAGATGGAAAAGCCAGCTGTCGAACAAGGTGAAAAAGCGGTCCTGCACTTCTTCTGGCAAAAGTGAAAAAGACCGTTCAAGATATCTGTCATACGCCAACTCAAAGTCGTTCGGTTCATAGTCATAAAGATTGTTTTCCCAAGCACTTAATTCATCCAGCACCTTTTGTTCCCGTTGAGTCAAAGGCATAGAAAAACCTCCAGCTTATCTGAATTTTCTTCCAGTATAGCACAAGAAAAGCAGAAACGCCTCGGTCACCCCCGACATGCGCATGCAGCTAAAAACAAATCCATTTCCCGCTAAACATCATAAAAAGGCAGAAGCCTCTTCGCTTCTGCCTGGGGTCGTGATTTATTTTGACAAACGCACAACGTCACGGGCGATCATGACTTCCTCATCTGTCGGGATAACCATTACTTTTACCGGAGAGTGCGGGTAGCTGATGAATGCTTCTTCACCACGCACTTTGTTCAATGCTGGATCCCAGTAGATTCCCATGAACTCTAGGCCCTGCAGGACACGGGCACGGATTGCCGAACTGTTTTCACCAATACCTGCCGTAAAGATGATCGCGTCAACACCGCACATGCGTGCTGCATATGAACCAATGTATTTATGGATTCTGTCTGCGAAAACTTTCAATGCAAGCTCAGCACGTTCATTTCCTTTTTCTGCTTCGTCTTCGATGTCACGAAGGTCACTTGAGAATCCGGATACACCAAGCATACCGCTTTCTTTATTAAGGACATCCAATACTTCATCGGCAGATTTATCGGTCTTTTCCATGATGTATGGAATCAAGGCCGGATCGATGTTACCTGAACGAGTCCCCATCGTCACGCCTGCAAGCGGAGTGAAGCCCATCGATGTATCGATTGACTTACCGCCTTCAATTGCAGCGATACTTGCACCGTTTCCAAGGTGGCAGGAAATCAGGCGCAGGTGCTCAACCGGACGTCCTAGCATTTCCGCTGCACGTTGGGAAACATACTTGTGTGAAGTTCCATGGAAACCGTACTTACGGATTCCGTACTCTTTATAATAATTGTATGGAAGGCTGTACAAGAAAGAGTTTTCAGGCATTGTCTGGTGGAAAGCTGTATCGAAAACAGCAACAGCAGGGACATTCGGCAGTACTTGCTGGAATGCACGGATACCAGTCAAGTTAGCTGGATTATGCAGTGGTGCAAGCTCTGAAAGTTCTTCGATTTTTTGTAAAACCTCTTCTGTGATCAATACAGAATCACTGAATTCCTCTCCGCCGTGAACAACACGGTGCCCGATTCCTTCGATTTCATCAAGAGACTGAATGATTCCCAAAGTTGTCAGTTTATCAAGAAGGATTTTTACCGCAACCTCATGATTCGGGATATCAGTAACTTCCTTGTTCTTCTCACCATTAACAGAAATAGTGAAGATGGAATCTTTTAGACCGATTCTCTCAACGATACCTTTAGTGATGACTTCTTCGCTAGGCATTTCGAACAGTTGAAACTTAAGTGACGAACTGCCGGCATTGATTGCAATGATTTTAGACATTTTGTACCGCTCCTTTTATATAACAACCTGATTAAAAATACAGTGAAATAGTACACCTTTATTGTGCGCCACAGGCTGCGATTATATCTCTCATTTTCCCATTTAAACACTGTCTTTTTCACATTTCAAGCAAAGCTTTTCCAAATTGGAAATGAGTTTTTATTCAGATACTTCTAAGGATTAGAAAAAAATATTGGCATGGTTTATATACCCGAAACAAATGCAAAGAACCGGAAAAGATCCGGTCCTAGTTCTGTGTCGATTTATTTTCGGTAAACCATTGATCGATTTTATTCAGCATCCTGTTCACTGCTGCACCATCCGATAGTTTTGGTAACTCTGCAAGGAGTGCCTGTTTTGGCGGTTTCACTTCTTCACCATTCTTTTGCAGAATAAGAATGCTTTTAGCTGCCTGCTTGTTTTTGAACAAAGACGCCGGAAGCTGTAAAACCCCCTGGACAATGAGATGGTTTTTAATGAATTCATGAAGCATCGGAGCTTGTTCACTCTCAAAAAGACCATTAGGGATCATGAAGAACATGTACCCGCCTTCTTTCACATGCTTTGTACTTTGCTCGATGAACATGTGATGGGAGTACGTATGGCCTTCTTTTGCTTTTACCTCATATTGCTCCGCTCGAAGATCATTAGGGTAGTACCCGACTGGAAGATCACAAATGACGGCATCTGCCGGATCGACAAACAGTGGTTCAAGACTGTCCTGATTAAAAAATTCCACTGGATGCTTTTGAAGGTTGGCATTTACAAAGGCCAGCCGGATCAGCAGGTCATCAATCTCGACTCCGATTGAATCGATTTCCTTGTCTGTCTGCTGGTTCAAAACCGTCGCCAGCAGGTTTCCGGTTCCGACCGCAGGGTCAAGAAGCCTGAATGACTTCTTGTCGACAAACTTATTGACCAGGTAGCCGATGAACATGCCGACAGAATCAGGTGTCATTTGATGGTTCGGCTGCACATGTTCCTTCATGCCCTTCAAGATCGCAAGCTGGAAGCCCTTGCGGATTTCTTCTTTGCTAAAGGAGTCAAGGTTGATGTCTTTGTATACTTTTTCAAGTCGTTTCTTTGTCACTTCATTCAATTCATCCTGAAGCACTGTACCCTGGAACATGTTTTCTCCGCTTTCAGCCAGCGCTTCCAAATATGTACATGACAACTCTTCTTTTAAAATATCTGCACTCGTGTTGAATGCAGTAAATAATTGTTCTACCGGAGTAACACTCACTTTTTTTCCTCCTGATTTCAATGGATATTTATATATTTTAGCCCTGTTTTGCTTTGTGTACAAGGCATATGGCTGGAAAGGAATTGGACTGGATTAAGGTTGGGATTCTATCGGACACTTTCTCCGCTCTTGTACTCCATTCGTCCGATAGTAATCGATCCTCAAAGCAAAACAAGCCGCAGTATTTTCTGCGGCTTGTTTCCAAAGTTGTGTTTAGTTCGCTTGTTTTGCAGCTTCGATTGCTGCTTCGTAGTTAGGGTGGTCTGTTGCTTCGCTTACATACTCAACGTATGTGACTTTGTCGTTTGAGTCAACAACAAATACTGCGCGAGCAAGCAGGCGAAGTTCTTTGATTGCTACGCCGTATGCTTCTCCAAAGGAAAGCTCGCGGTGGTCAGATAGAGTTTGGACTTTATCGATTCCAGCCGCTCCACACCAGCGCTTTTGAGCGAAAGGAAGGTCCACGCTGACTGTCAGGATTTTCACGTTGCCAAGGTTGGCAGTTTCTTCATTGAAACGGCGAGTCTGCGCGTCACAAACTCCTGTGTCTAATGAGGGGACAACGCTGATTAAACGTACTTGTCCTTTTGAATCTTGAAGAGTTACTTCAGAAAGATCGTTTGCAAGCACTTTGAAGTCTGGTGCCTGGTCTCCTACCTTTACTTCATTTCCTAGCAATGTAACTGGGTTCCCCTTAAATGTAACAGATGCCATACCTGCTCATCCTCCTTGTCCATTATATGTACAGTGTTAATATATCTTTTAAAGAATTTTTTTGCAATTATTTTAAAATAAAGCACAAAATTGCTTCGGCCCTGCCAGTCTCTGACACAAGCAAACTGCCTCTTCATGGTGAAAAGGCAGCATGGTCCTAAATATCAAGATCCGTTTTCGGTCCATTGTAGTCATTTTGCTTTTGATCCTTGTTCTGGCCGCTGTCCTGGCTGTTCTGGTCCTTCTTGGACAACATTTGCTGGATTTTTTCGACTGCCTGAGGGGCAAGGTCAAGAATTTTCTCATACAAATGCGTATTTTCATCCAGATGAAGCATTTTCACACCCCTGGAGCTGACAATCAAGAAAGCAATTGGCGTGATGGAAACACCGCCACCGCTACCTCCTCCGAATGGATGCTGTGCTCCTCCGGATTGTCCTCCAGATCCTCCAGAGCCGCCTGAGCCTCCGGAACCTCCCTTCGAGCTTTCCAGCACGAACTCACTTCCACCTGCAGCAAAACCGAACCCTACCTTAGAAACTGTCAGGATTACACTTCCATCCGGTGTTTCTACGGGGTCCCCAATGATTGTGTTGACATCAATCATTTCTTTCAAGCTTTCCATGGCAGTTGTCATTAATCCTTGAATTGGATGGTCGGACATTCCTGTTTCCTCCTTATTTTAGACAGAATTAGTATTTTCACCGGAAAGAGCGGATAATGGCTTTGATTTAAATTCAGGCCAGCCGCCTCTCCAATATTTAACCAGCTTTATACCTGCTAAAATAGCATGCCCGACTCTTACTTGTATCATACATTTAAAACTAGTAATTGATACGGTTTGCTGGAAGCTTGGTGTAATCGTCATGACAGGCATTTCTTTCATTTTCATATAGTTGCTCAGTACTCCAATGACCCCTCCTTTGACTGCCCAAAAGGCACCCGTCAATACGCCAGTGGCTGCAGCGTCAGAAACGCCCACCATCGTATGCCACTCAATATTCCTGATCGTCACCTTCTTTAAAAAATTCCGGATGATTTTATGGAGTCCGGCGATGTGATTGATCAGCTGCTTGAAATCATGAAGGCTGCTTAGTAAGTCATTTTTATCAACCTGAGTGGTTTTTTGTTGTTTCATATTTTCATCGGGCCCTGTTTTGACTTTTTGCTCGGCAATGATGGTGGGAGAATCATCATCGATTTTCACAACCGGTACTTCGATCTTGAACTTGATTAATCCGCCCCAGGCTTTAATCGTTACCTTGAAATGATCATTATCATTGCCGTGGAAATAATCTAAAAAAATCTTAACTTTAGTAAAAAGGATTATAAGTACAAGCACCGTGAGAAGCAGTATGGCAAGCAGCACCCATTTCATCATCCTCCACAACCTTTCAGCTTATTATTATCAACAAAAAGGCAAAAAAATAAACCTGCCGCAGCAGGTTCATTTAACGTGGTTCATATATGACGGTTGTATCAGCAAACAGGTCATGCAAACCTTGTTTCTTTTTTGTAAAGGCAACGACCACATACAAAACCATGATGGTTGCTGAAATGAAACGGCCAATCCATTCGCGGAAAATAACGGTTCCCCATGTAAGTCCCTTGCCATCCAGCTCCACTACTTTCAAGCCAAAGACCATTTTTCCGAGAGTTTGGCCGAGGTACTTTGTCATTAACACAAAATACAAGTAGAAGACGATTGCGGTCGCAATAGACACCGGTGAAAAAATGCCATCTTCGATCAAGGACACATCCAGCGCCCTGAACACTGGATTGATGATCATCCGGTTGATGCTTCCGATTACAATCAGGTCAAGCAGATAGGCCCAGAAACGTGTCCAGAATCCGGCATAGAGACCGGAGTATAAATGGTTTCCGGGTTCACTCTTCCCATTTACATAAACATCGGCATCGGTATTGCCCTGAACTTTCCCATATACAAAAACATCAGCTTCGGGGTTGCCATTAACTTGTATCTTCCTAGTTTCAATCTGCTCTATTGGTGTGTCTGTTTCCTCTTGAATATCCGATCCTTTTTCAGGGGTTTCGGTACTATCCGTGATTTCGATTCCACCTTTTGCTTGAGAGGATTCATTGTCCCGATCTTTAAAATCATCCGAATTCATTTCTTCCCCTCCTTATTCCGCATATAAGTACATGAGGCGTGGAGAGTTAGGCTGGGACAATATCTTCATTAATCCTGCCATTTCTGCGTCTTTGCCCATGATTTTTTGTGCGCTCATGCTGAAAAACGAACCAAATCCCATGCTTTCTGTGTACTTGACGACAGTAGCGTCACCGAGGTTTTCATCCTTCCTGACACTCTCGATGACATCCTCAAGATATCCAAATCCATCGATCAATTTCAGCTGCTTTGCCTGACGACCATCATAAATACGGCCATCCGCAATATCCTTGACCTGTTCAACAGACATACCGCGTCCTTCCGAAATGACTTTTACGAATCCCTCATACGAGTTGTCAATCATGGATTGGAGGATTTTGCGCTCATCTTCTGTCATCGGTCTTGATGGGCTCATGATATCCTTGTATGGTCCACTTTTGATTGTCGTGAATTCAACTCCATACTTTTCTGCAAGGCCAGCATAGTTAACTCCCTGCATGATGACACCCAGCGATCCGGTAAGCGTCTCAGGGCTTGCAAAGATTTTATCCGCAGGAGCAGACACATAATAACCACCAGAAGCGGCCATTGACCCCATCGATACATAAACCGGTTTTTTCGTTTCCTTTTGGATTTCTTTGATCTTGTCATGGATTTGCGCACTTTCCACGACGCCGCCACCAGGCGAGTTCACTTGCAGGATGATGGCCTTCACATCATCGTTTTCTTTTACATAATCAAGCTGTTCCATGAACGCCCTGTGATTATAGAGCGGACTTTCAAAGAATGATTCCGCATCCCCTGTATCCTGAATCACTCCATTGATGGACAATACTGCAATTTTGCTCAGCATGTCACCTTCTTCGATAATCTCTTCCGCAAACATTTCTTCCGATACAGCAAACATATCTGTAAACGCATCTTCTGCGTCACTGAAAGCGACTGTCGACAGAAAATTAATAAATATTGAAGCAATGAACAATCCGACGGCTATTCCTAAAGCCGCCCACCTTTTCCCATTCATCTTGAAGCCCCCTTATGAATTTCTCTTTACTTTCAAAACCTTATGAAAAAATGATAAACTGATGTCAATAACATTTATTTTAGCAAAAGTTTTTAAAAGTGGGTAAAAATATGGAAGAATTACGCAATGTTTGGAGGAATTTATAATGCCAGATCGCCGCAATATTTATTTTCACCATACGCCAGACACAACCATGCTGGAAAAAGTTGAACCTCTCTATAAACTGGCACAACAGTATAATTTCAATATCGTGAATGATCATCGTACCGCTAATATCATCGTCAGCGTTGGTGATGACGGTACATTCCTGCAGGCCGTCAGAAAAACCGGCTTCCGTGATGATTGCCTGTATGCCGGCATTTCGGTCACCGGTTCCTTGAATATGTACTGCGATTTCCATCTAGAAGATACGGATAAAATGATCGAAGCAATCACAAATTCACAAATCGAGGTCAGACGCTATCCGACCATCGAAGTTACGATCGATGAGGAAACAACATTTGGCTGCCTGAACGAGTTCAGCGTCCGTTCAGCGATCATCAAGGCTTTTGTGATGGATGTCTTTATCGATGACAAGCACTTCGAAACCTTCCGTGGTGACGGAATGATCGTCGCAACTCCTACGGGAAGCACCGCTTATAATAAATCAGTCAACGGCGCAGTTGTCGACCCGCTGCTTCCTTGCATGCAGGTGAGCGAGCTTGCTTCAGTGAACAATAATGACTTCCGCACGCTTGGGTCATCATTCATCCTCAGCGGTGACAGGAAGCTTACCTTCAAGGTTGCCCAGGACGGCAACGATTATCCGATCATGGGAATGGATAACGAAGCACTAAGCATCCAGCATGTCGAGAAATTCGACGTCAAGCTGAGCAACAAAATCATCAAGACAGTCAAGCTCAAGGACAACTCCTTCTGGGAAAAAGTGAAGAGGACATTCCTATAATCGAAAGATTTTAGGGTAAAAAAAGCTCAGAGTGATCTCTGGGCTTTTTGATATGGAACTGGTAACCTTCCAGGAACAATACTATTGATCGAGTTTACTAAGATTGATTCTTTTCTGTGCCTGCCAGGTATTGACCAGGCTAGGGACTCCGGCTAATAAACTCACCATGAAGCTCCACATTGCATATCTCCATTCACCTGTAAAAATGGAAACACCAAGAAAAAATACGAGCTGTCCAACAAGTGCAAACCAAGTAGCAAACCAAGCAAACCTTATATTTTCCTTCATTTCACCACTCCCTTCCAGCTAACGATTCCGTTATAAAGAACTCACCACTAGTTTAACATATTTTTCCTTAATGTGTTTTACCTATAAGAAAGAGCTGCGGAAAATTCCGCAGCTCTCAGTTTGTCGACAAAAGGGGTTCGGAATGGTCTCATTCCGAACCCCCTTTTGGATTTCGTCGGATGTTTTAAAGAAAATAGACTCTCTTCGCTATACTTTTAGGCCATTACTGGACTTCTCCAAGTCCAGTTGGCCATCTTCTTCAAGTTCAAGGCAGCGAAAGTAAGCATCGCCTGCATCGACAATTTTTTAAGCCCCCTTAGGGTTGTCCAACGCATGCCATGCTTTTCTTTTGCATCTGCGAATACGCGCTCTATGGTTTCCTTACGCTTCGCATAGATTTCTTTTACTTCCTGCTTGTGCCTCAAGTGGTCCGTTTCTTCCACATACTCCTGCCAGATATGGCGAGTTACCACCTTTTGATGATCCTTGCTTTCTGTACATTGCGCTAAAAACGGGCAGGTTGCACAGATGTGTTTTGGGGATTTATATTCACGATACCCCTCTTTTGTGGTGGTCGAATACTTCAGGATCTCACCGGCAGGACACAAATAACAGTCGTAGAATTCGTCATATACATATTCATATCTACGGAAGAATCCGTCCTTCGTTCGCGGTCGTGTATAAGGCAAAGCCGGGGTCATTTCGTTTTCCATCAGGAACTTCGTAATAGCTGGAGTTTTATAGGCTGCGTCGGCCGCAACGGCTTTGGGCTTTCCGACTTTCTCTATCACTTGTTCTACCAGTGGCTCAAGGATCAGGCTGTCATGCGTGTTACCAGGTGTCACAATTGTACCCAGGACAAATCCGTTACGGTCTGATGCCGCATGAAAGGAGTAGGCAAACTGTTTTGTGCGCTCGTCTTTGACGTAGTATCCACTCTCCGGATCGGTCGTGCTTTCCTTGATTTCCTTTGACTCTTCCTTGTCAAATTTATCAGGAGGAAATGGCTTCTTCCCATGGTCTTCCCGATCCAAATTGATTTCTTCCTGGAGTTTCTCCTGATACGCTCGTGTTTCCTTACGCACCACTTTCTTCTCGAATTTATGCTTATTCGCACTTGCTTTTACATGGGTTGAATCAATAAAGACATGTTCAGCACTAATAAGTTTCTTATCAGCTGCGGTCTTAAGAATTCGATAGAAGATCTGTTCAAACAAATCTGTATCTTTAAAACGGCGTTCGTAATTCTTCCCGAAGGTGGAGAAGTGGGGCACTTTATCATGGAATCCATAACCCAAAAACCAGCGGTAGGCCATATTCGTTTCTACTTCGGCAATGGTCTGGCGCATGGAACGGATGCCAAAGGTATATTGAATGAAGGTAAGTTTAATTAAAATCACAGGGTCAATGCTTGGGCGCCCTACTTCCGAATACACATCCTTCACCAATTCATAGATGAAAGTAAAATCAAGGGCTGCTTCCATCTTGCGGACTAAATGTTCCTGAGGAACCAGTTGGTCTAAAGCAACCATTTCTAATTGATCTCGTTGGATTGGATTATTTTTCGAAAGCATATTTATCACCTCAAGCGTTATATATATCTATTTTAAAAGAGACTTATGGTTAGTTCCACACTAAGTTGAGGAATTCTGTTGATTGGAGTGGACGGCGCGTAGACTCCTGCGGGATCAGACGGACAGGTGAGACCCCGCAGGCGCCAACGGCGACGAGGAGGCTCACCGCCGGCCCCGCGGAAAGCGAAGCGCCTGGAACGGAAATCAACAGCCCCATTCCAGCACCATCCAAAAAAAGACTGTAAACAAACAGGATTTTCATCGAGTTTGTCTACAGTCTGAGAGCTGCGGAAAATTCCGCAGCTCTCTTCTTTTACATAGGCAACCCTTTTTCTTTTTTCCATTTCACTGATAGTGCTGCCGCCATCTTTGTCCTTGATAAGGAATAGAGAATCAAGGCAGACCAGATAAAAGTAAAGGCCAGCAAGTGGACTGTCGAGAATGTTTCGTGATAGACGAAAACCCCAAGGATGAGCGTCAATGTTGGTGCGATATATTGCAGGATTCCTAGTGTTGCCAGCGGGATCCTTTGCGCACCTTTTGCAAAAAACAGCAGAGGAACTGCGGTTGCCGCGCCTGCACCTGCCAGCAGCAGGGTAGTCGACAAGGAACTAGCGAACAATGAGTTCGTCCCCTGAATCATAAGGTAGCCAATATAGATAGCTGCTAGAGGCATGACGACCAGTGTTTCGAGCGCGAGCCCTACAGCAGAATCCACCTTGATCAATTTCTTTGCCAATCCGTAAAGGCCAAAGGAGATTGCCAGAGATAGTGCGATCCACGGAAATTGCCCATAAGAAATCGTCATAACCAGCACGCCGATTGCCGCCAGCGCAAATGATAGATATTGGAGTACGGAAAGACGTTCCTTCAAGAATATCATTCCCAGCAGGACGCTTACGAGCGGATTGATATAATACCCAAGGCTTGCTTCGATCATCTGATCTGTATTGACTGCCCAGATATACATGAACCAGTTGACACTGATCAGCATGGATGCCACGGTGAGGGCAGCTAATTGTTTCTTGTTTTGGGCCAGTCCGCGCAAGGTCCCTGTGAAAAGGCCCCATTTCTTATTAAGAACTAAAATGGCAGCGATGAAGAAAAACGACCAGAATACCCGGTTAGCCAGAATTTCATCTGCATTTACATGATGCAAAAGTTTCCAATAAACAGGGAGGACACCCCATAGTATATAAGAAAAAGCTGCGTAAAGAACTCCAGCTTGTTGTTCAGTCCTTTTATCCATCAGGACAGCCTCCTAATCTTTCTAGACTCGAAATAATATCCATTATAAATGTGGAAGCTGCGGACTGACAATCTTTTTTTACGACCAATAACAGACAAATTATGCAGACTTGCTACTTCGCCTCTACATAAGGCTTATGGAGGACGCTTTTTTCTGATCCTGCCCCTTTTTGCGCCTCCATAAAGCAGATGGATGACGCTTTCTTCTGATCCTACGCTTTTTGATGTCTCCATAAGGTGGATGGATAACGCTTTTTTCGGACCCTCCGTCTCTTCGCGTCTCCATAAGCGCTATGGATGACGCTTTTTCCTGATTCAGCCCCTTTTGGTGTCTCCATGAGGTGGATGGATGACGCTTTTTTCGGACCCTCCGTCCTTTCGCGTCTCCACAAGCACTATGGATGGCGCTTTTTCCTGATTCAGCACCTTTTAGTGCCTCCATAATGGGGATGGATGTGATTATTTACATAAAAATAACCCACCCTGGGTTATTTCTCTTGTCTTGGTTTAAGTTTGAAGTTATAACCAAATGTCTCTTCAGTTGAGGAGATTTTATAGCCGAAACCTGGTTTGAAATCCAGGAATATTTTAGCAGGCAGGGATTCCAGCGATTTTTCCGGCACGAAGAAGTGAATGCCGTTTTCTGTGATGACTTCATCATCAGCCTGCTTTTCCTCGACTTGCAGCTGGATGTCTGTGGCGATTGAACATGTACCAACAAACTCCGCCAGAATTCTGATTCCTTCACTTTCGCCGAATTGGACCTTACTTAACTCTTCCAATGCAGCTTCCCTGATTTCGATTTCCATTGATGATCACCCTTTCTACTTTAAAATATACCCAAGTTTTCATCTTCAACGCATTCTTTGATTTTTACATAATTAAATACAAAAAGCAGGCACAATGGCCTGCCTTTTGTTTTCACTATTTATTTTGCGCCTTCCAATTCCTTCTTGCGTAGTTCGATGCGGCGAATTTTACCGGAAGTGGTTTTAGGAAGTTCTTCCAGGAACTCGATCTTCCTTGGATACTTATAAGGTGCTGTCAAATCCTTCACATGCTGTTGAAGCTCAGCGACAAGATTCTCCTGATCAGGACTGACACCGTCACGCAGGACAACAAAAGCTTTGACGATATGTCCGCGGATTTCATCTGGTGATGCGACCACGGCACATTCTTTTACATATGGATGTTTGACAAGTGCATCCTCAACTTCAAAAGGCCCGATCGTATATCCGGAACTGATGATGATGTCATCGCCGCGGCCCTCAAACCAGAAATAGCCTTCTTCATCTTTGCTGGCTTTGTCCCCTGTTACGTAGTAATCGCCGCGGAACTGCATGGCGGTCCGTTCTGGGTCTTTGTAATAGTTCTTGAACAATGCCGGTGTATCAACATGGACAGCAATATCGCCGACTTCGCCGGGAGCACAAGGCTCTCCATTTTCATTGATAATCTCGACGGTATTTCCCGGTGTCGGCTTGCCCATCGATCCCGGCCTTAATTCCATGCCTTTCGTTACGCCGACCAGCAAAGTGTTTTCCGTCTGGCCATAACCGTCGCGCACCTCGACATTGAAATGCTTTTTGAATGTATCGATTACTTCACGATTTAGCGGTTCTCCTGCCGAAACGGCACTGTGCAGTCCTGGCAGATTATAATCACTTAAGTTTTCCACCTTCGCCATCAGACGGTATTCCGTCGGTGTGCAGCAAAGGACATTTACATTATACTTTTGTAGAAGTGACAAGTATTTTTGCGGCTCGAATTTCCCCTGGTAAACAAGGCCGGTTGCCCCTGTACCCATAACGGATAAAAACGGGCTCCAGATCCACTTTTGCCAGCCCGGACCTGCAGTGGCCCAAACAGTGTCCCCATCCTCGATGCCAAGCCAGGTTGTCGCTGCTGTGCGAAGATGCGCATATGCCCATCCATGCGTGTGGACAACTCCTTTTGGATTGCCGGTCGTGCCGGAAGTATAGCTGAGGAAAGCCATATCATCGCGCTGTGTATCTGCTAGCTGAAGCTCCTTCGATGCCGTTTTCATTTCTTCATCAAGGTGGATCCAGCCTTCTTTTTGATCTCCAATCACGAACTTCGGCAGATGATCAGCTTCCTCGATACCAGCGAATTCTTTTGTAAAAGGAGCATAGCTGACAATCGCTTTAACATCGCCATGATTGATCCGATATTGGAAATCTTTCGTTCTCAACATTTCCGAGCTTGGAATGACGACCAATCCCATTTTCAATGACGCAATATATACCTGATAGGCCTCAATCAACCTTGGCACAACGACCAGTACGACATCCCCCTGCTGCAAGCCATGCTTCGAGAAAACGTTTCCAATCTTATTCGCATTATTTAGTAGTTCCCGGTATGTAATCTCTTTTGTACTGCCCGCCTCATTTTCCCAGATAATCGCTTTTCTTTCCTGATCCTGAGCGAAACGCTCCATTTCAGACACGAGATTATACTTCTGCGGCGCAATCAATTGTTCTCTGTTCATACTCTTCCCCCTCAAAATTTTTTAAGGCTGCTATGCCTTGTCTATCCCCACTTACCATTATACAAAATTATTCAAAAATTTAAAATTATATGATAACACTTTTTTAGAATAATAAATTTCCTTATGCATAAAAAAAGAGCAGGGCATCTGCCCCGCTCCTTGTAGCCATATTATTCATTTTTTAATTAGCGAGAGAATCCGCCACCAAGTTGTTGTTCAGCCATTTGAACCAAACGCTTAGTGATCTCTCCTCCTACAGAACCGTTAGCGCGAGAAGTAGTTTCTCCGCCTAGCTGTACACCAAATTCAGAAGCGATTTCGTACTTCATTTGGTCAAGAGCTTGTGATACTCCAGGTACTAGAAGTTGATTTGAGCTGTTGTTGTTTGCCATGTGTTTCACCTCCTTGTGAGTATAGAATGTGTAGAAACACATGGCTTAATTCAAAACTTTAATTGGTAATTGTTCACAAATTTATCATTTTTTAAAATAGGTCATTCATGGAATTATCTTCACGCTCAGAAGCCGGTTTAAGGATGATTCTTTCTGTTCCTTCGACTGCCCTCTGGACCATTTCCTCGAAGTCAAAAAAGCTCTCATAGTTCTGGACCTTATCCAGTTTAGGCTTTGTTTTTGGAGAAGAAGGAACAAATACGGTACAGCAATCCTCATATGGTCGAATGGAAATATCATGTGTATCGATTTCATGGGCGATGTCCATGATTTGCAGCTTGTCCATTGTTATTAAAGGCCGAATGATTGGCGTTGTAGTCACTTCATTGATGGCATACATGCTTTCAAGCGTCTGGCTGGCCACCTGCCCCAGGCTTTCACCAGTGATGATCGCAAGGCCGCCCTGCTTTTCCCTGATGGCATCCGTTATGCGCAGCATCAGCCTTCTTGTTGTTGTCATCGTATAGTTTTCCGGAATTTGCTTATGGATGGCCTGCTGGATTTCTGTGAATGGAACAATATGAAGCGCAAAATGGCCATTAACCTCGGCAAGCTTTTCAGAAAGGTCGATTACCTTTTGCTTGGCGCGTTCACTTGTAAAAGGCGGACTAAAAAAATGGACACCTTCCACTTCTAGTCCTCTTTTCATGGTCAGGTAGCCGGCAACAGGGCTGTCAATCCCACCGGAAAGCATCAGCATCCCTTTACCACCGGATGCAGCAGGAAGCCCCCCGGCACCCTTGATCGTTTCAGCTGAGATATATGCAGCTTCTTTCCTGATCTCTATCTGGAGGTTTATATCCGGCTTCCGTACATCTACTTTCAAACCTTCCATATTTCTTAAAATATGGCCGCCAAATTCTGAATTGATTCCATTCGTATCCAGCTCAAATGTCTTGTCCGACCGTTTAGCAGTTATTTTAAAGGTCTGGCCAGGCTTATGGATTTTCCTGAAAAGCTCGAGTGCCGCATCTTTCATTTTTTCGAGATCTTTCTCGACTTTCATTGCCGGGCTGAAGGATTGGATTCCGAAGATTCCTTTCAGCTTCTCTCCAACCCCGTCGCTATCTTCACCATTCAGAAGGATGAACATGCGATCTCGTTCTGCTTTGATGGCTGCATTCGGAAAGTCGCTTAATGCCCTTTTGATATTTTTTCTTAAACGATCGATGAATTTATTTCTGTTTCTTCCTTTAGTCGATATTTCTCCATACCGAACCAATATACGGTCATACATCATTTCTTTACTACCTCGCTTAAATGTTTTACTGTATCTGCAATTGCCTTTGCGGCGATTTCTGCTTCTTCTACTGTGTTGCTAAATGTCAGGCTGACCCTGATTGCGCTTTCCGCTTCATCCTGAGGAACTCCCATTGCCAGCAAAGTCTTGCTCGCAGCCTTCTTTTTCGATGAGCAAGCACTTGTCGTCGATACATATATATTTTTTTCTTCCAGCGCATGCACGAAAGTTTCCGCCTTCAATCCCTTGATTGAAAAGTTGAGGATATGGGGTGCATGATTTTCCTTTGGCGTGTGGATGGTTATTTCCTTGATTTGGCTGATGCCATTTCTTAATCTTTCCATAGCTGCCACCATTTGATTCAGCTTTTCTTTTCTCTGTTCAAGCGTCATCCTCAGCGCCTTTGCCATCGCAACCATGCCCGCTACATTTTCTGTTCCGCTGCGCTGCTTCCATTCCTGATTCCCGCCGGAGAACAATGGTGACAAAGTGACGCCTTCTTTTATGAACAATGCACCAGTCCCTTTCAGTCCGTGGAACTTATGGCCTGAAATGGTAGCCAAGTGGATTCCGGCTTCATAAAAGTTTAAAGGCACCTTTCCTACTCCCTGAACATAGTCAACATGGAAGAACACTTTAGGATACTTCTTAAGAAGTTTTCCAATTTCCTTTACTGGCTGAATCGTGCCGACTTCATTATTAACATGGATCACGGACACCAGGATGGTATCATCACGCATTTCTCTCTCTATCGTATCCGCACAGATGAAGCCATCAGAATCGGGTTTTACATAGGTTATTTCATAGCCGAGCGATTCAAGCTGCACCATGGCATTGTGGATTGAAGCATGTTCAATGCCGCTGGTAATGATATGCCTGCCTCTTTCCCTGTGGGCCAACGCGATCCCTTTTATCGCAAGATTATTGCTTTCTGTTCCTCCAGACGTGAACAGGACTTCCGTTTCTTTTACATTCAGGAGCTTGGCCACCTGGGAACGTGCCTGCTGAAGCAGCTTCTCTGCCTGTCCGCCGATTTTATGAAGAGAGGAAGGATTTCCGAAAAATTCCTCTGATACCTTTAAAAATGAATCCAATACTTCTTTATAGGGTTTGGTTGTGGCACTGTTGTCTAAATAAATCATCATATCCCCCCTGTCGTTAATGCTAACTAAAAATCTTATCATAAGAATGAAAAATAAACATGATTAATATTTTGTAGTATGCCCTGAGTCACCCTATCTGCCAAAAAAACAGGTCTCCATTTCGGAGACCCATGTTTTACATTACTCTTTTTCAGATAACATTTGCTCAATTCTCTTCAGGGCACCAGGATCCACTTCCTCAATTGCAGTGGCCGCCTGTTCTAGTGCGTCACGATAATCGTAATTGCGGAAATGCTCCTCTGCTTCGCGAAGACCGCGGTCAACCGAAGGATATCGGCTTCGGTACCTGTTTCCATATTGGATGACCCGCTCGGCCAGCATGACGGTCTCGACGATTTCTTCAGTCGCCGCTTCCAGCTTATCAACTGTCAGCACAGAGATTTCTAGGTACTGCTGGAGAACAGGGATATCAAGCGGCTTTTCCTCAAGCTTTTCATTGACTTGTTTGATGCTTTCATTGGCATCTTCAAGAAGATATTTGTAGTCCTGGGACAATCCAGGCATATTGCTTTTGGATACGGTGCGGATCAGTTCAGAGATCTTTTTAGACAGGTCCCTAACCTTTTCCCTGGCCAGTATTTCATCCTTCCTGAGGGCACTCAACTTTTCCATCAATACTTTTTGCTCTTCGACAAGTTGATCAAGCTGCTCTTTCGCTTCTTCAAGCTCCTGTTTAATCAAGCTTTGAGCTGTATCATTTTCAGTTATTCTGTGGTCGATCAGCTCAAATCGCTTTAGAAGGCCCTTGAGCTGCTGCTCCACATTTGTCTGCGCTGAAAGCTCTTTATCATTAAGGTGATAACTCTCCTGGATATGCTTTGTCTCTTCTTTGAGCGTCTTGCTTTCAGTTATGGCTTTTACAAGGATTTCCTTTGCCTCATGCTCCGTCTGCGTAATGTATTGCTTAGCCAGTACTTCCTCTTCAAGGAGGTCAAATAGCTTCTCAACACGTTCCTTTAACCCCTGGATGCCCTGTTCAGCAATTTCGACATCGCCTTTTTCAAGTGATGTCTTATGATCAGCCAATTCTTTGCTGATTGCCTCAACTTCTTTGTCTGCGTTCAGATGGTCAAGAACATATCCTTGCGCAGTCATTTCTCTGACTCCGTCCTTCAGCTCGCTAACCTGTGCCGGAATCGCCGATTGGCAATCATGCAGCAGCGCAGGAATGGATTCCATTTTCCTGGATACCTCTTCAAGCATTGCCTGTATAGACAGAACCGTTTCCCTTGCTTCAAGGTAGTTGCCATTCTCTGTTTTCTCATCAAAATCAATGAATTTAGCCTGGATGTTTTCAAGCATCTCTTCCAGACTTGCCTCCGCGCTTCCGAAGCTGTGGCGGTGTGAAAGAAGATTTTTCTTATTTTCTCTGTATTGCTCCTTCAGGCCATCGATTTCTTCGCGGTTCTTTTCTTCACTTCCGACAAGCTCATTCAATTCACCGAGAATCTTCTTGATTTTATCTTCCGTTTCCGTCAGCTTGCGGTCAATGACTGCCAGAGATTCCTTCGCCTTTTTGAATCTGTACTTATCGATATATTCTTCCGCGTCAAACAGATAATCCTCGATGCCCGGCAGCTTGGATGTCACGAGCTCATCCCACTCCTGGCGCCAGCGTTCGAAAAGCTCCTCAGTCTGGCCTGTCATGTTCAGCTGTTTCACTTTTGACATCTCATCCATTACCGGCCGGTTCATGATATCTATTTTCCATGATTCGTACCGATCGACCTCGCTGTAATACTTTCGTTTCATAAAATATCCGACTAAAAAAAGCATTATTAATAAAATAATTCCGCCAATTATGTACTCCATTTGTTATCCCCCTGGCCTCACAAATTCCAAGTTCTGAATTCTTCTATATAAAATGAATGGATAAATGCGTGTATAATGTATTTATATTACCATGTAAACGACAATTTTTGACTATTAAATTCATATTTTTTGTTGAAATTATCCGAATTAAGCCGATTTAACTTGAAATCTTGCATAAGATCTTACGATAGGAGGCCTGGAGTCATGAAAGATGGCCATGTCCACACATCTTTTTGCCCGCATGGAACGAAAGATTCATTAGATGATTATATCCAGAGAGCACTGGAGCTTGGCTACACGGAAATCACCTTCGCAGAGCATGCCCCTTTGCCACAAGGATTCCTTGATCCTACACCGATGAAAGATAGCGCAATGCGTTATGAGGATTTGGACCGATATTTTCAAAGTATCGAGGAAGCAAAGGCAAGCTACCGAGGAAAAATAAAGATTAATACTGGCTTCGAAATAGATTATATCGAAGGATACGAAATTGAAACAGCCAATTTGCTTAATAAATTCGGACCACGCCTGGATGATGCCGTTCTATCGGTACACTTTTTGAAAAATCCTGATGGAAGTTATAGCTGCCTTGATTACAGTCCAGACAACTTCGGGGAAATGGTGAAAGAATACGGATCAGTGAAAGATATTCATCGACACTACTATCAAACTGTTTTGAAATCCATACATGCTGACCTGGGACCATATAAGCCAAAAAGAATCGGGCATATTACCCTGGCGAATAAGTTCCGCCTTAAATATCCAATTGAAAAGGATTGTGCTGATGAGATCTTTGATATCCTGGAGACAGTTTCGAAGCAAGGCTATGAACTGGATTATAACGGGGCGGGAACTGCAAAACCATTATGCCGTGAGCCATACCCGCCAGACTGGGTAGTCAGGGAGGCTAAAAAGCTCGGAATCAAGCTTGTATATGGATCTGATGCGCACCAGGCGAAGGAGCTGGGACAAGGGCTTGATAGGATGCTAGTAAAAAAATAAGGAAACCGGCATTTTGACCGGTTTCCTATATATTGATCAACATTTTCTCCTGGATTTGATGGCCTGTACCAAGGGTTCCCTTGATCCACTGTGAGAGCTCATGGCTGTACTTATCCGCAAAGTATTTTTCATGCGGCTGCACATGCAGAACCTCTGTCACATAATGGGTGTTCAAGAATGGCATCGATAGCAGTCCTTTTAACTGTAAAATGCTGAACTGGATGGAATGCTTCTTGAATTCCCCATTCTCCATCCCAGCCTCAAGGACCTTTTTAAACATATAGCGTTCTTTTACATGGTAGGTGGACATGATTTCCCTGACAATCTGGGAATCGATCGTCATCTCCCTTAATATGAATCTTGTCAATTGGATGTTCTGGCATTGGTATCTTAATACATTGTCTACCATGGCATTCAGGGATAACTCCGCACCGCATTCCAGCAGTGAAAAGCCTTTTTCCAATTCTTCAAGATAGCTTTCGAAAAAAACGGTGAAACATTTTTCGAGGAGTCCATTTTTATTCCGGAAGTAGTATGAGATATTCGCTGCATTCACGTCTGCCTTTGCTGCAATATCCCTTACTGATGTCCCATTGAACCCCTTCGTGTTGAATAAGTAGATGGCCGCATCAATAATCGCAGCTTTTGAATTTTTTCTCATTGCTCCGCCCCTCACTTTCCGCAATTAACCTTACTGTTTACCTTTCTGGAAATGATTTAAATTTCCTTTATAAAAAACTCGACAAAGTCTCCATTGTTTCGCTGTTTTTTGATACAATGTAGATTAAAACTTCAGGAATGAGGGGGAAAAACTGTGTTTAAAGTCGAAACATACAGCGACAGCCGTGAAAAAAATTACGATTTATTGATCAAGCAGCTTAAAGCTTTGATAGAGGATGAAAAGAATGCGATTGCGAATTTCAGCAACGCTTCAGCTTTATTGAACCAATTTCTCGATCGCGTCAACTGGGTCGGCTTTTATCTGATGGAGGATGGAGAGCTTGTCCTCGGACCATTCCAGGGCCTTCCTGCCTGTGTGAGAATCCCGCTCGGCAAAGGAGTTTGCGGAACAGCCGCATCCAGGAAGGAAACTTTGAGAATTGAAGATGTCCATGCATTCCCTGGCCACATCGCATGTGATGCCGCTTCACAATCGGAAATCGTCGTTCCAATGATCAAAGACGGGCAAATCATCGGCGTCCTTGATATTGATTCACCGGAAAAAAACCGCTTTGATGAGCTGGATCAGCAAAAACTCGAGGAATTCGTTGAAGTGCTGGTACAGTATATAAATTAGTTTTTAACATAGACCATAGAGAAACCCTCCCGTCTTCCGGGAGGGTTTTGTTAAAGAACTAAATCGATCCTGATTCCATGGTACTTTCTTTCCTGACAGCCTCGAATGCCGCCTCCAGGTCATCTCTGATATCCTGCCATGCTTCCAATCCGACAGAAAGCCTGAGCATATTGTCTTTGATACCCATTTTTTCTCTTGCTTCTTTCGGTACCACGGCATGAGTCATTGTCGCCGGGTGCTGGATCAATGTTTCTGCATCCCCAAGGCTAACCGCAATTTTAATCAGTTTCAGCTTGTTGATGAAGGCCTGCGCTTCCTTTTGTCCTCCCTTGATTTTGAAGGAAATAAGGCCGCCCGGCTTGCGCATTTGCTTTTTCGCGATTGCATAATCAGGGTGCTTGGGATCGCCAGGGAAAATGACTTCTTCAACCGCAGGATGGCCAGAAAGATACTCTGCCAATTTTTCAGCATTGTCACAATGGCGGTCCATCCTTACTGGCAATGTTTTCAGGCCGCGAAGCAACAACCATGCATCAAATGGTGAGATGACACCGCCAATGTCCTTTTGCGTCGTCATGGCAATTTTAGACATGATTTCCTTCGGTCCGACTGCTAACCCTGCAATGACATCACCATGTCCGCAAATATACTTCGTTGCGCTATGGATAACAAAATCACATCCAAGCTCAAGCGGGTTCTGCAGATAAGGCGAGCTGAATGTATTATCAACAACCACCGGAATTCCTTTTTCCCTCGCTACATCCGCGACCATTTCCAGGTCTACAAGTCTCATTGTTGGGTTAATCGGTGTCTCGATATAGATGACTCTTGTCTCTGGGGTAATGGCAGCCAATACTTCTTCTCTCGTCGACATCATTGAAAAATCATGGTTAATCTCATATTTTTCTTTCATCAGCTGAAGAAGTCCGAACGTACACCCATACACTCCCTGTGAGCATAGAATATGGTCTCCGGTACGTGTCAGTGCTACCAATATCGCAGAGACAGCAGCCATCCCTGATGCAAACGCAAGGGCTTTTTCCCCTTTTTCAATCGTCGCCATCCGTTCTTCCAGCATTGCGACGGTAGGGTTGCCTAAACGTGAATAGATGAACCCTTCCTCTTCGCCCGCGAAGCGCCTTTCACCCTGTTCAGCGCTATCGAAAGTGAACGTACTAGTTTGAAATAATGGAGGTGCAAGACTCCCCCTGAATTCGTCCGATTTATATCCGGAATGGATTACTTCTGTTTCGAATCTTTTCTCTCCCATTATGATTCCTCCTATATATTCTGTAAACGCTTACAATTTACCCCCATAATCAGGATATGATATTTGCCTGTTTAATGAAAGTAATTTCTCTCACACCTCAGCAAAAAGTACTGTGACTCATTAAATGAAAAAAGCACTCATTCCTGAGTGCCACTAAAATCAAAATTGTTTTCATTCTGGACGACAACTTTATTTTTGCCAGATCCTTTTGCAACATATAAAGCCTGGTCGGCCCTTTTGAACACAGTCTTGGTTGTGTCCTCCTGTCCCCTGATCCATGTGGATACACCGCATGAAACAGTGACATTCGGGTTCGTGTTCTTCTCTACTTTATCTACAAGCCTATTCGCGATCATCACACCGGTCTCAAGTGGGGCTCCCGGCAAATAAATCGCCAGCTCTTCTCCTCCCCATCTCGCACCAATGTCCGTGCCGCGGATATTATTGGCAATCTGTCGAGCCAGCTGAATGAGCACTTCGTCTCCAATCTGATGGCCATACTGATCATTCACACTTTTAAAATTATCGATATCGATTAAAATAAAGGTTCCCTGCTGGTCTTCAAGCATGGAAAGATTCATTTTTTCATCCAAATATCCGCGAGAATACAGCTTCGTCAAATGATCGGTCACTACCATTTTCTCCAGCTCTTCCCGAAGCATTGAATTGGTGAAAGCAAGAGTTGAATGGTGAATGAGAGACTGGAGCAGCTTAAATGTATCAAACGCAAAGTGATAAGGGTCTTCATGCATGACGAGCGCAAATCCTTTTAATTCACCGCTCTGGATCATCGGAACACCCATTATCGAGTGGAAGTGCAGGGGAGAGTCTTCGCGATCATCAGATATATCTCCAAGGAATAATGGCTCCATACCCTGCCTGATTTGATTTGCGACCCTCAATATATAGTTGGAAGCGTCTTTTGAAAAGAAAAAGCTGGTGCTTCCTTTGAGGACGGAGTAATCATCATGCTCTTCATCTAGCATAATGAATCCGACTTCCTGGGCATTAAAGGACTTAATGATTTGCCCGCAGATAAATTTCATCGTATCTGTCAGGCGCAAACTCGTATTCAGCTGGTGTGAAGTTTCATTGATCAGCTGCAAATCGGCAATCAATTTCCTGGATTGCTCATAAAGCTTGGCATTTTCGAGCGCACTCCCTGCAGTATTGGCGAGCAGCTTGATAAACTCTACTTCATTTTGCGGGAAAACGAGTGAGTTAGGGGCAATGACCTGCAAAACACCGTAAACCCCCTGCTTTCCTTTTAAAGGGGCGTACATGATTGAATTTTTATCGATGACTGAATCCTCGAACTGAATCTGCCCGCTTACATATGATTGCATCGCCGTAAGGTTATCGCTATCATATTCAAGGTCTCTAACCGGCAGTCCACCATATCCCTTATGGTCATGGGACAACAGCAGGTAATAGGTGAAGGAGGGATATACTTCCCTTAGGGTGGAGATGATTTCACCCAGCACGGCATCCATATCCATGGTTGAATGGAATTTCTTCGTCACCCTGAATAATTGCTTATACCGTTTTTCTTCCTCCAATGTTTCAGCCTGGCTTCGCACTTTCTCAATGAACACATTGCATTCAGATGATAGCTTATCGAGGAAGCGATCTGATAAAGAGTTTAGGGTGTCACTGTTCATTTGAAATCCGAACAGCCCCATTGGTTTTTCATTAGCTTTTAAAACGAGCAGCAATTCATGCTCGGGCATGGATTCTGGATATTTAATGAAGGCATAAGGTTTAGCTGCGAGTTCATTCACAAGACAATGAGGAAAGGTTTCCAAAACCCTGTCATCACTCGATAGGCGGGTTGTTGTCTCCAGGTACATCTCTTGATTCCATTCCTGGCAGCTGTAAAAGTCGACCTCATGTGCTTTCAGGAGTTCTTTCAAAATAGCCATCATTTGCGAGAGAACCTCTGAGGAAGAAAAAGAGAATCTGCCAGTGCTGATCAAATCGAAAAATTTGCTTTTCAGTTCTAATATAATTTCCCGTTCTAATAATTCTTCCATATATATCACCTGTTTTAAAATCACTTAACAGCGATTTGTAAGTAGCTGTTTTGACAGGCAGCAGCCTGAATAAACGAACATGATCCATCACGTGGCAAGGCAATATCCAAATATTTGAAAAATAAAACAATTACTATTCATTATACCATAGACCTAGTAAAATAGTATGATATAAAAGGCAAACTTTTTAGCAAAGAAAGCTAGATAAAAAAGGAATGAATTTTAATATACCCTTGACTTTTCCCGAACAAAAATTATATAATACTCTTTGTGTAAAATATCGCAGCCTATGTGGTCTACATTATGTATGTATTTTGTTCCTCAAACCAGGTTTGATGGTGTATCTCGTAACCCGCTGCTGCTAGGGCGAAGGTACATGAAAACAAAATACCCATAAATGTTCAATCACAATCTGTTTTTATTTTACAAAATAAAAACTAAGGAGGAGTCATTCATGGCTCGTTATACCGGCCCAAGCTGGAAACTATCCCGCCGTCTTGGAATTTCACTAAGCGGTACAGGTAAAGAATTAGAAAAACGCCCTTACGCACCAGGTCCTCATGGTCCTAACCAGCGTAAAAAGCTTTCCGAATACGGATTGCAACTTCAAGAGAAGCAAAAGCTTCGCCACATGTACGGAGTTACTGAGCGCCAGTTCCGTAACTTGTTCGACAAAGCAGGCAAAATGCCTGGTAAGCACGGCGAAAACTTCATGATTCTTCTTGAAGCTCGCCTTGACAACGTTGTTTACCGTCTTGGTCTTGCTCGCACACGTCGTGCAGCTCGCCAGTTAGTAAACCACGGCCACATCATGGTTGATGGCGCACGCGTAGATATCCCATCTTACCGCGTAGCTCCTGGCCAGACAATCACACTTCGTGAAAAGTCTCGCAACCTTGATGTAGTTAAAGAAGCAATCGAAGTAAACAACTTCGTACCTGACTTCTTGACTTTCGATGCAGACAAGCTAGAAGGAACTTTCACTCGTATGCCTGAGCGTTCAGAACTTCCAGCTGAAATCAACGAAGCTCTTATCGTTGAATTCTACTCTCGTTAATTAATATGCTTTGTAAATAGCATATTCAAAAACCCTAGAAACCTTGATATATCAATGGTTCTAGGGTTTTTTGTTTATTTTCTGCTTTGTAGAATAATGTATTCTCCCCCAACGATCTGGGGGAGGTTTTGGGGGGACGTTTTTAAAAAAAATAAAAACATTTGTGGACAGACGCTTAACTAAATTTAAAAATGTAGATTATCTAAAGGAGATCAGTAAAATGGAAAATGAAATTCTCGATAAATTCCTCAACTTATATAAAGGAACACCAGAAGAAGAATATGCATTGAAATTAGGTAATCAAATAAATGCAATGATACTTGAAATTCAAAATAACCATTCAAACTTGATTAAAAAATATTTCGATGCTTTTAATGAATCAAACGAGTACTATAAAAACGAGACCACTCAATTACATAAAGAATTAGCCAATTCAATTCCCAAAGATTTGTACGAAAAAGCAGTAGAAAATGAAAAACGGAGTCAAGAAATTATAAGCATCATAGACAATGAAATATATACTCGTATCAATCACTTTTTATACAAATCAGCAAATGCTGCTACTAAGGGTGAACCCACGGGCAACTATGAATTTGTTATTAAAGAATTAATAAGTTTACGGGATATGATTAAATATAGAAAGGAAAGTATTGAATATAAAAAAGAGAATTTAAGGGTGTATAAATAATTTTGTGTCAGTCTTTGACAATCATTTTTCTGCACTTTGTAAAGTTCTTATCTAATTCTCTATTGTAAGGGAATGGCAGAGTAAGGAGAATAATAATTTACAAAGTTATGGTAATTAAAATATAAAAAGCCAAATTTCTCAGTATTGTAATTGAGAAATTTGGCCTTAGTTACTTCATTAAAGCGCCCGATTGTGGGAAATCTTAATATAAAAGAAAGAATATTTCTTTATTGTGCTAATACTTCCTTGATATTTTTGACGTTATGTTCTGTTAATGCATTTATTGAAAATTTTTTGTCCTTAAAGGGTTTGTTATATCAAATGGAGAAATACTTACTAATCTGTATATATCTTTAGGTGGGATTATTATGAAACAAGATTATAACACAAAAAAAATTCAGTCGAATTATAGAAAGCAACAACAAGATAACGATTCGAAAAAAAATACTAAGGAGATAATTTTCACTGCTCTTATCCTTATCTTAATACTGCTTTTATTTCTTCTTTTAGACTATGATCCAGATCCGAATAAAGATGTTATCATTAAAGAGGTAGATATTAGTGAGGTAGAATTTAACGATAACTAGTGTCCATTAATCCCGATTAGTAGACATTTTTTGTTAATTCTAGTAAGTTTTTAAATAGACCTGTCCAAGTCCTATTGTGTTATATAAGTTACCCCTGTTATTTGAATTAGAAAAAATGCCTTACATCCAGTTGAAACAAAGCGCCCTTTAATTGAGTATATACAGGTTAGGTTAGTTCTTTGATATAGCTTGTAACATTTGCCAAGCAACAACTACCTTGAGGGTTATTCACATCACAACCACATCGGTTTTCCTTTATGTTCTCTCGAATATGTTCTACTGGATTAGGAGTAAGGCCTTTTTCTACGTATTCCTTTATTTTCTCTTTTGTCCAATCAAAACAATAACAAATTGGTGTAGTTACTGAGGCATCTTTTTGATGAACGACCACCTTTATGTCAGATAAAAGGTACTCTTTATTATTCGTATCAAAATAGACTACATCACAATCTTTGGTTGAACAAAAATAGTGATTTTCTTTAGCATTTAATGTTTCTAATGCAGATGGTTTAAGCATTGATTTTAATGTTATCAACTTTACATTTTTAGATCTATTTTTACAAGATGGACACTTTACAACATTTTCATTTTTAATTTCTTTAGTGTTATTACAACAATCTGACATCATTCTCCCACCTTATTATGATACATATTTTGTGCTATCTTTTCTAATTCATCAAAGTTTCAATAATAGGACATTCATGTAGAGATTTTTCATCAGGACAACAATCTTTTAAATTAATTAGCATGTGTTCGATTCTTTTTAAATCCTTAATTTTCTTTTGAACTTCATCAATTTTATGAACAACAAAATCATACATATCCTTACATCGTTCGTCGTCTTTATCAACAACTCCAAGTAGTTTATCGATCTCGGCTAAAGAAAAACCTAAATCTTGCATTCGTTTAATAAATTGTAGGCGATCCACAGACTCTTCTGGATACATCCTATATCCAGCTTTTGTCCGAGAAGGTTCCGAAAGGAGACCCAATCTTTCGTAATATCTTATAGTTTCTTTATTGACCCCACACCTTTCTGCAAGTTCACTAATGCGATAATTCATTTCATTCACCTCAGATAAATTATAAACCCTGTACCATAGTACAGGGTAAAGAGTAAAAGGTAATTTTGAAATTTTTAATTTGCTCAAACATAATCAACTAACTTTACTAATTATTATTTTTCTGTACATTCCATTCATCATTACATTTTTATCTTCGTTTATCATTAGATTTATACTATTTCTACGGTACAGATCTTCAAAATTCAATCCAATATCTGTTCCTAATACTTTTATTAGTGGTCTAAGAAGCTTTTTTGAAAAAGATAATTTATGTTCTTCAGATACGAATTTGTCAAAAATAATTATTTTGCCTCCTTTTCTTAAAACCCTCGTCATTTCTGTTAAACACTTATCTGCATCAGGCACTACAGAAAGAATTAGACTAGCAACTACATAATCAAATGTTTCATTATCAAACTCCATATTTTGAGCATCCATTTCTATGAATTTAATAGGTGAATTTTTAAATTTCGCACTTGCCTTTTTAAGCATATCAGGTGAAAAATCAATTGCCTTTATATCTAAATCAGATTGAGTTATTAACTCTAAATCAGCACCTGTTCCTACACCAACAAAAAGTACCTTTTGATTACTATGAAAGGGGATATCTAGAAATATTTGTCTGCGTGCATTTAAAAAAACACCCGAATTAAAAATCTTATCATAAATTGGAGACCAAATTTTATAAATCACTCGATTCCAAGAATTATTCATTATCTTCACTTCCGAATGACTGAATTTAAATATCCTTTAAGAGTATCCCTTTTTTAAAAACAAGAAGGGCGAAAAATCACATTGAAGCATCATACCTTTTCATTCAGTAAGAAATCATATAAAGGGATAATAAAACCATTATCCCTTTATATGAAACAGTATTTTATTCTTTAACTTTTAATAATCGTAAGCTGTTTAAAGTTACAAGCAATGTTGCCCCCATATCGGCAAATATAGCTATCCATAACGTTAACCAACCCGGTACAACTAAAAGTAAAGCAATAGCTTTAACTACTAGAGAGAAGGTAATATTTTGCTTAATGGTTCTCAATGCTTTTCGACTTAGTTTCATCGTAAACGGTAATTTACTTAAATCATCTGACATTAAAGCAATATCGGCTGTTTCAAGTGCTGTATCCGTTCCAGCTCCACCCATTGCAACCCCAACTGTTGATGCCGCAAGAGCTGGAGCATCATTTACTCCATCTCCAACCATCGCCACACTATGATACTTTTCGCGAAGTTGTTTAATATAGTTCAATTTATCTTCTGGAAGGAGATCGGCCTTAATATCAGATACACCAACCTCTTTACCAATTGCTTCTGCTGTACGTTGGTTATCACCAGTAAGCATAACAGTTTTTTCAATTCCTAGTTGATGAAGTTTTTGAATAACTTCTTTAGATGTTTTTCTTACTTGATCAGCCACAGCAATTAAACAGAGAATTGCGTTGACGGTTCCAAGAATCATGACCGTTTTTCCTTGTGTTTGTAGGGTTGAAATTTGTTCAGAAATGGTTTTATCTATACCATTTGGAAGAATTTCTTCAAACATACTAGGACTTCCTACATAATACATCTCGTCCTTAACTTTTGCTTTTATACCCTTACCAGTTATAGATTGAAAATCTTCAACAGATACTTCATTATAATTTAATCCGTTTGCTTCTGCTTTTTTCATAATTGCTGAAGCAAGTGGATGTTGTGATCCTTTTTCCAACGCTGCTGTGATGGTCAATAACTCATTTTCATTTCCGCCAAATGTTACGATTTCTGTTACTGCTGGAACCCCTTTTGTTAATGTTCCTGTTTTATCAAAAGCAATAACCTTCAATGCACCGGCTTCTTCTAGGTGGATTCCACCTTTGATTAAAACACCATTTCTTGCTGCGTTTCCTATTGCGGTCACAACAGAAACAGGCGTAGAAACAACTAATGCACAAGGACAACCAACGACTAGTACGGATAACCCTTGATATATCCATTCGCTCCAATCTCCGCCAAATAATGGTGGGACAATAGCGATTAAAAAGGCTAATACAACAATTGCCGGAGTATAATATTTGGCAAATTTATCAACAAATGCTTGAGAAGGAGCGCGTTCTGCCTGAGCTTCTTCTACTAAATGAATTATTTTCGAAAGAGTAGTATCTTCCACTAATTTAGTTACTTTTACTTCTAATAATCCTTCTTCGTTCAAAGTACCAGCGAATACTTCATCATCAATGGTCTTTGTCACCGGGACAGATTCACCTGTAATCGCAGCTTGGTTTAAGGTAGATGTCCCTTTTACAACGATTCCATCCATAGCCAACTTTTGACCCGGTTTCACGATCATAATGTCGCCTACTTGAATGTCATCAACGCTAATCATTAACTCTTGATTTCCACGTCGTATTAAAGCTTCCTTTGGAGCTATATCCATCAAGGACTCAATGGATTGACGAGCTTTGTCCATAGAATAGCGTTCTAAAGCTTCACTAATGGCAAAGAGAATAACAACTGTTGCTCCTTCTCCCCATTCACCAATTAATGCAGCCCCAATAATAGCGATTGTCATAAGAGTATTCATATCAAACTTAAATCTGCTTAGATTTTTAAAGCCTTTAATAAATAAGGAGTAGCCACCAATTAATATAGATGCCGCATATCCGATTGTTGGTACAATATGACCTTCTCCGAGTTGTTCTCCTAATAACCAACTAACGATTAATAATAGGGCTGAAATATACACTTTAACGTTTTCTTTTTGCTTCCAAAAAGGTTCACGTTCTACTTTTTGTGCTTTTTCATCTCGTAATTTTAAGTTATCAAAAGCTCCTGCTTTTTCAAGCGCTTCAACCGTTGTATTTCCTACAACTGTTATTTTAGCAGCACCAAAATTAACTTGTGCATCCAAAACGCCATCCAGACGTTTCACGTTCTCTTCGAACGTTTTTGAACAGTCTGCTCAGGTGAGTCCTTGAACTCTGTAAGTTTTAGCTTCTTGGTTGTTTATTTTAGCTTGTTCAGACATTGACTTTCATCTCCTTTTTATGAGTTAATGCAATAACCATTAACTGTCTAATATGTTCATCATCAAGCGAATAAAAGGCTAGTTTGCCTTCTTTTCGGTATTTTACAATCCCTTGTTTATGAAGGGTCCTTAAATGGTGAGATGTCGTTGCAACAGTAGCCCCAATGATATTAGCTACATCACACACACAAAGTTCATCATCTTGACATAATGCATAGGAAATTTTTGCCCTATTTTCATCTGCAAGTGCTTTAAATAATTGGGAAACACTAGATATATCTTCTTTTTGCATCTCACCTTGTATTCGTTTGACTTTTGCTTCGTCATAACAATAAATATCACAAGTATCTTTCTTACTCATTACTCATTATCCCTCCTTTTATTCAAGTGTATGTTTGAATATATTATATATTATTACCCTAACATTATTCAAATGATTATTTGAATAATGGATAAAAAATTAAATAACTCAATAAATTCCATATCCAAACCTACTTATATTAGCAAATGATCATAACGATCAAAACTGTTACATTATTTGAATAGATTTATCAAAGAAGTAAATAGTTCATTTTCTAGCATGATATATATTCCCAATCCTATAAATACAATTGGAATAATCCATCGCCCGTATTTCTCAAGTGTTTCAGAAACAAATCTGAATCTCGCAAGACGGTAACCCAGTAAACACCAAATTGCAACCATTATAAAGAATGTAACTACAGTAATAATTAATTGATTTGTTTCTAACGTTGAAAAAATCGGAACATAAATTCCAATATTGTCTCCACCATTAGCAAAAGTGATAAAGGCTACACTTAAATAAAACTTATTAAATTTGTTTAACCTAGAAAGAATATTATCATCATCATCATCTTCACCTTTGATGAACAGTCTAACTCCTAAATACATTGGAATTAGGCCAAGTAAACCAACCCATTGATCAGCAAGAAGTGTTATCCCAAAGGTTGCTAAAAGACTGATTAAAACTAGAAGTGCAAAACCTAGATATTGACCAATTACTATATCTCTTGAGTTAATACGTTTCGAAACCTTGTTAACCGTTTGACCATTACTTGTTTTAGATTGTGACCTTGCCATAGAGAATAACATCATCAAGACAAAAATATCATCAATATTGGTTACAATAAAAGCACCAAGAGCAGAGATGATTATTAAAATTAAATCCACCTGATTCAACCCCTTTATTTTTTATTAATAATTTAATACTCATTAACATTCAAATATTTATTTGAATGTTAAATTTCATTTTCTATTTTACGTTTACATAAACAAATAGTCAAATGGATATTTGAATAAAGAATAAATCGACATGAAATTAGTGTTTTTGACGCCATTAATTATCCGAAAGTTGACGGTATTGCCTGTCCAGAATTAGTCGATTATAATGTCCGTATATAATTCGAAACATTTCGACATTTATTCTGGAGAAAGGAAAAGACGTCCCCCATAAATGTATAACTGCGCCAACAGTTATACAGGAGACGTCCCACCAAAAAGTATATGGTTATTGTATCAGATTATCAGCTGATTGAAAACACTCATACTGGAGTTTTTAGTTAGGGGTGCGGGGAGGATTCCTTCCCCATGCTGTGGTAAAGACATGTTGGTTAGAGGTACAAAGAATCGAAAAGCCAAGGATCATACAGGTCAGAGTAAAACATATAACATCCGAAGATTGCAGTGCACCAATTGTCAGACCATCCATCATGAACTTCCAGATTTATTGATTCCTTATAAACGCTATGAGGCTGAATGTATCGAAGACGTTCTTACGAACCCGTCCGCCCATATTGTTGCTGCCGATGATTCCACTCTTTCGAGATGGCACGGCTGGTTTCATCAATTTGTGGATTATTGGATTGGCTGTTTGAATTCCATCATGATCAGGACCAACCAGGGAAATATCCCCCAGGATGTCACGTCCAAATGTTCAGGGACCGCACTTCAAAGGATAGGACGCTTGGCAGGAGATGCCAATGGATGGCTGACAAGAATTGTCCGGCCCATCGTAAATATTAATTTATGGATACATACCCGTTCCGCATTCATTGTCCAATAGCACCTGATTTACACTCGTGATAGACACAGAGAGGAGAGTGTATCATGAGTGATCATAAGAAATCAGAAGAATTGGCAGTGCATCGTTTTCAGCTAATATCCCCTTTATTAGCAGAGGGGCTTGACGCTGGGAAAGTAAAGGAATTAAGAGACCAGATAGCGAAGGCCAGCGGTCTTTCAGAAAGAACCATCAGGCGATATTTGGCTCAATTTCAGGAAGATGGGTTTGGGGGACTAAAGCCACAAGGAAGAAAAGGTGCTCGAAAGTCTGAGGCTATCCCTCCTCATTTATTGGAACAGGCAATCCTTCTGCGTAAGGAAGTGCCGAGCCGGAGCGTGGCTCAAATCATACAGATACTCGAATGGGAAGGGTTGGCTGAACCAGGGCAGATCAAAAGATCAACGCTCCAGGAAAAGCTCGCTGAAAAAGGTTACAGCACCCGGCATATGCGACTCTATTCCCAGACAGGAGTAGCTGCCAGAAGATTTCAGAAGCGACATCGCAACCAACTCTGGCAGTCAGATATCAAGTATGGTCCCTACTTGCCGATTGGTCCGAATGGAATAAAGAAACAAGTGTATCTTGTCGCCTTTATCGATGACGCCACCAGGTTTGTGCTTCACGCAGCTTTCTATCCTACCTTGGATTCAAGGATCATCGAGGATGCCTTCCGCCAGGCTATCCAGAAGTATGGTGTTCCAGAGGCTGTTTATTTTGATAATGGAAAGCAATATCGAACCAAATGGATGTCGCGTACCTGCTCAAAAATAGGCACCCGCCTTACTTACACACGGCCGTACTCAGCTGAATCAAAAGGGAAAATTGAACGCTTCAATAGAATCATAGATTCATTCATTAGTGAGGCTGTCATCGAAAAGCCCAATACACTTGATCGTCTGAATGAGCTTTTCCAAGTGTGGCTCACAGAGTGTTATCAGAATAAGCCTCATTCTGCACTTGGGGAGAAAATCAGCCCGGAAACGGCATTTCGTTCAGATAAAAAAGCGATTAGGTTCATCGATCCTGATACCTTGAGTAATGCATTCCTCCATTGTGAAACAAGGAAAGTCGATAAATCAGGATGCATAAGTTTCATGGATCAAAAATATGAGGTCGGCCTGGCTTTCATTGGACGACAGGTTGAGGTGGTTTATGATCCTGCGAATATCGAGGAGCTTACCATTGAGTTCGAGGATCATACTCCTTGGAAAGCCAAGAAACTTGTCATTGGGGAAAGAGCTGGGAAGCGTCCTGCATTACCTGAGCACCTGCAGGTGCAGGGTGTAGAATCTTCAAGACTATTAAAGGCAGCTGAACGAAAGAACCAGGAACGCCTAACCGAACAGAAACCTGCCGTGACCTTCCGTGCCGTTTGGAAGGAGGAAGATTCCCGTGTTTGAAGCATTCTATGAAATGGACAACACTCCTTTCGCCAGAGATCTTCCGACTGATCAATTGTATGATTCCTCCATGGTGCAAGAAATCCTTGGTAGGCTGAAGTACACAGCTGAAAGACAGCTTTTTGCCGTTCTGAGTGGGGATAGTGGTACTGGAAAGACCACAACCATCCGTAAGTTTGTGGACAAATTGGATAAAGGGAAATTCCATATCCTTTACCTGTCCGACTCTAAGTTAACGCCTCGTCATTTTTACAAAGGTCTTTTGGAACAGTTAGGCTCTGAAGCGAAGTTTTATCGAGGAGATGCAAAACGGCAGCTTCATCGTGAGATTGAATTAATGAAAGGCATACGAGGGCTACAACCTGTAGTGGTAGTGGATGAAGCTCATCTTCTGGACCGGGAAATGCTTGAAGAGGTTCGTTTCCTACTGAACTTCAAAATGGATTCGCAAAGCCCGATGGCGCTTATCCTGGTCGGTCAAAGTGAATTATGGGATCGGCTTCGACTCCAATCATACGCAGCCATACGCCAAAGAATCGATATCCAGTTTCAGCTAGGACATCTCGACCGTGCCCAGGTTGAAGAATATGTTTCTAGGCACCTTCGATATGCCGGTGTTGATCAACCAATATTCTCTGATGGAGCACTTGACGAGATTCATCGCTTCTCTGGTGGTGCCGCAAGGCTCATTAATAAGCTCTGTACACATAGTCTTCTCTATGGTTCACAAAATGGCCGAAGGATCATTGATGATCATATGATCAAGCAAGTCATCCAGGGGGAACTTTCATGAAAACCCGCTGGAAAGAGATGAATTATAATGAAGAATTGGATTGTTGGGTTGTGTTTTGGGGAGAGAACTCCGGCTATAAGATGCGATGTGGTGAATGGTTTGATTTACATCTAGGAAATGGTCGGACCCTTTCCTGCCGCCTGGAGCTGGGCAGAGATTGGTATATTCTTACCGGCCGAAATGACGTTAGATTCTATCTTAAGAAAAATGAGACCTATCAAGTTGATTTGTAAAAACTTTTGGGAAGCATGTGAACTGCTTCCCTTTCAATTTTGGACAGTAGTTCCGTCAGTTTTAGGACAATTAACATCGTCAAGTTCTGGACATTGTAGAACGTCATTAACAAAATTAGCACTTTGAAACTAAAAAAGGATGATTACTTTTCTATTAGGTAATCATCCTTTTTGGTTATCCAACCATTATTTATTATGAACTGTTACTGTAAATACCATGTAACCCTCTGGACTGTCAGGATCATAAGAGTCGATTTTTATTGCTTCTTTCTGAGTATCCGGACCATCTATTCTGGGGATTTTTGGTATTGTTTATATCTAATTGGGAACGTTCCGTTAGGTTTGGTTTGGGTGTACAACAATTATCAGTCATAATTTCTCCTATATTTCACAATAACATTGTTAATTAACTTACTATGTATTATCAATAACTTTCTTTATAGGTGTTACTCAATTATATGGCCCGATTGTTTAGTAAGTCCATTTTATAAAATCTGTATAAACCGACTGCTTTGGCATTCCATCTTAAACCTTGTTCTCTAATGCCTTTCAAAAATTCATTTTTTGCCAATAAAAATTGTCTTTTATAATTTCCGTTTCCTTACGATATTTTAATTTTTTCCAAGTTGTACATTAATGACTAGAAATATCAAAATCCAAAAGTACACTATTTAAAGAACACTTTTTAATAAAAAGTAATGCACGAGTAATATACTTTGTCGAGTAAGATTGATCCGTCAAAGTATATTACTTGTGAAAAGTCTATTACTCACGTTATTGGCAATGTTTGGAGTGAGTTTTTTTGTGCTGACAATAATAGTGAAAAATAATACTCCAAAGGTGTTCTGTCAAACAAATATCATTCACCCTAAAGAAAGGAGAAAAAACAATGCTGGACAAAATTGTATTAAAGAAAAATGCAAGACAACGATTAGAACTTTCCAAAGTAGATCTAAAGCTATTGGAATTTCTAGAACAACAACGATTATTAACATTGCAGCAATTCTATCAAGCTGCAACATTTTTATTCGAAATGAAAATTAAAGAGTATAGCTTTAAAAATCGAATCCGGAAATATGAAGAATATCATCTAATTCGTAGCAGCCAATTTAACGAAGGTTTTAATGGAGAGCGTTTTAAATATCTTTGTATTGGTAGTAAAGCTATAGACTTACTAATAGAAAACAATTTATTAGTTAGCTCATATAACAAATCAAAGATTTATAAATTTAATCAAAAGCAAAATTTGTTACACTTCTTAGCCACACAACAAGCTGCAATCAATATATTATGCAATCTAAATTTTGAGGTAATCAAACACAAAAATCAGAAGAAAACAAAATATGTTTTTTTGTACAATGAAACATATTACTCTTTATCACCTTCACTTCTGCCATATACGGAGTGGATACCTAATTTTAATAATTTACACAAACAGAATAACGGAGCTTATCATGCAAAAATTGGTAGGTATATGACAGAAAATAAATCTAGAAGTAATATAATAGGGAAAACAATGACTTTTGTAAAACCAGATTGGATAATTGAGGTAAAATCTAATTATGCAAAGGATGCCTATATTAATATTGAAATGGATATGGGAACAGAACCAATCGAAACATTAATACAAAAAGTTTTTAAATATGCAAAATGGGCGGAAAAGAACCCCGAACAACTTCACATTATGGATATTGTTATTACAGATAATAGTTTTTCTAATCGTTCTCAATTTACGGATGGAATCAAAAGAGGTAAAAATATTATTAATCAATTTGCAGCTGATTCTGCTGTAAGTGACCGATTGAAACAATCTAATTTGAAGGTCATTATTCATCCGTTACTACAAAATGAAAATGCAGTCCACGATGTATTATGTAGATTTTAATAAATACTGTTCCTCGCAGTCATTCCCTTTGAATGACTCGCATACATAAGTTTTAAAAAATACCTCACAGAAAAGCTCCTCGTTACTATTAGTAGATACCATGACGAAACCTAGTTGCATCAATATATTCATCATCCCATACTTTCTATTTTTTCTCCTTTTTTCAATTCGTTACGATGAATGGTAACCATTATACAAAGTAATATACTTTTACGATCTTTATTCGCTCCAAAACTGCCTATCAGGAAATTGGTAACTAATAATAGATACCATGAAGAACATATGGAAACTCTGCATTTTATTAAATTGTATTTTTATTCTTCCATCTAGTATCTAATATTAGTTACTATTAATCGTTACTATATATTATTAGTTATACTTGAAACACTTGTTTAGGACATAAGTTTAAACTGTCATACAATTATCCACTTGGTAGCAAGTAATGATTACAAAAAAATGACTTCTGTTAGAACAACAGAAGCCATCTTTTTCATATCTTTAACCCTTCATTGCTACCACTTTTCAATAATGCTCATTAAACCTTTCGGAAATACTAGCCGATGATTTTCATCCAACATCAGCATTTCGTTTGTTTGAAAAATGTAAAATGCCTCTCCTTCTGTCATTGCCTCTTTATCGGCTTTATGCCGAACTCCAAAGATCGCCCTCGCTTCATCCAGTGACATTGCATCAATCACAGCAAATTCCTCATCTTTCTTTTCCGTTCTTCTTACTACATAATACGTTTCCATTTGATTCATTTGGACCCCTCCATTAATTTTTTATATAAAAAAACATCGCTAAGAATGCCAACGATTGTTCTCGTCACGCATCTTACCGATGATTTTTAACTGATACCTTGACCAAAAGGCCCTTCTATTAAATTAGTTCATAAAAGAAAAAGAAAATAAAATCTATCATACATTATTATTTTATCTTACGCATTACCCCTTTTTAAGCCGTTTCATTAAAAACAACAAATTTACTTATGAAAAGTCGATTGGGTCTGATCTATATCACATAAATTAAGAAGTTAATGAAAAAAGCCGCTACAATGCTTAGTGCATTTTCCAAAGTTATCACTGATGTTTTTATGCTGCGTGTTTCGTTACTTCCTTTAATACTTTAGTTGCTACCTCTTTTGTTGCTTCTGGATTTCTAGTCATGATGTATGTAATTCCACCTGCAAGTCCTACTAAAGTTACACCTGCAAATACTGAAACAATAATTGCTGGCTTGCCACCAAATCTAACCGTTTTGTTATTATGGTTATATTCGGCATAATCTTTTTCATTTTTGTTATTTTCCATTTTAATCATCACCCTTAGCTATTTGATTTAGTATTTCTTGTAAATTTGCTTTAATCCAGTATTAATTTACTTCCGCTCTAACAACGGGGATGATTGTCATAGTTGCAAATAAAGTTGTAACTGCTACTGGATTATTTCATTTTCAATTTATTGACTATTTTTTCATCCCACGATAAAACTGACCATGTGCGTCTACAGAACCCACCCTCTCCATTATCTTTTTGCCTAATTTGACCACCAACTTGCTTACCTAGTTCCGTTAAGGACCAATTGCCTTCTTCGCCATCGAGGAAGCCCTTGTCTTTCAAAAACAAATATACTTCTTTAACTGTAATTCCTATTTTTTCCAATTATTCCAACAGACATTCTCATAAAGTATTTACCTCAGTTAGTCTCTTTTTTTTGTTAATACGCCCTTTGCATGAAAAAATTTCTTTTCTCGTTTTTCTGCTGTTCCTTTGGCTTTTCTAACATAATGATAGCGCGTAATTTTAGGTTGTACAAGACTTACGCAAGGTATATAATTCATCTCGAATGGAGGTTCTCTATAACATGGATGACTTATTAAAAGAAAAGGAAACGTACTGGAAAATTAGATTAAAAAAGTGTATGGATGCAGGCAGATATACTCAAGCATCCTTTGCTGAAGCCCTAAACAATAAATATGGAACTAGTTATGGCCAAAAAGATGTCAGCCGATGGATGAATACAGGAGCCAAAAATAAAAATGGAGAAGTTGGCTTTCCAAAATTCGATACTATGCATCTAATTGCAGATTTCTTTAGTGTAGATGTTGGCTATCTCATTGGTGAAACTGATGAGACCTCGTTTTCAGTGGAGAAGGCGTGTTCTTATATGGGCTTGAATGGCGAAGCGATAAAAGCCATAAGAGAAATTACTCACCCTGAAAATGAAGCATCTTACATGAGGAAACATATGAGAGAGTCTTTTAACAAGTTTCTTTCAGCAGAGGGCTTTCCTAATTTTTTTGATAGGCTACATGATCTTCACCTTGCATCTATATTACCAAATCAAGAGAATCGCGTATTCGACACCCAAGATAGTGAAATAGACTACATCCGTGGTTTAGAGTTCAAAGGGAAAATTGCACGATATGAATTGAATGAAGCTCTGATACTACTAGTTAATGAATTATACTCTAACCAGCCACAAGTAGATTTGAACATAAAAGAATGAAAAATATAACTTATATTAGTATATTCAAAGGTTTCCAACACAACAAAATACCAAGTTATCTTGGATGAACTATGCTGGCATTTAATTAATCATATTGAACGTTGCCATTTTTGTTTTTTGTCTACACAATCGAATATTCAATTAATAAGGACATAAACCCTTATGGTTCTATGCCTCTTTATAGATTAGCTTATTAAGCTTCTATCCGTTTGTTTAAGCGGAATTCTTCACAAAATGCTCTGAAAAAGAGATTGTTTATTGCGCGTCATTTAGTCTACTACAAATACCTGAGTTCCTCCACAATCTGACCCGATTGTATAAAGCTTTTCATTTAACGTAAGATTCGAATCTAAAATGTAAAAAGGTCCACACAGTTTTGAACTGGGGGACCTAATTTTTTATGGTTCCTACCAAAAACCATAAAAATTTCCGGCCAGAGGCCGCTTCATGCAAATATATTATTCCAAACTAATCCATAAATATCAAGGATGATTTTACTTACTTACCTTATAATTCACCATTTATCAAAGCGAACACTCTCTATCTTACCCATTATTAATTCACGCTAGGCTGCCTAGCAGCTATTCAACTATTTTCTTCATAAACAGAGTAACTAAAATCAATATAATCCTCTAGATGAGCTTTTTCTTCAGAATGATTGATTCCCCATCCGTAACGTTGAAAGTCCTGACCACCGTCTATGAAAATTGCACCACACTTACATCGCTTAAAATCATTGCTATGTTTTGACTCGATGATGTCATTGCACTTTTTGCAGCGTACTTTGTTTATAAGTATTTTTTTCATTGGATCATCCCTTTCCGGTTTCTTGATATAGGATCCATCATTTTCAATTGTTTTTCTTGTTTACTCCATCTATCCGAACTATTAAATATCTAGTAAAATTATACTATAATCGTGTTCAATCGTGGATTGCGTTAATAGTTAGGAGGCAATTAAAATAAATTTAACCTACAATAAAACACTCGTAAAAAACAGTTTTGTTAATGATATTGATTTAGCAATCAACTCAAAAAGAAAAAAATACGCAGATTATCATAAATCAGTATTCCATATTCATACACCAGCTTCTCATGATTATAGATTATTTGAAAGTTTAACAGCTGAAAAATATACGGAAATGTCAAATGAAGATTTATTTAGCATAGCCATAAAGGAACACCTATTTCCTGAAAACAGCTTAACTTTTGAAGAAGCAATGGAAATTGCAAACCAAAATAAATATTTTGAAACATTAAAAGAATATTTAACATACTTATTAATGGCCAAAAAATTGGCGGATGAGAATGTAAAATTAGCTGTTATTACTGATCACAATACCATCTTAGGGTATGAAAAGCTCGTTCAGGCTATAAATATTATTAATAATTCTTTTTCTTATAAAATATATACAGATACTTTATTAGGTATTGAAATTTCCTGTGCTGATAAATGTCACGTTGTAGGTATATTTGATGCTAAGCAAGAGACAATTAATCTCCTAAACAATTGGATTTCTAGTAACATAATGGATTGTATATCAGGGACATACCAAACAAGCTTGAATGTCTTAACAAAAATAAATGAACTTGGCGGAATTGGCTATATTGCCCATATAAATAGTTCAGATATCTTTAAGCCGGACTTTCTAAGTGGTGGATACAAAGATCGTTTGTTTAATTCAATAGATAATAAATTATTAGGTGTGTCTTATTTAGATAAAATTCCGAGAGTGATAGAAAATTTAAAAAGATACACCAATGAGGATTATAATTTTGTATTAGATGAGGATTCACACAGTTTAGATGCGTTAGCAACTAAGCCCTTTTGGATTAAAGGACAAAAAGTCAACTTTACAATGTTAAAAAATGCAATCAGAGACTTCGAGATTTCAACCGAATATAAGGAACCTGAAAAACCAAATGTATTCATTAAAGGTATTGTGGTTGAAGAAGATGGATTTCTCTCAGGAATAAATGGAAACGGAAATTTTAGTATATCATTTTCTGAATCACTTAATTGTTTTATAGGCGGTAGAGGAACAGGAAAAAGTACTGTTTTAAATACCATCAATTTTGTCCTTTCTCAAAATGTTTACGACGAGAAAACTTTGGAAAATATTTGTAAACAAGGAAGGGTTTGTGTTGTTTGCTCATACAATAGTGAGGATTATTATATTATTTTCAATACTCCTAAAATGGATAAAAAGCAGTATACTTCTATCTTAGGGTATTTTAACAATGACCTTGACAATTATAAATATGACAAGAAATTTATCTTTGAACCTAAGAAAATAAAAGATATATCATTAGAAATGTATATTCAGCTCTTTAAAAAAACCATCATTCAAAACCAAGAGTATATTGAGGAAATAACAAAGAATAAGAAAAGTCTCCTTTCAAACTTTTTTTATAGAAGATATTCTGTGAATGAGTTGGTAAGAACCTCCAGCTCAGATGAAATTACTGATTTTATCCGAGAAATGATGTTCAAAAATGAAGTACTTTCCGACAAAAGGAGGGTTGGTAATATCACTACTATTAAAGGTTTAAAACAGAAATACAAAGAGTTACCAGCTATCTTAAAAGACAGGAAGATTACTGTATATAATACACTTGACAGTTTTAATGCTAACCATGTAAATCAATTAAAAATCACCTACTACCAAAAAAATATTAATGAGTTAATGCTTAACTGGGTTGAAATTTTAGAAGTAAAAATGGAAAATTCAGATAATTATTTTGAGAAATTCAACATAAAAATTGAAGATTTAATTGAATATTTATCTCTTTTAAGTGAAAAATCTGATCCTATTAATGTTTTTTTATTACTTAGCGAAAAGAATTATAATAAAATATTAGATTTGGAGAATATCAAAAAACATACTTCTTCCCTATCTAAAAAACAAGTAGACGAGGGAATTATTGATATATCGAGTAATAATGTAACAACATTTTTTGATATTATACGCCGAAGAGTACTGGAAAACGGATTACCTCATGCAGTCGAACTAATAAAAAACTACTTACTGGATATTGATGAATTTGATTTAGAATTTAATATAAATAACATGGAAACAAACAGGTCAGTTGGAAAGATGTTTAAAAGCGTTAAAGAATTATCTTTAGGCCAAAAAGTGGTTGCTATGTTATCATTCATTTTATCTTACAGTGATTTTTCAAATGATTATACGCCACTAATTATTGATCAGCCAGAAGACAATTTAGATAATAGATATATCTATAAAAATTTGGTAAGCGATTTAAGGAAAGCCAAATCAAAACGGCAGGTAATAATCGCAACACATAACTCTACAATTGTTACAAATTCCAAAGCGGAACAGGTAATTGTCATGGCATCAAATAACACTAATGGCTGGGTAGAAGCAACTGGATATCCTACCGAAAAATCAATTTTATTACACATTGTAAATTTACTTGAAGGTGGGGTCGAATCCTTCAAACATAAACAGTTTCTTTATCAAGATATTTTAATTGGGAAATAAAATTAACAGTAACATTAATTTATCATTTCTATTTGTTAATTGTTGAATATTGAAAAGCCCCAATACGCAATAAATATACCTTGTGTATCGGGGCTTTTTTCATACTTTCCAGATCATTTTCTCAACTCTTTATAGGCCTCTTTAGCCACTTCTTCTAATACAGTATTGTAAAATGAACGGTTCTCAAAAAGTTTTGAATATGATCCCATTTGTTCTAAATATAATTCCTGAGCCACTCTTTCGAATACATCTGGAAAAATACTTTTTTCAAATATCTCTGCATCATTATTTTGTGCAAATCGTTTTAGCTTCTTGTTTTCTCTAACCGCTTTTTTGTAAATTCCTTCTACTATAACCCTATCGGAATCTGTAAATTTACCTTCAAATCGCTCATTCACACGTTTAATTATATTTTCCAATAGCTCATCTTCTTCTAGAGGCTTTACCCCAGTGTCAATGGATTCAGGATTTTTCAATACATTATAACCAGCATTTTTTTCTAACGCAATGTTACCTTCGAAAGTCCGTTCCAATTTGTAATACTCAAGTTTTAACTTATCCTCAATATTTATATTTTCCCGTTTATTCTTAGGAATAAATTTAATTAAGTAAGAAGTAAATACGTATTCTTCATGTAATTCTTTATCGAACATACGAGTTAATTGTGTAATATAGGAATACCACTTATTAAAATTACGGACAGTTACTCTAAATGTATACTGAGTTTCATCATCAAGCTCCTGATAACGATTAATGATCGGCTTTAAAGCACTTGCCATTTTTCCTAAATCCGTATCTGTTTGTTTCCCCTCTTTAAAATACATCTTTACTAATTGCTGTATATCTTGATCATTATAAACCTTGAAATTACGTAATTTCGTTTTAGTGTCATAAATCAAGTTAACATCAATTTCTTTATCTAAAGAAGTTACTTCATAGTACGGCTCAAAGGCTTTTTTAATATCCTCCGCTTCATTAACAAAATCCAAAATAAAGGTATCCTCTTTATCAGGATGCATTCTATTTAATCTGGACAATGTTTGAACAGCCTTTACTCCCGATAACTTTTTATCAACAAACATCGTGTGCAGTAATGGTTCATCAAAGCCTGTCTGATATTTCTCAGCAACAATCAACACATTAAAGCTGTCAGTATGAAACTCTTCTTTTAGCTGGTTTTCAGAAATTCTTTTTCCATCTTTGGTTTTATTCAAGCTAGACTCTCGGAACTCTTCATCTCTATCATTAACTACACCTGAAAATGCCACTAAAACATCCATATCAGTGTAGCCTTTTTTCTTTATATAATTTTTAAACTCGTGAAAGTAACGTACTGCATGTAATCGGGAGGCTGTAACAACCATTGCTTTTGCTCTTCCCTTAATTTTATTTCTCGTTACGTCACGAAATTGCTCAATCATAATCGCGGTTTTTTGCTGCAAATTATGTGGATGCAATGATTCATATCTACGAATTGCTTTAACCCCCTGTGAAGCCGGGAGTTCTGGATTATCTGGTGCATCTTTAGCAATTCTAAATGATGTTTTATAAGTCATATAGTTTTGTAGGACATCCAAAATAAATTCTTCTTCTATAGCTTGTCTCATGCTATAGATATGAAATGGTTTAAATGAACCATCCGATTGTTTTGTGCCAAACATCTCTAATGTTTTTTCTTTCGGCGTAGCAGTAAAGGCAAAGAAGCTAAGATTACTATGTTTTCCATGTGTTAACAATTCTTTAACAAGTTTATCTTCTTGATCCAATTGATTGGCTTCTAGTTCTCCCTCAATCTCCGCATATTCTCTTAATGCTTCTTCAGTATCAGCTAATGCTGACTTTAACTTTTTAGCACTTGTCCCTGTTTGAGAAGAGTGGGCCTCATCAACGATAATGGCAAAGTTATTACCTTTATTTACTTCAACCTCTTCATAAATAACAGGGAACTTTTGAAGAGTAGTAATGATTATTCTTTTCCCATCGTTAATTGCATTTTTTAAATCCTTTGAGGATTTATTTTCACCGATAGTCTCTACAAGCCCGGTAACATGGTCAAAGCTTGAAATTGTATCTTGTAACTGTCTGTCTAATACGGTTCTATCAGTCACAACAATTACCGAAGAAAAAATAGACTTATTCTCTTCATTGTGCAAACTTGATAAATGATAAGCCAGCCAAGCAATACTATTTGACTTTCCTGAACCTGCACTATGCTGGATTAAATAATTTTCACCACTACCATTTATACGAACATGATTCACTAATTTCCTTACAACATCCAACTGATGAAATCGTGGGAAAATTAGTTTTGAAGAGATTTTAGTTGTTTCTTTTCCATTCTTTATTACCTTTTTCTTTTCTACATCCAAATGCATAAATCTTTGCAAAATATCCATCAAACTATCTTTTGCGAGAACCTTTTCCCATAAATATGCTGTTGCGTATCCTTCCGGGTTAACAGGGTTTCCAGCTCCACCCACTTCACCTGCACCGTTAGAACCCTGATTAAACGGCAAAAAGAAAGTATCTTTACCGTTTAATTTAGTTGTCATCCATACCTCATACAAATCTACCGCGAAATATACCAACACACGTTTATTGAATTGAAAAATTTGTTCACGTGGATCCCGGTCATACATAAATTGTTTTTTAGCATTTTCTACAGATTGTCCTTTAATCTGATTCTTCAATTCTAAAGCTACAACTGGAATTCCATTTAAAGATAGGACCATGTCCAATGTATTATTATTCTCAGTTGAATAAGCAAATTGACGTGTTACTGTTAATCGATTTGAATTATAATCTTTAATTATCTTCTCGTTTAAGGTTGATTCAGGTCGAAATGAAGCTACTTTAAGCTTAACTCCACGATCGGTAATTCCATATCTAAGAACATGAAGTAACCCATTGGTTTCTATTTCATCATTAAGTCGCTTGTATAGCTTTTTCTCTGTTTCATCCTTATAAATTTTTTCATACCGTGTCCAAGCTCTCTCTTGTGTTTCCCTGATATACTCTAATAACTGACTTATATCAATCGCTTTTTCTTTACTGTAATTTACTTGATTTCCCTTTATGTATCCACCTTTATTTAAGAGATATGACTCTATATCTTCTTCAAAACGTTTTTCATTATCTTGGATAGTCAATTAAATGACCTCCTTTTTACCTGTGACATATTCATAAATGAGTGACCTCTTAAATTGTTCCATTTCGTTAAGAAGCTCTTCTTTACTATCAATGAGTTCATCAATTTTTTGTATTTTCCTTGTTAAAAAATTAACGATTTGATTTTGCTCTTCAATACTAGGAATAGGAAAATAAAAATTCAAAAACTCATCTGTCGGCAATCTCCATCTACCATGATTTGACACTCCTTGACCAAATCCATAGAAGGTTTTATTTAAGTAACAGCCCTGTAACAAGTATTTAAAATACTCATGATTAAAATCAATATTGTTTTTAAATCTAAACACGCGATAATCAGGACTTGTTACACCAATATACTTAGAACAATCAACCCAACCAGTTAATAAGTCCATATGATTCATAACAAAATCATTGATCTCTACAATTTGGTATTTACTGTAATCAGAGGAAAGCTGACCCTCATTACTTTGAATATCTTTGATTTTCAATCCCTTTTGGGTTACTGATAGAACATCATAACCTAAATCATTTGCAATAATTTTTTTTATTTCAAAGATGTTTTTCAACTTACTAACTTTCCAATGAAATGGAATGCTACCTAGCCATTCCACACCAGTCTCTTTCATTTCCACATTTGGAGTTAACCCTTTAGTAACAGCTTCGATTATAAGTGATTGCATGTATTTTTTTAATTCAATAATAGAAAGTTTGGTTTTGTCAATTAGGTTCTCAACTTGAGAAACCTTATTATCTAAGTAATTTGATATCTTAACCTGTTCTTCCACTGGTGGAATTGGAATAGCAAAGTTCATTAAAGTTTCATTATTTAATGTCCATCTATGTTCAAATGAAACCCCTTTTCCATGTGCAAAGAAAACTAAAGACCAGTATTGTAACTTAAAATAGTAATCATAATATTTACTAGAACATTCATTTTTGCTTCTTAAATTGATATATGCAGGACTAATAACGCCTTCTATAAATGAGTAATTACAATTAGCTCCACTTGTTAAATCCATAGGGTTTAACAATAAATCGCCTTCTTTTACTATACTGTAGTTGTCATAACTAGCAGCTAGTTGGCCTTCATTATTTGAAATATTTCTCTCTTTAATACCACTTCTTGCAAGAGAAAGTACTTTAGGATTGTTCTCATTATTTATTTCTTTACTTCTAAAGAATAAATGTTTTACCTTACCTACCTCCCAATGTACGGGAATCTCACCAATCCACTCTATTCGACTATCTTTCGTTGGTCTACTCATCTATTACCACCTCCTGACCAGACAATATCTCGAAGTCTTTATGTATTTCTTCTTCTAGTTGTTTAATTCTTGTAGCTATATCCTCTGTTTTTTCAGGCTGAGTAAATTTATAAAACAATCTAGTGAAAGGTATCTCATAACCAATTTTCGTTTTCTTTTCATCAATCCAAGCATCTAAGTTAAAAGGTTTTATTTCCTTTTCAAAATAAGTTTTTATATCCTCTTTTAATGGTATTTCTTCAGTATCTCTTTTTGTAGGGTCAGGTACTTTTTTTCCATTTTTCATGATTAAATTACTAAAATCATCATACTGAGGTGTCTCTACAGTGACCTTATAGTATCCAAATTCAATATTATCAAGAATTTTCGACTCTACAGATTTCTCGTTGAGATAATACTTTTTATTTAAGAATTCTCCATATGCATGAACTATAATTTCTCTACATTCAGGAGTAATGTCAACTCGTTTACTCCCAATTCTTTTACGTCTCAACATATACATATTAGATGCATCTATCAATTGAATTTTTCCGATTCGATGCTTTGGTTTATTTTTCGTCAGTATCCAAATATACGTTGCAATTCCAGTATTGTAAAATGAATCATTCGGTAATTGTATTATTGCTTCAAGCCAATCGTTCTCAATAACGTAACGACGAATTTCACTTTCTCCACTGCCAGCAGCACCTGTAAATAGAGCCGAAGCATTATGAATTATTGCCATTCTACCAGTATTCTTTAATTTACTAAGACCGTTTAATAAAAATAGGAGTTGTCCATCATTTTTTTTCGGCAAACCTACTCCAAAACGGCCATGTTTACCCTTATCATGCTCTTCCTTAACTTTTTTATATTCCGATTTCCAATCTGCTCCAAATGGAGGGTTCGAAATACAATAATCAAAAGTAAAACCTTCAAACATGTCATTACTTAATGTATTTCCTAATTTCATATTCTCCGGATTACCACCCCGAACCATTATATCTGCTTTTGCAATAGCATAAGTTTGTTCGTTTATTTCTTGACCGAAAGTAGTCACTTCTGCTTCTGCATCTAATGCTTTTAATCGCTCTTCCATAGCACTTAACATCTGAGATGTACCCATTGTTTGGTCATATACTGTCTTAGCAACACCCTCATCAATAAGAACGTCTTTTTCTTCTGCAATAAGTAGGTCTGTCATGAGATATATAATATCCCTACTTGTAAAGTGGGAACCAGCTTCTTCATCATAGCTCTCTGAGAATTTCTTAATTAGTTCTTCAAAGATATACCCCATGTCCGTGCTTGTTATTTTGTCTGGTCCCATATAGGCTTTTTCTGAATTGAATTCTTGAATAATAAAAAATAACTTATCATTATTAGCTAATTTTGTGATTTCTCTTTCAAAGTCAAAGTTCTTCAAAACATCCTGTACGTTTTCGGAAAACCCATGTAAGTAAGCAAGGAAATTTTCTTCAATATTGTTCGGATCCGATAATAAATTTTCAAATGTATAATTGCTGATATTATAAAAAACATAACCAGATGCTTTTTGTAAAAATCCACCTTTTACTTCTAAGTGTTTCACCTTTTCATATGTCTCCAAAACTTTATCCCTCGTAGGTAATAAAGTGTCATGAAAGCGTTTAATTACTGTCATTGGTAAAATCACTTCGCCATACTCATGTGGCTTGTATAAGCCTCTTAGAGCATCAGCAATGCTCCAGATTAAATTTGCTTTTTCCTGTATATTTGTGCCTGTTTGAATATGTCTTAATTCTTCATTCATTGATTTATCCTCCATATATATAATCCATTATGCTTCTATTATTTATTATATCTTTGTTCTGATTTGCTCGGCTTTATTTTTCTTTTTAGCCCTAACAAGCGTAGATACCGAAATCCCAGTCATATCTTCCACTTGTTTATACGAATGATTATCTAGTAATGATAATGCATGATTAATTTGCTGCCTTGAAAATTTTTTTGGCCTCCCCTCTCGGAAGTCAGGATTCTGCTTTGCCAACATTTTCCCTTCTTGAGTTCGTTCTACAATCATATCTCGTTCAAACTCTGCAAACGCTGAGAAAATCGTGAAAATTAACCTTCCAGTGGGTGTATTTTCGATAACTCCCATATTCAATACATGAACTTTAATATTCCGTTCAAATAAATCTTTAATGATTTCAAGAGCATCTTGTGTACTCCGAGCAAAACGGTCTAGTTTTGTAACAACCAACGTATCTCCTTCTTGTAACATATCAATCAACTTCTGAAATTCAGGTCGCTTTTTGTTTGTCCCTGAATATTTTTCTGAGTATATTTTGTCACAGTTTTCATTCTCTAACTGTTTCAGTTGAACCTGTAAATCCTGATGCATCGTACTTACTCTTGCATACCCATATTTCAAATAACCACCCCTTTTCATTAAAATTTGAGATATATTTATGAACATAAGTATTGATTAAGCTTGATACCCCTATTTTATAGTACTATGGTATCATGTTCAATACTTTGAAGTTTTGACAATCTTTCAACTTGAACTTATCCATGAAATTGTCACTTTATTTATATAGAGAAGTACCTCGTCGTAAAATGACGAGGTACTGAAACTGTAATTACAACAAAAAAAAGCTGCCTAATGACAGCTTCGACTATTATTATTTTGCCACTCTAATTTTTTTCCTTTAACAACAGCTGCTAGCACCGATTAAAACTAATCCAGCACCATTTTGATTTTCCTCTATATCTAATGTTAATTCTTCAGTACCCGTAACTTTTGAATCGAAGGCTACTTTAATTCCATTAATCGTTTCGATCTTATCCGATTCTATCGGTGGATCTAAGGTGATCGTAAATTGCGGGCCACAACATCCCGCAACAGTAGAAAGACGAATTCCTTCTGCTCCTTTTTCTTGTAAAAAGTTCTCTAACAGTTGTTTAGCCCCATCTGTAATTTTCATTTTATTTCTCTCCCTTTATATTTACTATGCATTTGGATAAATTCTTCTCAGTGTCTCTTTCATCTCTGGTTTCACACTAATTTTTGGCCGTACGTTCTTAGCCATCTCTTCTGCTTCTTCGATTGTACTTGCATTTCCCAAAGCCAATAATGTACCGATTGCAACAGTACCTGTACGGTTACTCCCACCTTGACAGTGGAAATAAACGTTTTTCCCTTCATTATACGCATTCACAACCTGTTCAATGGATTTCTTAACAGATTCATCTTGGCGTTCAGCATCGTCCACAATAGGGCTGTGTATACGATTATAATTAGAGCTAGCCTTTGGAGATTCTGCTCTTAAATCAAAGATGACATCTACTTTTTCATTTTTCATCATATCTTCTACATCATCTGCACCACCGATGTAAATACGTTCCTTTACTAATTCTTGATAATTCTTTGTTGTCATGTTTTCCCTCCTGCTATGATGATTTACTCCAATCATGAACTGCATTTCCTTCTAAATATCTTTCCGCATCTAGTGCTGCCATACATCCCGTACCGGCGGCAGTAATCGCTTGACGGTATTTTTTGTCTTGTACATCCCCACAAGCAAATACCCCCGGAACATTGGTTTCAGTAGTACCGGGTACAACATTGATATACCCTGTTTCATCTGTATCTATCTGACCATTCAAAAATGATGTATTTGGTTTATGTCCGATAGCGACAAAAATCCCATCCGTTTCAATAATCTCTTCTTCATTGGTCTCATTATTTTTCACTTTTAACCCTGTAACACCATTTTCTCCTGCCATTACTTCTAGTGGTGTTTTATTAAGTTTCCAAGATATTTTTGCATTTTCTCTCGCACGATCCTGCATAATTTTTGAAGCTCGGAGTTCATCTCTTCTATGGACAATGATGACTTCACTTGCAAACTTTGTTAGAAAATTCGCTTCTTCCATAGCAGAATCCCCACCGCCAACGATAATCACTTTTTTACCGCGAAAGAAAAACCCATCACAAGTGGCACATGTACTAACTCCGCGACCTATGTTCTCTCTCTCTCCCGGTATATTTAAAAGTTTTGCGGAAGCACCTGTTGAAAGGATAAGTGATTCCGTTTCAATTTCACCAATACCGTTAACATCTAAGCAAAATGGTTTCTTTGATAAATCTATATTTGTAACCCAGCCTCTTTTAAATTCAGCCCCAAAACGCTCTGCTTGCTTTCTCATATTCTCCATTAATTCTGGTCCCATGATTCCGTTAGGAAAACCCGGAAAGTTTTCAACCTCTGTTGTAAGAGTCAACTGTCCGCCCGGTTGATCACCTTCAATCACAACTGGTTTCATATTTGCTCTTGCAAGATAAATAGCAGCTGTTAACCCTGCTGGACCTGTTCCTAAAATCACCACTTTTTCCATACTCGATTCCCCCACTGATTAATGAATATAATCTTTTAGCTTGTTGTACCCAATTTTTTCTTCTGGTAACCACGGAATAACGGCACACTTTTCAGACTTGTTATCCCTCACTTCTTGAATCCATTCTTTTTCTGCCAATGCTTTCCCTTTTAAAATAGGATCGTTTGTATTAGTGGCAGATAAACTTTGATTAATGACCCACCATTTTGGATTTATACTTGCCCGTCTTAAATCGTCTTGTAATCTAGATGCTTCTAAAACAGGTGTCGCTTCTGCCAGTGTGACAATCACTACAGATGTTTCTTTTGGATTTCGAATTTGTGGCAACAGTTTTCTTGCACTTTCTGGCACTTCTCCTGTTGACCTTTCGATTTCTTTACTATAAGACTCTGAGGCATCTAATAATAGTAAGGTATGCCCTGTGGGTGCTGTATCAATGACGACAATCTCATTTTCCGATTTAGCTACAACTTCTGCAAAGGCTTGGAAAACGGCAATTTCTTCTGTACATGGTGATTCTAAATCTTCTCTTAAATAAGCAAGTCCAGCTTCATCTAAATCCTTACTCGATTTCGAAAGCACTTCAGCTTTGTACTTTTCAACCTCTTTTTTCGGACTAATGCTGCTAATGGTTAGGTTTTGATTTAGATGACCACTTTGGAATTGATAGTCCAAATGTGCTGCCGGATCTGTAGTGGTTAAATGGACCTGATGTCCTTTTTCAACTAAGCCAACTGCGATAGCTGATGCAACAGTTGTTTTTCCAACACCACCTTTACCCATTGTAAAAATCAACTTTGTACCTTTTACTGAAAAGTCATCAATGACAGCTTGTAATCCCGGAAGATTTACGGATGGAATTTCTTCATTCAAAGTTGCTAAAACTTTGGATGGTTTAAACAAGTTTCGAAGGTTTTCTACACCTGTTAAAGAATAGGAAACATACGGTAACGAGTACGTAATAGTCTCATGTAAATTATCCGGAATTTGTTTTAACGCATCTCTTTGTCGATGATAAAAAGCAGATGAGATTTCATCGTTCTCATTGTGATTTTGAAGAAGGCCATTTATAATGAGCATTTGGTTTTTAATTCCAATTTCTTTCAGTTCCTTTGAAGCACGATCTGCTTCTAAAAGAGATGAAACATCTGGTCTGGTTACCAATATAAGCGTCGTTTTAGAAGGGTTAGAAAGGGCAGATACTGCGTTTGAATAAAGACTCTTTTTATCTGCTAACCCAGATAAAGGGCCTAAACAGGATGCGCCATGCGTACTTTCTTCTAAAAATCCATTCCAAGCTGTTGGGAGTTGTAAAAGGCGTAACGTATGACCAGTTGGCGCTGTATCAAAAATAATATGGTCATATTGATCTGTAATTTCACTATTTGTAAGAAAACCCGTAAACTCATCAAATGCAGCAATTTCAACCGTACAAGCACCTGACAATTGTTCTTCCATCGTAGCCACTACTGCTTCTGGAAATTTATCACGATATGGACCAACCACACTTTCACGGTAAGCTTTTGCGGATGCTTCTGGGTCAATATTGCTTGCAAATAAATTTTCAACGGCTGGCACTGCTTTTGGGGTGCTTGTAAGTTCGATTCCAAATACATCTTGCAGATTAGAAGCAGGATCTGTACTTATTAACAATACACTTTTTCCACTATCCGCCAATGCTACTGCTGTTGCACAAGCTGTCGATGTTTTTCCTACTCCGCCTTTTCCTGTTAAAAATAAAAATTGAGTATCAACATGATTCGGACTAAATAATGGATACATATCTTTTGCCTTCTTTCGAATGGATTATAGTTGATTTAAATTAAACGAAATTCGTGATTTTGGTTTTTCATATAATTCTTCTGGTTTTACTCCAAACCATTCTGCAAATTCTTCATTTGTAGGGTAGCTTCCCACTTTTACTAACTTGTCATTAACTAAAACCACTGGTAAGGCATTCGGTCCTTTTTCTATAAATACACGGTTTATTTCTTCATTTTCCGCAAACTTATCAGGATCACTTGTTAGTTGGTATCGTTTAATATTAAAGCCCTTTGACTCTAATGAATAAACAGCAGACGCTACTCTAGTTAACTCTGGATCAACACTTGGTCCACATACTCCCGTGGAACAACACATTGCAGGATCAAAAATCTCAACTTTATTCATGTAAAAGCCTCCCAATATATTATTAAATAAGCATTTACTTATTTGTTTATTTAAAGAAAACCAAGAGGAAATCCTCTTGGTTATTCTATTGTCTGCTTATTCTCCCGTTTCCGCAAAGCGTTGGATTCTTTCACCAATTTCATCACGAACACGTTGGAATACAGCCCACTTTTCTTCCTCTGTACCTTCTGCTTTTGCGGGATCATCAAAGCCCCAATGATCACGTTTTACGTGTGGTGGTGTCATCGGACATTTATCCGCAGCATCTCCACATAAAGTTACAACAAAGTCCGCATTATTTAGAATTTCAGGATCTATAATGTCTGAAGTTTGATTTGAAATGTCAATACCTACTTCACTCATGGCTTTAACAGCATTTGGATTTAATCCATGTGCTTCAATTCCGGCACTTTTTACTTCCCATTCATCACTGAGATGCTTTTTAGCCCATCCTTCTGCCATCTGGCTACGGCATGAATTACCTGTACATAAGAAATAAATTGTTTTTTTAGACATAATATCATTCTCCTTTTAGATAATTAATAAAGTTAAAAACAGACCTAGTAAAGTGATAAATAAGATTGGGATTGTTAAAACAATACCCGTCTTGAAATAAGTTCCCCATGAAATTTTAACCCCTTTTTGAGATAGAACATGGAGCCACACTAAAGTTGCAAGAGAACCAATTGGTGTAATCTTTGGACCTAAATCAGATCCAATGATATTCGCATAAATCAGCGCCTCTCGGATAACACCTGAAGTATTGGTTTCAGCAATGGCTAATGCATCAATCATAACCGTTGGCATATTATTCATGATGGATGATAGGAAAGCTGCAATAAAGCCCATTCCTATCGTCGCAACAAATAACCCTTGCTCGGCAGTTGCCTGAATAACACTAGCTAATGAATTGGTTAGCCATGCATTTCCTAGACCATATACAACAATGTACATTCCAATTGAGAAAAACACGATATTCCACGGAGCGCCTTTAATAACTGCTTTTGTATTAACGACTTTACTCCTTCGAGCCACCAATAAAAAGACAATAGCAATTATCCCTGCCACAATTGAAACAGGAATATTAATGAATTCACTTGAAAAGTATCCAATTAGTAATATCCCCAAAACAACCCATGAGAGACGAAACATTTTTGGATCTTTAATGGCATCTATCGGTTGTCTTAATTTAGATAAATCATACGTTTTTGAAATGTTTTTTCTAAAATACACTAATAACACCGTAATCGTTGCAAGCAATGAGAATAAGTTCGGTATAACCATCCTAAAAGCATATTCTACGAACCCAATTCCAAAGAAATCGGCAGATACAATGTTAACTAAGTTACTGACAACAAATGGCAATGAAGTTGTATCTGCGATAAATCCACTTGCCATAATAAAAGGAAACACTAGTTTTTCTTTAAAATTCAAATTACGCACCATCGCTAGGACAATCGGTGTCAGGATTAAGGCAGCGCCATCATTAGCAAATAATGCAGCAACAATCGCTCCTAAAATACTGACATAGACAAACATTTTTACTCCATTACCTTTAGCAGCTCTTGCCATATGCAGTGCGGCCCATTCAAATAATCCAATCTCATCTAAGATTAATGAAATAATGATAATAGCGACAAAAGATAATGTTGCGTTCCAAGTAATGCCGATAACTTCGAACACATCGTTAAAACCGACTACACCCACTAGTAAAGCTAGGATGGCTCCACCACAGGCAGACCAACCGATATTCAATCCTTTAGGCTGCCAAATAACTAAAATGAGTGTTGCCAAAAAAATGACTGATGCTAATATTGCAGTTATCAAATTCCTTACCTCCATTAGTCACACGAGATACGTAACCCCTGTTCCTCTAATTCCTGTAGTTTATAATCTTGATTGGGAAGACGTTGCAGTAAATCTGTGATTAATGGATAATAGTCACTATCTTTATTCAATGAGTAAATAATCCATTGCCCTTTTCTAGTTTCCGTAACAATTCCAAGATCCTTCAATTTACGAACATGCTGACTAATAGCAGGTTGGCTCACTTTAAAAATTTCAACAAATTCGCAAACACAATAATCATTCGTGGCCAGCATTTTTACCATCGTTAATCTTGTCTTATCACCTAAGAGCTTTAAGATAGCTGCAACTTTTTCAATCTCTACCGTGGCTAATTGCAAGATGTACACCTCCCACATTGACCTAAATATAAACAAATAACAATTCGCTTATATAATAATTTACTTATATAATATTTCACTTATATATGTTTTGCAACTGTTTTTTTATTAATTTATTAAGAAAAAATGAAAACAAAAACCTTTGTAATATCAAAACAATTAATTCTTATACGCATCAATTTATGATAAAGTAACGATTGTATTTTATTTATTATTGTTAGGAGATTACAATGAATTTAATCGAAAAGTTATATACTTTTATTATTTTTTTAGCTGTAATTATTGGTTTAAGCATAGGACAAGTAGAACTAATACGAGCTAATGCGGAAAGTTTTATTGTCCCTATACTAGTAGCTATGTTGTATATTACTTTCTTACAAATTCCTATTGAAGAAATATGGATAGCTTTTAAAAACATTAAGTTTACATATACTTCAATCATTATAAACTTTGTTTGGACACCTATTTTAGCATGGCTACTAGCATTAGGTTTTTTAGGTGACAATCCAGCATTATATATTGGATTCATTATGCTGATGGTTACACCATGTACTGATTGGTACTTAATCTTCACAGGGATCGCAAAAGGAAATGTTGCATTATCAACAGCTATCTTACCTCTAAACTTAATCTTACAGGTCATTTTGTTGCCTATTTATCTTCTTATTTTTGGGGGAACAACAGGGGTTATAGAATTTTCATTTCTGATGGATAGTATTTTAATTGCTCTATTCTTACCTTTAGTTTTAGCTTTTCTAACAAAAATGGTCTTGAGAAACAAACAACAGTTAAGAGACAACCTTATCTCTAACCTCAGCGTGTTACCTATTATTTTTCTTAGTCTTGCTATCGTTGCGATGTTTGCTTCGCAAGGACAACTATTGCTTGATAACCTAGATTTAATGTGGCAAATCACCATTCCGATCCTTTTATTTTTCATCATTAATTTTGTTGTTGGCCAAAAGGTTGGACAGCTTATGAAGTTTCCATACAAGGACAGAGCAAGTCTGGGTTTAACTACTCTAGCAAGAAATTCTCCAATCGCTTTAGCAATTGCCATGACTGCATTCCCAGACCAACCTTTAATTGCTTTAACACTCGTTATTGGTCCTCTGTTAGAGTTGCCTATTCTTGCTATTGTTACTCAGCTTTTACTATTTATTTCCAAAGATAAACAAACATCATAATCATAAAAGCACATATCATTTTAAATAGATGTGTGCTTTATGTTTTATTACTGCATCTTGTTTTATTTGTTGAAAACGAAAGCAGTGAAAATTTATATCTAGCTCTTTTTATTAAGATATGTTTTTTATATAAGTTGTAACATTCCCTAAACAACAACTACCTTGTGGATTGTTTACCTCACAGCCACATCGGTTTTCTTTTATGTTTTCGCGAATATGTTCTACTGGTTTAGGAGTAAGTCCATTTTCCACATATTGTTTAATTTTTTCTTTTGTCCAATCAAAACAATAACAAATTGGTGTAGTTGCTGATTCATCTTTTTGATGTACAGCTACCTTCAAGTCAGATACAAGGTACTTTTTATTATTCGTATCAAAATAGACTACATCACAGACTTTATTTGAACAAAAATAATGATTTTCTTTAGCATTTAATGTTTCTAATGCAGATGGTTTAAGTAATGATTTTAGTGTAATTAACTTTACATTCTTAGCCTTATTTTTGCATGATGGACAACTACCATTATTTTCAACTTTTATTTCTTTGACGTTACTACAACAATCCCCCATAATACTTCTACCTTTAAAAATTTATTATTTCGTAAATTTTCTACTGTTTTCTTTTCTTAATTCATTAAAGCCTCGATAATAGGACATTCGTAAATATTTTTGTTTTCAGGACATCTTTCTTTAAGGTCTATCAACATTTGTTCATTTTTTTTAGATCTTCAATTTTACGCTGGATGTCCCCTAATTTAAGAACAGTGAAATCATATATGTCACGGCACTTTGTTTCGTTGTGATCAACAACCCCTAGCAATTTGTCAATTTCATTTAAGGTAAAACCCAATTCCTGCATCCGTTTTATGAAATGTAATCGATCAACCGTTTGTGGAGAATACATTCTGTATCCTTTTTCGGTACGATTTGGCACTGGAATTAAACCTAAACGCTCATAATACCGAATAGTCTCCTTGTTAACACCACACTTTTCAGCTAGTCCCCCAATACGATATCGCATCTATCTCACCTCAAATATATTATAAACCCTGTACCATAGTACAGGGTCAAGGGAAGTTCTATTTACTATAGTATCGACCACTTCCAACTGCTATTTTTCAATAAACCTAATTATTGTTCACAAAAAGTTAATAATAAAAAACAACAAAACTATAAAACTAGTTTTATACTTATAGTAGGAGGTTGAAACATATGCATATGGAAATACCACTTTCAACAAAAACAACTGTAAAAGATAATCAAGAAACAAAAAACATTGTAAATCAATCTGAAGAAGAACTACCATTTTTAAAAGAAAATGATAAACGAATGGAAAAAGCAGAGTTTTTCAAAGCGTTGGGGGATGAGACGCGATTAAGAATTATTGGGATGTTAGCGATTGATGACTTATGTATGTGTGAAATAGTATCTGGTTTGGATATTCCAACCTCTACTGTTTCACATCATTTGAAACTCCTAGAAAGAGGAAATGTGATTAGGTCTCGGAAAGAAGGACGTTTCACCGTCTATCGTCTGCAAAGAGAAAAGGTTCTTCCTTATTTAAGGTAAGAACAATAGAAAGAAGGAAAATATTATGGAGATATTTTCGTGGCTGAATGACCAGCTTCTCAAAATGGAATGGCTTTCTGATCTAGTCAAATTGCTTGTGCAAAGAGTTTTTCAACTTCCTATTGAAGAAAGACTCGGAGGAAGTATACATTTTTTTATCTATGACACCATTAAAATTTTTATTTTAATGACTGTTTTAATCTTTTTCATATCCTATATCCAAAGTTATTTTCCACCTGAAAGGACAAAAAAACTTTTGGGCGGGATCAAAGGGATAAAAGGAAATATTCTCGGTGCATTACTTGGAACGATTACTCCCTTCTGTAGTTGTTCCAGTATACCCATCTTTATCGGTTTTACATCTGCAGGTTTACCATTAGGTGTCACTTTTTCTTTTTTAATTTCTTCACCGATGGTAGACCTTGCTTCTTTTCTTTTATTAACGTCATTCTTCGGAGTGAAAATCGCTGCCATTTACGTAATTGTTGGTTTAATCCTTGCCGTAATTGGCGGTACACTTATTGATAAATTGAATTTAGGAAATCAGGTAGAATCCTTTGTAACATCAGGACACAGCAACATAGATGGACAAATAGAAGAGTTAACTTATAAGGACAGAATCAACTATTCTGTTGAACAGGTAAAGTCCATCTATAAAAAGGTTTGGTACGCCATTCTTATTGGTGTTGGAATTGGTGCATTGATTCATAATTGGATTCCACAATCGGTTATTGAAACAGTTATCGGAGAGAACAACCCATTTGCTGTTTTAATTGCAACCCTTGTTGGCATACCTATTTATGCTGATATTTTTGGAACTTTACCAATTGCAGAAGCTTTATTTGGAAAAGGTGTAGAAATAGGAACCATCCTTTCTTTTATGATGGCCGTTACAGCTTTATCCCTGCCTTCTCTAATTATGTTAAGTAAAGTAGTGAAGCCAAAATTATTAGCTACTTTTATCGCTATATGTGCTTTAGGAATTATTATTATTGGTTACACATTTAATTCGCTGGATTTCCTATTTTCATAGGGATTACCATATTTTTCACCATATTATATTGTTAAGGAGATGCTTAAATTGATTATTAAAGTATTAGGACCCGGTTGTGCAAATTGTAAAAGATTAGCAAACAATGTAGAAGTAGCAATTGAAGAACTTGGTATAGATGCTGCTATTGAAAAAGTAACAGATTTTAAGGAAATTGCAAAATATGGGGTTATGAGTACACCTGCACTCGTTGTTGACGAACAGTTAATAGTTTCAGGAAAAGTGCCTAAATCTGAGGAAATAAAAAAGTATCTACAATAGATTTAAATAAAAGGATCGGTTATTCGTAAAAATAAACAACCGATCCTTTTTTATCCTTCTAATGAGTAAATGGTCTGGGGGAGTAATTGTGATTCTGTAATGAGCTAAGCTTACACAAGGCATAATTAACCCCCTCTTATAATGAAATCCGTTAGTCAGACGTTATCATCTAATATTTCAATAACAAATTTTGTCTCAAGCTCTTCAACAACTTGCCAATCAGAAGCAGTTGTGTCTGGTCTGATTGGATCACATTCAGAACCAGTTCCAATTTTATCAACAATAACAATCATTTTAAAACAACTCCTTAATCATAAAGTTTTCAAAACGTGTCTCTAAATCTCGCTTACTTTTTATATAAAAAGCTTTATTAATATTCCTTGTTATAAAGTCATTATCGATACTTTCCTGCTCTAATACGTATAGCCTCAATACATACATCTACTAACTTTTCATCGTTCACAGCACAAATGATTTCCGCTACCGAAACCTTATAATCATTATAAAGAGACATTCCTAAATCAACCATTCTTATGGTTGAACCTGTCAACGCAGCAGCATTATGACCACGTTCATCGTCAAAAATATCAGCAAGGGGACCACAGCTTAGATCAATATTATCCTTACAAAAACATTTAAATACTTCGGGGTATGAAGCGATATAAATATTTGCTTCATACTCTAAATCTTTACCGTGGCTTAAAGCATATAATTGCATCAGCCATTTATAATTTTCTAAATGTTCATCGTTAGCAAAATACATATTATTCCCCTTCCTTTATTCAAAAATAAGATAACTACTACCGACAACAAAAATATCAATTCATTTCTTCTATATAAAAATGACTTTGCTACAATTCTATTAATTATCCACAAACTACCATTACACTTTCTCTGGGAATAATTAAAATTCACTATTGAGTACACAAAAGTACACAGTCATTTATTATTTTAGTATTATGAAACCCTTTTGTTACAGTCTTTCTTCGTCAAAGTACAGAAAGTACCCAGAGTACTCTAATTTAATTATCACTCTACTAAATAAAAAAATATTATTTTATTAGAACATTTTCCGGAGAATTACATGTACATTATTATTTAGAGTACTTTGAGTACTTTGAGTACCAATATGTTTAAATACTTTATTTATCAACATCTATTGCAGTACACAGAATCTAACTTTGTTGAATCATTTGCGTACTTTGGGTACTGCAAGGATTTTCAATTGTAAAATCAAACCCTAACTCCTTAATACAAGACGGATTCAAAACAACTGCAGTGAATTTATTATTACCATGCTTGATTTGTTTATAATCAACAACTTTTTCATTTCGTGTAAACTGTTGGGTATACCCTCTCTTTGCCCACTCACGCCTAATCATTTTTTCTTCAGGTCCAAGAAATTTCTTTAAGAAACTTGGCATCAAGCAAATCGTGTTGTGATGATAAACGGCCTTTATATCATTAGGTAGATTATCATAATAGATATCATTTCTTGTACTATCTAACTCATATAACATTTGTTCAAGTATCTCTTTAGGCTTATCCAGTGCATGATTTTCCTTTGCTATTTCATCAAAAAGGCAGACTAGTGTATTTAAATCTATATCAAAATTAAAACCTTTATTTAAAACTGAACCTGTAAAATGAACAGATGCATAGTATAGACTTAACCTTGTTAAAACTTCGTTATCCTTCGATTTTTTCATATATAATTCTTTGAATTTATAAAACTCGCGAATGAAAATGTTCCTTTTCTCCCGCCAATATTTTATAAATTCAACACCAATAGCCCCATGATTTTCGTTCATTGCCTTATATATATCCGAAAAAAATTGATGATCGACTTTAACAAACGGTTGATCTACAATTGAGATAATCCTTGCCGCCGCACCCCCCGCCTTTGCAGCGTAATCCGCTAAGGAAACTTCACCAGTACTTATCAAAATATTGTTCCAAGTCGCTTCTCTTTGTGATCCCTTTAGACTTCCTCTACCTTTAGAGCGACCACCGCTAAACATATAAATAACTGATTGTAATATTCGTTCATCAGCCTTTCGAGTATCGTCCATAAATAAAGGAAAACTATTTAAGAACCCAGCCTTACGCTCTATGGAAACTCTGGTTGCATTCCATTCGTTTATTAAGCTCTCACTGCCCCAAACACTTCTAGCAACCTGTAAGGATGTTGACTTCCCCTGTGAAGTTGGCCCGGATAGGTCTATAATAAAAGGACTTACTTCTAAATCGTGTAAAATAACTGATGCAAAAGAAGCCAAAACAATAAATAGCACTTTGGGGTACGCCTTAATTCGATCCAATACTTCATTTTTCCAAGTTTCTGGAGTCCCTTTTATTTCGAACCCTTCAAGTAACTGGCGTTCTCCAATGTCGTTAGGTACAATCTCCACACCACAAGACTCTAATGGATGAATAAAGTTATTCTTAATACGGCCTAACCTCTCAACCATATGGCAATGTTCCAACCCATTGAATGATAAATACTTATCAAAATAGTTAATCAAATCTTTGTAATTTATATCGTTTACAGAAAAACCTTTATCTGCTAATGTTAGTAGTTCTTTTCTAGTGGATAGAGTACTGGCCGGTACAATTTCATGTTTTTCTTGCCCCCGATTCATCCACGTTATCTCATAATGAACGCTGTTTCTTTCGATATTTGAAAACTCTTTTATTATCTTTGGAGCCATACGTGAAACTATTACCTCTTCTTCAACTTCCACCCCTTTTACTTTTCTGGTCACAGTCTTAAATAGCTTGTTACCAGCTATGAAATAAGGTAATGGGACCATTGTATTGGAAGAATGTGCATCAGCGATATTATTTTTCATTCCGATTGCGATAGGACTGTTAATGATATTAGAATATTTACAACCGTTACATACACCAAACTCTTCGTTAATTGAACTGCAGGTTCTTGGTTTCATTTTTGAGCGAATTTCTGTTATTTTTCGATTCGTTTCACTTTCTGTGTAACTTGGATGTCCCACACTCCATTCATGACAAATCTTTTCATAACTTTCACAATAAGCGCCGATTGAAAGTGCAGCCATCCATTCGGAATATGTAGCACTCTCTTTGTTATCTAAGTAAGATTGAATGAAATTACAACCTTCTATAATGGGTTTAACTTTTGCATCTGGCAGTTGAGGCTTTCTATCTTTTATCCCATGATTGTTATTTGAAGGGTTTTTTATTTCCAATTCTTCGATTGCATTGCGCAATTCCATTAATGAATAGCGGTGATCAGACATTTTCAAGGTGCTTACTAACTTCGGTTGTTCCTTACGATTATATGTACCCGGAACCCTCAAAACCCTTGCTAAGTCACTTGTATTATCAATGTGAAGTCCTTTTTCTTTTGCTAATCGAATGAATACTGATTGAAATCTCTTCAGCATTCTATCAGCACTTTCACGATCATTTTCCGTTAATATACGTACTGCTTCATCAAACAACCAATAACAATGCCATCCACCACCACTATTAATCATAATAGACGGCTCTAAAGGAAATGTATCTAATATAACTTTTGCTTCTTGTTCATTTGGAAGGTTCTTAGCTGCATGTTTTCCACCCTTTATATCAATTTCCACCCACACACCGGGTAAATATAAAATATCCGTGTTTCTACCTCTCTCATACTTACCAAGTCGTTCTTTTCGTAAACCCACACCAATATATACGTTATATTCCTTAGCTAACATCGTTGAATCAAAAGCAGCTGTTTCTATTTCCTTAACTTCATACCATTTAGTTTCTTTATTTTCAGAAGTCCACAAAGGTAGAAAACCATTATTAATTTTGCCATATAAAGCATTAAAAAAATCACTTGCTAGTTTTATGCTTTGGCTTTCATTCATAATATCACCATCATTTCGTACAGTATTAATTGTTAAAATCTACTTAAATTTTCTAGATCAAAATTATGGTCTTTTGATATATTGGTAGTGTATTAATTTTTAAAAATCAATGTTGGAGCATTGAATTCGACCTTTGTAATAATCTGTTGTTCTGCTTGATTACAATTAATTAAATTCGGTTAAAAACTTAGTTTATTTTTCAGTATAAATGGTTGAAACTAGCAAATAGATTAAGCGTCTGTCCACTACTATTTTTTTATTTATCTATTTACCTCTATAACTAGTTGTCTATACTTCTTTTTACCATTCGTTCATAATTTCTCTTATCACACGTTTCGATTCTTCATAAAACCAGTACCTCTTACCTTTTTCTTTTCTTCTTTCCAATAATTTCATTCGTGGATCACGTAAAAACTCAACTTCTAAGGTTGATCTACTCATACATGTTCGTTTAGACATTTGATCAACATCCCAAATAAATAACGCTTCTTCTATAGACTCTTCTAGTTTTTGATTAATATAATTTCTAACCTCATCTTGATTAACATCAACTTTTATCTGTGCCATTTGCATGTAATCTTCCTCCGCTTTTTGTTTTTTTGTTAAAACAAATTATTTCTCCATTTTCTCGTAAAACTTTAAATGGACTTAATTTGTTTCATATTCGTAAGTTAATATAGTTTGTTTAACATTCTGATTGATTTTTAATGCATTCGTTAATTATTAAACAAACAAATCAAACTTTTGTTAAACTTATAATAACAACACTTTGTTTTATCAGGCAAAAAATAACCCTCGGAAATTTTTCAAACATTTAAAGTTGCTATTTTTATATCAATATTAGATAATAATTATCAAAGAGGTGGGGATATGAATTATGCAGATTTATTAAGATGTTATATTAAAAAATCAAGATTAACTTTAGATGAAATATCATTAAAACTTAGACAACAAGGAATAGCAGCAACAAAACCTTATTTAAGTAAACTTCAAAATGGAAAAACCCCTCCAGCAAGTGATAAATTGAATCAGGCACTTGCAGAAATCACAGATGGAGATGCCAAAAAGTTACAGTGGGCCTCATTTGTTGAAAAGGCGCCAGAAGATGTTAAAAGGTTCTTTACTTTAGTAGAAAATCCATTAATGTTTTCTCTATTAAAAGTAGAAGAAAAATTCCCCGGATTTTTAGAGGGTAAATATAAAGGTAGTAATCTTACCAAAGAGATTATGTATTCCGAAGAGTTTAAGCAGTTTTACGATTTATTTGGAGCTTTTATTGAAGGCATAGAAAAAGAGAATCAAAACCCTATATCAAAAGAGGAATATGAGGAAATATATAAAGAAGAACCACCATTAGAAAAGGGAAAAGTTATTCAAATTAATCTATATGAGGCTTATCTAGATCATGCTAAGAAAACTATAAATAAAACTCCTGACCAACTACTAGATGATGTTACATTCTTTAATGTATATACAGAAGCCTTTCATGCCCTTGAATTAAGATTAGACCAAATAATAGCAAACTCTATAATAAGAAACGGTGCTGAACCTGAATGGGCTACAGAATACATTGAAGGTCTTTCATTAAGAGAAAAGCTTGAGTCTGATCTAAAAATACATTTAGGTTATGATATTACTGCTGAATCATTTTATACGGATTTAGTGAACATTATTAAACTAAGGAAGCAACCTGCTAACCCTTTAGCTAAAACAGAAAAAAAGACCGCAGAAAACATAATAAATATAATTGAAAATGCTATTAAAGCCATTAATCTAAAAGTTAATGAAAATGGTTTTGAATGACATTATTAAATTTTAGGAGGTGATGCCGTTTAATATCAATCCCCCATAAGCGTCTGTCCACGTTTGAAAGGGAAGATATTCATGAAAAAATACAAGTCCAAAAAAGATAATGATTTATACTATTACTTTAATGTTAAAAATGAAAAATTATGGGGATACCGTTATCGATATTATGATGCTCTCGGAAAAAGGAGAGAAAAGTCTCAACAGGGATTAAAGTCCGAAAAAGTTGCATACCGTGCCTTACTTGAAGTAAAGGCTAGTATTCTCAATGGTGAAGTAAAGCAAGTGGAGAATTCGAATTTAACAGTCTCAGAGTGGCTGGATATTTGGTTTGAAACTCATAAAAATGACTGGGAAATTACAACACAATTGCAACGAGAAAATGCTATTAAATATCAAATGAAGCCGATGCTTGGAAAATATAAGTTAGCCGAATTAGACAAGACCACCTATAAACGAGTATATATTAATAAACTTTTGGATTATTATGAACCTAGTACAGTACAATTATTTCATCGGCTCTTTAAGGTTGCGATTAACGCAGCAGTGGATGATGAAATTATTCCACGCAATCGTTTCAAGAAAATAACCATTCCAGTTGAAGAGGTAAACGATAACTTTCTCACAGCTAAGGAATTGAATGAATTTCTTAAAGCTGCTAAGGAATTAGAGAATATTACTAATTACACACTCATCTTACTTTTAGCATATACAGGTGTGAGGAAAGGTGAAGCTTTAGGGTTAAAGTGGAATAATATAGACTTAGAAAATAATAAAATTACCGTTGAACGTACTAGAGATAAAAAAGGGGCCCGTACTCCTAAAACGAAAAATAGTTACCGGACTATCAGAGTTGATAATATTTTAGTAAGCCAATTAAAACTGTACCGTACTTGGTGCAAGATGACAAAGCTATCATTCGGTAAACACATTTCAGACGATGACTTTGTTTTTATCTCATATCAATCTGGTACTCCAACCGGAGAAAACACATTAAAATATAGTTTTGACCGAATCATCAAAAAAACGAAGTTAAAACGAATTACTCCACATGGATTACGTCATACCCATGCAACTATTTTGATTAGCCAGAAACAACCTGTTAATGTTATTGCTGATCGGTTAGGTAATACACCCCAAATGATTTGGGATACTTACGGTCACATCTTTAAAGAGATGGAAGAAGAATCAGTTATTGCATTCAGCCAAGCATTACATTTCTAATATTGGGGGAGGTTTTGGGGGAGGTTTTCAATATAACCGCCTCAAGCCTTGAAAACACTAGGGTTTGTAGGACTATTGAGTTCTACTCTCGTTAATAGAGTGCATAAAGAACCCCAGCCGATTTGGCTGGGGTTTTTGTTTTTTTCTATTCCTCATCTCCTAGCCTTTGTTCTTCCAAGTTGGTCGATATAATCGAAAATGTGGTCGATATATTCGAAAAAGTGGTCAATATATTCGAAAATCCGCTGATATATTCGAAAATGTGATCGAAAAAGCTAAAAACTGATATCTTATTTATAAAAGAAACAGCCACCTGGGTTCCAGGATGGCTGTTTTCTTCATATATATAGCTGGTTTTCCACATCAAACTCTAGTATTTAATCATAAAGTACTTCTTCTTGCCGCGGCGAACGATCGTGAACTGTCCATCGATCTTGTCTGCACCGCCAAGTACATATGCCGTATCGGTTACACGCTCTCCGTTCAGGGAGACAGCGCCGTTTGATACATCTTCACGCGCCTGGCGCTTGGATGGCGAGATTTTTGCTGCAACGAGCAAGTCGACTAGACCTTGTTCTTCTTCCCCTTCAACTGTAAAAGAGGGAACGTCCTTGAAGCCTTGCTTGATTTCATCAGCGCTCAGGTTTTTGATATCACCGCTGAAAAGGGCTGCTGAAATCCTGATTGCCTGCTGAAGGGATTCTTCACCATGGATCATGCGTGTCATTTCTTCTGCAAGAGCTTTTTGAGCCTTGCGAAGATGTGGTTCTTCCTCTACCGCTTTTTCCAACGCTTCGATTTCTTCTTTTTCTAAGAAAGTGAAGAATTTCAAGTACTTCACAACATCAGCATCAGCTGTGTTAATCCAGAACTGGTAGAACTCATATGGTGACGTTTTTTCCGGGTCAAGCCATACAGCGCCGCTTTCTGACTTACCGAATTTCGTTCCATCTGCTTTCGTGACAAGCGGAATTGTCAGGCCGAAAGCCTTTGATCCTTCTGCAGACATTTTACGGATCAATTCGAGACCAGTCGTAATATTGCCCCACTGGTCGCTTCCTCCAATCTGGAGCTTACAGTCGTGTTTTTCATATAAATGGAAGAAATCCATCGCTTGCAGGATCGTGTAAGTGAATTCTGTGAACGAAATACCTGTTTCAAGCCTTGAAGCGATTGTATCCTTGGCCAGCATGTAATTTACGCCAACATGCTTACCGAAGTCACGCAGGAATGTAACGACATCCATGGACCCGGCCCAATCGTAATTGTTGACCATCAGCGCACCGTTTTCACCTTCCACGCTGAAAATTTGCTCCAACTGCTTTCTGATTCCGTCTACATTCAACTGAACCTGTTCCAGGGTTTGCAGCTTACGTTCCTCACTCTTTCCGCTTGGGTCACCAATCAGACCAGTCGCTCCTCCAACCAGGACGATCGGGCGATGACCTGCATTCTGGAAGCGGCGCAATGTTAGAAACGGAAGAAGATGCCCAATATGCATGCTGTCCGCTGTTGGATCAACACCACAGTAAAGTGAAATTTTCTCCTTGGATAGCAGGTCCTTTATTCCCTCTTCATCTGTTTGCTGGTAAATAATCCCGCGCCATTCGAGATCTTTAAGTAATTCCATTTCTTCTTCCTCCATTCAAAATATATTTCGCAACCGGATTTTCGCCCAATAAAAAACGCCCTGCAATAAATGCAGGGGCGCTGTATGCGCGGTACCACCCGGCTTGAAAACAAAATAAAAAATGTCTTCCACTCAATAAAATAACGGTTAAACCGTCCGCGGCTACTAAGTTCTCTGTTCACTGCGGCGCTCGGGGAGGTAATTCGTCCTTCTGTTTGTACCGGCTCACAGCACCCGCCGGCTTTCTGGAACATTGACAGAAGCACTACTCATTCCCTTCACAGCTTTTTGCTATAAAGTTAATAAAGCATTTTTACCATAAAGGACTAATAGTTGTCAAATTCGACATAAATTTTCAGAAAAATTCAGATTAACATCTATTCGACAGCATGTTTATGCTATAATGTATGTGATTTTAGGGGGAATGATATGAATGCATGAAGGAAAACAGGCTTGGAAAGAGAAGCTTAAATCCTTTGGTGCTTTTTTTACGAATAAAAAGACCGTAAAAGGAGCCCGGATTACTTATTCGGTTGTCTGGAACATGCTGTTGTTATTGATCATTGTATTGGTTCTCGGCGGCGGCTTCGCCGCAGGAGCAGGTGCCGGCTACTTCGCATCCCTTGTCAAAGATGAACAAATCCGACCTTATGAAAACATGAGGAAAGATATTTACAACTATGAAGAAACCTCGGATTTATATTTTGATAATGATGTCTATCTTGGCAAGCTCCGAACAGATCTCTACCGTGAGGAAGTCAAGCTTGACGATATGTCAAAGCATTTGATAAATGCTGTAGTCGCAACGGAAGATGAGTATTTTTACGAGCATGATGGAGTTGTTCCAAAAGCTATCTTGCGTGCACTTTTCCAGGAGGTCACAAACTCAGCGACATCTTCCGGGGGAAGTACATTGACACAGCAGCTAATCAAGAACCAAATCCTGACGAATGAAGTATCATTCGAGCGAAAAGCGAAAGAAATCCTGCTCGCACTTCGTCTCGAGAAATTCTTTGATAAAAAAGAAATCCTTGAAGCCTATCTGAATGTCGCTACATTTGGACGCAACGCGAACGGCAGCAACATTGCCGGTGTACAGGCTGCAGCAAAAGGAATCTTCGGTAAAGACGCGAAGGATCTGTCCTTGCCTCAGGCCGCTTTCATTGCCGGACTTCCACAAAGTCCATTCGGCTATACGCCATTCAGCAGCGACCACGGCAAGCTGAAGGACCCAGCTGGGCTTGAGCCTGGCCTATCCAGGTACAAGACAGTTGTTTCGAGAATGCATGGAGCTGGATTTATTTCTGATCAAGAGTTTAAGGAAGCGATCAACTATGATATCACTAAAGACTTTGTAAAAGAGGTCCCAAGTGATAATACCGTTGAAGAATATCCTTTCTTGACGTTTGAAATTGAGGCCCGTTCTGTTGAGATCCTGGCGAAAATTTTAGCCGAGCGTGATGGCTATGAACTGCAAGATTTGAAAAAAGACGATAAATTGATGGCAGAATACGAGGCGCTTGCAGACCGTGATATCCGCCAGAATGGTTATAAGATCTACACGACCATCAATAAAGAAATTTATGAAAAGATGCAGGAAACTGCAAAGAATTACCCTTACTATGGAAGCGACAAACCTCAGGAAGTTCCGGATCCGGATGATCCGAATAAAACAACCGTTGTCAAAGAGCCGGTGGAAATCGGTGCTACTCTGATTGAGAACAAAACGGGTAAAATCATTAGTTTTGTTGGTGGCCGAAGCTTTAAGCGTGAACAGACGAACCATGCTTCAAGAGCTCCAAGACAAAATGGATCTACAATGAAGCCACTTCTGGTTTATGCTCCGGCTATGGAGCTCGGGACATTGCATCCTGGTTCAATCCTTCCAGACGTGCAGGTATTTTTAAATGGACCTAACAAGGCATGGCCTAATAACTATGATATGAGATACAGCGGATTGACAACAGCAAGACATGCACTAACAAAATCCTATAATGTACCAGCGGTTCTTGCATATAAAAATATACTGAATCAGCGACCTGCTAACTTCCTTGATAAAATGGGATTTTCGAATTTGCAACCAGATGATTATACCAACAAAGCTACCGCTATCGGTTCATTACGCGGAGGTGTTACTGTCGAAGAAAACACCAACGCATTCGGTACATTCGCTAATGGCGGGAAGTTCATTGATGCTTATATGATTGAGAAAATAGTCGACAAAAATGGTGAAGTCGTATTCCAGCATAAATCTGAACCAGTAGATGTGTTCAGTCCACAGACTTCTTACTTAACGATTGATATGATGCGTGACGTTATTAACAGAGGTACAGCTACAGCTGTTAAAAGCAGATTGAAATTCGGTTCTGATTGGGCTGGTAAAACAGGTACAGGTCATGAATATATAGATTCGTGGTTTGTAGCTACCAACCCTAATGTGTCTTTCGGTGTGTGGCTTGGATACGATACGCCAAAAGCACTTGAAAGAAGTTACAAAGGGCTAAGTTACGGAGTCCGAACCCAATACATCTGGGCAGACCTGATGAATGACGCTTATGATGTTGCTCCTCAGTTAGTCGACCCTGAAGAACGATTCAAGATGCCTGGCGGAATCGTCAAGCGATCATATTGTGCAGTTTCCGGTTTGCTGCCTTCAAGTGCATGTTCGAAAGCAGGACTTGTTGAATCGGATTACTTTATTGCCAAATATGCTCCAACTAAGGTAGATGACAGCCTGGTTGAAAATAAATTTGTTACTGTAGGAGACAAGCGCTATATTGCCCTTGATTCCACACCAGCAGAATTCACAGATACAGGTGTCATTTTGAATCCAGAGTATATGGAAAGCATTATCGGCCATAAAATCAGGAACCCTCAGCAGTTGATCCCTAAAAAGGATGCATGGAACAAGATTCTTGTTGCGAATGATAAGCTGAGTGAAAATGGCAAGACTCCTGGAGCATTGGGAATCAAGCTTTCCGGCAAGACCATCACATGGGGCAAGCACCCGGATAATGACATTGTCGGCTACAGGGTCTATAACAACAAGAAGAAAGTCGGCAGCATCAAGGCAGGGGAAGCTCTGAGTTTCAATGCAGGTGACGGATCATTCTATGTAACGGCAGTCGATATTGCCGGGAAAGAATCAGCACCTTCCAATATCATTGAAATTGGACAGAAGCCAGAGCCTAAGGATCCTCCGGCCGACCCTAAACCGAAAGATCCTCCGCCAACTGACCCTAAGCCAAAGGATCCACCTAAGCCACCACCGCCGCCACCTCCAGGAGATGGTGATGGTGATGGTGATGGTGACGGAAATGGTAATGGCGATGGAAACGGGAATGGCAATGGAAATTAGCATATAAGCAAGAAGAACACCGCTTCCCTATTGGAGCGGTGTTCATTTTTTTCAGGCGCAAAAAGAGCGTGAAACCTGGTTTCACGCTCTTTCAACCTTCCTATTAGTCTTCCATTGTAGAAAGGTCACCGGTTGGGAGGTCAAGTTCCCATGCCTTCAATACACGGCGCATGATCTTACCGCTACGTGTCTTAGGAAGCTTGTCGCGGAATTCGATTTCACGTGGAGCAGCATGTGCAGCAAGGCCTTTTTTAACGAATTGGCGAATCTCTTCGATCAATTCGTCCGACTGCTCATAACCGTCACGCAATGCGATGAACGCCTTGATGATTTCACCGCGGACCGGATCTGGCTTGCCAATGACACCAGCTTCAGCTACTGCAGGGTGTTCAACCAGCTTGCTTTCAACTTCAAATGGTCCGACACGCTCACCAGAAGTCATGATGACATCATCAATTCGTCCCTGGAACCAGAAGTAGCCATCTTCATCCATATACGCTGAGTCACCGGAAACGTACCAGTCACCAGGCATGAAGTAAGATTCATACTTCTGCGGGTTGTTCCAGATTGTATGCATCATCGATGGCCAGCCCTTTTTAATCGCCAGATTGCCCATTCTGTATGGCGGCAATTCATTGCCCTGATCATCGACAATCGCAGCTTTTACGCCAGGGATTGGTTTACCCATTGATCCAGGCTTGATTTCCATGCTTGGATAGTTACAGATCAATTGTGCTCCTGTCTCCGTCATCCACCATGTATCATGGATGCGCAGGTTGAACACCTTCATTCCCCATCTTACAACTTCAGGGTTCAACGGTTCACCGACACTCAGGATATGGCGAAGGCAGCTAAGGTCGAACTTCTTCACTACTTCATCCCCTGCACCCATTAGCATCCTGAATGCTGTAGGAGCACTGTACCAAACAGTCACTCCGTACTCTTCGATCATCTTATACCATGTCTCCGGATTGAAACGCCCGCCAATGATGACATTGGATGTTCCTGCAAGCCACGGGCCAAAAATCCCATATGATGTTCCTGTTACCCAGCCTGGATCCGCGGTGCACCAGTAGACATCATCTTCTTTAAGATCAAGTACCCATTTGGCCGTTTGATAATGCTGGACCATCGCATTATGTACATGAAGTACGCCTTTAGGCTTTCCAGTCGAACCGGAAGTATAATGCAGGATCAGGCCATCTGTACGGTCAACCCACTCGATATCAAGCTTTTTGCTGGCTTCAGCTAGCTTTTCCTTGAAATCAACATACTTATCGTTTTCTTCAATATTGTCACCAACAAGAAGAATATGCTTCAAGTCAGGGAGTTCATCCACAGGAACACGCTCAAGCAGCTCAGGCGTCGTTACTAGTACCTTTGCCCCGCTGTCCTGAAGTCTGTCACGGACAGCGCCTTCCATGAATGCTTCGAAAAGAGGGCCAACAATTGCGCCTAGCTTGACCGCCCCGAGAACAGCAAAATATAGTTCTGGAGAACGAGGCATGAAGATGAACACGCGGTCGCCTTTTTCGACATCACCATAAGTTTTAAACACATTGCCCGCTTTATTGGAAAGCTCCTTCATTTCTTTATAAGTATATTTTTCTTTGCGCACCCCATCCTGATAATAAAGCGCAACTTTATTTTTCCTGAATCCTTCAGCATGGCGGTCGATCGCTTCATAAGCCATATTGACTCTGCCTGTCTCAGACCAGGAAAACTCTTTCTCCGCTTCACTCCAATCAAATTGGCCATGAAGCTCTTGATAATTCTTTAAGTTATGATCCCCTTGTGTAACTGGTAGCGCTTCCACTTTCATATATCCATCCCCCTTGGCTTTATATTTAAAATACATTATAGTATAAAAATTCGATTTTCTCAATTTTTAAAATATTAATAGAAGATAAAAGACTATTTTTGGTTTGCTATCCCCCACCGAAAAGTCATAAACTAAATACAGAAAATTTTGTGAAAGCGCTTTTATTTGTTAGATTTTATGTATAATAGAATTATCGTTTGAAATGTTGACGGGTGGTGACTGAATGGAACATAAAAAGACTTATAACGCAAAAGAATTAAAGACTCCTCATGGCCGTTTGATCATTGAAGGCCCTATTTCTCCGGAAAAACTGGCAAGCTATGAATTCCACGAAGATTTAGTGGCATTCCGTCCCCCTGCCCAGCAGCACAAGGCATTGGTTGAGATTGCCGGACTGCCGGAGGGCAGGATCATCGTAGCTCGCTCAGGCCATATGATTGTCGGCTATGTTACTTATCTATATCCTGACCCACTCGAAAGATGGTCTGAAGGAAAAATGGAAGATTTAATCGAACTTGGTGCAATTGAGGTCATTCCAGAATTCCGCGGCAGCCGAGTTGGCAAGAATTTGTTGATGGTTTCCATGATGGATGACGCAATGGAAGATTATATCATTATCACGACTGAATACTACTGGCATTGGGACCTAAAAGGAACCGGCTTGAATGTTTGGGAATATCGCAAGGTCATGGAAAAAATGATGAATGCCGGCGGCCTTACCTGGTACGCGACAGACGATCCCGAAATCAGTTCCCATCCAGCAAACTGCCTGATGGCACGTATCGGAAAAAGAATTCCGCCTGAGTCCGTCCAAAAATTCGACCAGCTGCGGTTCATGAACCGTTTTATGTATTGATGATTAATAAGAAGCCTCATCATGCAAGGAGGAAGGAATCATGATCGTCGAGGAAATTATGAAAAGAGAGGTCACGACGCTTTTCCCTGAGAATACAATCGCGGATGCAATCAAGCTAATGGCAGATAAAAAAATCCGCCATATCCCGATTGTAGATAAGGACCAGGGTGTCATCGGCCTGGTGTCTGACCGGGACATCAAGGATGCCGCTCCGTCCGTTTTCCATTGGGATGAGCATAAGGGTGAACTTGAGAACCCAGTCAAGTCGATTATGACGACTAATGTAATCACTGGACATCCACTCGATTTTGTCGAGGAAATCTCGGCAATCTTTTATGAACATAATATCAGCTGCCTGCCAATCATCAAGGATAAGAAACTGGTGGGCATCGTTACTGAAACAGACCTGCTCCATACTCTTGTTGAGCTTACAGGTGCCCACCAGCCGGGATCGCAAATAGAAGTAAAAGTGCCAAACAAAGCGGGAATGCTTTGTGAAATCGCATCTGTCATCAGCATGAGGAAAGCAAATATCCAGAGCGTGCTTGTATACCCTGACCAAAAGGATGAACGTTACAAAATCCTCGTTGTGAGGATCCAGACGATGAATCCAATCGCGGTGATCAAGGACTTGAAGAAAGCCGGACATCATGTACTCTGGCCGAATCTGCCGGGTGTCTCATCATGAGCGACCGCTCTGTATTCGTCTTTTCAGAAGAGCTGCTGAACTATCGCTTCAGCAGCCACCATCCCTTCAACCAGATGCGGTTGAAGCTTACGCTGGATTTGCTGCGCAAGATTGGCGCAATTGAAGATCAACAGATTGTTGCGCCTCGGATGGCAACGGATGAGGAACTGCACCTCGTTCATGATCCCAATTTTGTAAACGCTGTTAAGCTTGCTGGCCAGGGAAAGCTTAAGGGTGAATCAGCGGAAGGCTATGGATTGGGAACGGAAGACACACCGATTTTTGCAAATATGCATGAAGCAAGCGCTCTGCTTGTCGGGGGTACCTTGACAGCCGTAGACTATGTCATGACCGGCAAGGCCAATCACGCACTTCATCTTGGCGGCGGCCTCCATCATGGCTTCCGTGGAAAAGCATCAGGCTTTTGCATTTATAATGACAGCTCTGTGGCGATAAAGTATTTGCAGGAGAAATACAATGCCCGCGTATTATATGTCGACACAGATGCCCATCACGGCGACGGTGTCCAATGGTCATTTTACGATGACCCTAATGTCTGCACTCTTTCGATTCATGAAACGGGACGCTACCTTTTCCCGGGGACTGGCAATGTGAATGAGCGCGGCCAGGGCAAAGGCTATGGATATTCATTCAATATCCCTGTCGATGCCTTCACAGAGGATGACTCATGGCTGGATGCCTATAGACATGCACTGATGGAAGTGGCTGAGTTTTTCAAACCCGACGTGATTCTGACTCAAAATGGCGCAGATGCACATTATCTCGATCCATTGACGCATTTATCGAGTACGATGAGAATCTACCGGGAAATCCCCAAGCTTGCGCATGAAGTCGCACATAAATATTGCGGCGGCAAATGGATTGCCGTAGGCGGAGGCGGCTACGATATTTGGCGTGTAGTCCCAAGAGCCTGGTCACTGATCTGGCTTGAAATGATTGAAAACTCAAACTGTTATGGCAGCTTGCCGCAGGAATGGCTAGATCAATGGAAGGATCAGGCACCAGTCGAACTGCCAAAGGAATGGGACGATCCTGAAGATTTGTATCCGCCGATCCCGCGAAAACCTGAAATCACGGAAAAGAATGCGCAGACAGTGGAGAAAGCATTGTATCCGATCCGTTCTAATAAAAAATCAGAAACTGTGTAAGTTTTAAACCGGGAGCATTACTTGGGCCCGGTTTTCTTATGTTTGTTTTTAAAAGGGGCAGTAAAGTCGTACTGGGTTCGGACAAAGTTGCGCTTCCCCTGCTAATTTTGTCCGAAATGGCCATTGGTTCAGACAAAGTTACGGCTTCTCCTTTTGATTTTGTCCGAAGTGATCCAATGTTCAGACAAAATTATGAGTTTTCCTCCCGATTTTGTCTGAAGTGACACCGGGTTCAGACAAAGTTACGGATTCTCCTCCTGATTTTGTCTGAAGTGGCATCAGGTTCAGACAAAATTATGGCTTCTCCTCTTGATTCTGTCTGAAGTGACCTTAGATTCAGACAAAGTTACGGATTCCCCTCTTGATTTTGTCTGAAGTGACCCCGGGTTCAGACAAAATTATGAGTTTCCCTCCCAAATTTGTCTGAAGTGACCCCGGGTTCAGACAAAGTTACGGATTCTCCTCCTGATTTTGTCTGAAGTGGCATCGAGTTCAGACAAAGTTGCGGCTACTCCTCTTGATTTTGTCTGAAGTGGCATCAGGTTCAGACAAAATTATGGCTTCTCCTCTTGATTTTGTCTGAATTGACCTTAGGTTCAGACAAAGTTACGGATTCTCCTCTTGATTTTGTCTGAAGTGACCCCAAGTTATGACAACATTACGAGTTTTACTCTTGATTTTGTCCGAAGTGATCCCAGGTTCAGACAAAATCACGGCCTCTCCTAATGATTTTGTCCGAAGGGACTACTAGTTCGGACAATATTACGGGTTTCCCTCCTGATTTTGTCCGAAGTCATCACTGGTTCAACAAAGTTACGGCTTCACCTTTTGATTTATTAAGTGACATCAGGTTCTACTGTTTTCCTAATTATGATCGTTGCTCCCCCGTAAAAAGCCCCTTGCATCATCTGCAAGGGGCTGCTCTGTTATTTCGTTGAATTCCTGTTTTCGATTCGGTGCGGAAGGACGACGATATTCTCATCTACATTTTCTTTGTTCATATACTTCGTCAATAAACGCATGGCAACTGCTCCGATATCATATAACGGCTGGACAATTGTTGTAAGCTGTGGACGTACCATAAGAGTAAGTCTAGTGTTGTCGGAAGCGATTACTTCGAAATCATCAGGGACGCTGTAGCCGCGGTCAAATGCTCCATGGATGACTCCAAGTGCCATCTCATCCGAACCGACAAGAATGGCTGTTGGCTTCGTATCAAGCTCAAGGATCCTTTCAATTGCCTCGAGACCTGAGTCATATGTGTAATCTCCTTCGACCACAAGCTCTTCGTTGTACTGAATTTCCGCATCTTTTAATGCACGCTTATAGCCTTCGAGCTTTTTATCCTTGTTGATTGGCTCGAGCTGCGGCCCAATAACGAAGGCGATATCCTTATGGCCTTTTTCGATAAAAGTGGATACAGCGTCAAAAGTTGCCTGCTCGTAATCAATATTGACGGATGGGATTTCACCTGTTTCCTCGATTGATCCAGCCAGGACGATTGGCACAGGAGACTTCTTGAATTGTTCCACATGCTCGGCCTTGATATTGCCGCCCATGAAGACAATTCCGTCAACCTGTTTGCCAAGCATTGTGTTCAGCAAATGAAGTTCTTTTTCGATATTTTGGTCAGAGTTGCTCAGGATAATATTGTATTTGTACATCGTTGCGATATCTTCAATTCCCCTTGCCAGCTCAGCAAAAAACGGGCTCGCAATATCTGGGATGATGACGCCGACAGTCGTTGTCTTTTTGCTGGCAAGTCCCCTTGCTACTGCATTAGGGCGGTATCCGAGACGGTCAATGACCTCCATGACTTTCTTCCTTGTAGCTGGCTTCACATTGGGATTTCCGTTGACAACACGTGAAACCGTTGCCATTGAAACGTTCGCTTCCCGTGCTACATCATATATTGTAATATTCATCTATTTCACTCCTTCAGGTAATAAACGGCGCTTTTCAGTTAGTTTACAGCAAATATTGCCACAATAATCATATTTTAAGTTTGTGATTATATGTACAAGGATAATTATGTTATTAATCATACGACATCCTTATCAATCCCGCAATCTGAACATCTTAAATAAATGCTTTTTTTTATTATAAAAGCCTGTTAAAACCCAACTACTCCCCTGCAGTTTTGTCCTCTTCTTTTAAGTTACCCTGAAATAGGCCATAAAAAAACCTTCCTTATAAAAGGAAGGTTCCAAAACTTTATACTCTCACGAATGGAGTGGATTTTAATCCTTCTAAAAATTCATCGAACTGTTTTAGGTCCATCTGCTGGGCATTGTCGGATAATGCAACTGCAGGATCCGGATGAACTTCTGCCATGACTCCATCTGCTCCAATGGCAAGTGCAGCTTTGGCAGCCGGCAGGAGCAAGTCTCTTCTGCCTGTTGAGTGGGTAACGTCAACCATGACTGGCAGATGTGTTTCCTTTTTCAAAATTGGCACTGCAGAAATATCAAGTGTGTTCCGTGTAGCCCTTTCGTACGTCCGGATTCCGCGTTCACACAGGATGATCTGGCCATTGCCCTGTGACATGATATATTCAGCCGCATTGATGAACTCTTCAATTGTAGCGGCAAGTCCACGTTTTAGTAAAATGGGTTTATTCACGGCTCCAGCAGCTTTTAAAAGCTCGAAATTCTGCATATTGCGGGCACCGATCTGGATAACATCAAGATAGTCGACAGCGATTTCAATATCAGCAGGAGTGACAATTTCACTGATGACAGCAAGATCATACTCATCTGCGACTCTCTTCAAAATTTTAAGTCCTTCTACACCTAGTCCCTGGAAGTCATATGGTGAAGTACGAGGCTTGAAGGCTCCGCCACGCAGCAATTTAAAGCCCTTCGCTTTAACTGCTTCAGCCACAGTTGCCACTTGTTCATACGATTCAACTGAACAAGGACCAAAAACAAAGTCTGGTGTTCCATCGCCGATTTTTAACCCCTTAATATCAATGATGGTATCCTCCGGCTTTTTCTTCCTGGAAACGAGAAGTGCCTTGCGGTGGTCATCAGATTGAAGCTCCAGCCCTGCCTTGAAAACTTCTTTGAAAATATGTTCGATTGTCGAATTTTCAAAAGGACCGTTATTCTTCTCCTTGATCAAATCGAGCATTTCCCTCTCACGCACAGGGTCATAACGGTACACACCCTGAGTTTCTTTTGCACGGCCAATTTCCTGGACGAGCAGGGCTCTTTCATTAATTAATGATAGAAGCTCTAAATTCAATTCATCCACACGATTTCTAAGCTGGTCAAGATTTTTACTCATTTTCTGTCCCGTCCTTTCGGATTACATTTTAGCCCTGACACCAAGACTTTTCAAACAAAGAGGTACGAAATACTTTAACTGCACTAAGGAATATTGTGTAACCTGATTTTTTCGCATCACGAGTTAAAAATCAGCTTTCTCTGGCTCCAGCCTAAAGCAATGACACGCAAAGCCGATATTAGAATAGTAGCCAAGGGTGAAAGAATGCAGTTACAGTGCGATAAATCAAGCTGTATAATATGATAAGGGTAATTATATCTGAAATAATTTGGATTGTCACGTAAAATTCTTTAATAATTAAACGCTTTTAAGTGATAAAGCATCGTATGAGAACTTAAGTTAGAGGGTGCATGAAGTGCATGTGAATAATAAGTTGTTTGCGTTGGATATAGGAACCAGGTCTGTTGTAGGCATCATCCTGGAAGAATCAGATGGCCACTATGAAGCAGTCGACATAGTGGTCCGGGAACATAAGGAAAGATCGATGCTGGACGGCCAGATCCATGATGTTTTGTCAGTATCGGAAATCATCACTGAAATTAAAGAGGCCCTGGAAGTTACACATGGTCCCTTGAATAAGGTCTGTGTCGCTGCGGCCGGCCGCGCTTTGAAAACAGAACAGACAAAAGCAGCAATCGATATTTCCGGTAAGCCGATGTTCTCGAAGCAAGATATCCTCCATCTAGAATTAAGTGCAGTCCAACAGGCACAAGCCACAGTTGCTGGTGAAAAAAACAATGAGCATCACTATTATTGTGTCGGATACTCCGTTCTTTATTACCAGCTTGATGGAGAAGTGATTGGAAGCCTGATTGATCAGCGAGGAAATGAAGCCTCTGTGGAAATCATCGCCACCTTCCTGCCTAAAGTAGTCGTTGAATCATTGCTGGCTGCTCTGGACAGGGCCGGACTTGAAATGGACGCACTTACTCTGGAACCGATTGCTGCGATCAATGTTCTGATCCCTGCCTCGATGAGGAGATTGAATGTTGCTCTTGTGGATATTGGCGCCGGGACTTCCGATATCGCGATTACCGACTCTGGAACAGTGATTGCATATGGAATGGTCCCAGTGGCAGGAGATGAAATCACTGAAGCTGTCAGTGATGAGTTTTTGCTTGACTTCCCTCTTGCTGAAAAAGCAAAGCGGGATCTGCTAGAAAACCAATCAATCACGATTACAGACATACTAGGCTTTCAAACAATGGTCAGCAAAGATGAAGCCGTTGAACGAATCGCCCCAGCGATTGACCGTTTGGCAGCAACTATTGGAGAAGAAATCCTGAAGTTGAATGGCAATAAGCCCCCTAAAGCAGTCATGCTTGTGGGTGGGGGAAGCCTTACGCCCGATTTACCCAGGAGGCTTGCCGCTATGTTGAACCTCCCGGAAAACAGGGCCGCCATCCGAGGGCTTGATGCCATAAACTCGGTTTCATTTGCAGAACATATTACGAAAGGGCCTGAACTTGTCACCCCAATCGGAATCGCCATTGCCGCCAAGCAATCCCCTGTCCAATATCATACTGTTTATGTGAATGGCCAGCCGGTAAGGCTTTTCGAAGTGAACAAATTGACTGTAGGTGACTGTCTGCTCGCTGCCGGAATAAAAATGAACAGGCTTTACGGCAGGCCTGGACTCGCCATGATCGTCAGCCTGAACGGAAAAAATGTGACGATACCAGGCAAGCATGGACAGCAGCCTATGTTATTGAAAAATGGGATTCCCTGCTCATTCGATGATCATGTGGATGGAGGAGATCAACTGACTGTCCAAAAGGGAGAGGATGGAGTCAGACCGGAATTGACTCTTGGCGAGCTAATCGGCGAACTTCCATCCAAAACGGTGATAATCAATGGCCAAAGGTATGAAGTCAGCGCGAAGATGACCTGCAATAGCCTCCCTGCATCTTTGTCAAAGCCTATTGAGGATAGGGATGAGATCATTTTTGAAATGCCAGATACAATTGAAAGCGTCCTGAAGGAATTGAACCTCGCAGAAATGCTAAGTGACGCTCGCCCATTTTTCATGAAGATCGATGGAACTGAACATAAGCTCGCAGATTTCATGGGCAAAATGTATGTAAACGGCTTGGCAGCAAATCTGCAAACTAAAATAGACCATCTCGACGATATCCGGATTGAAAAAGGAATGGACCCTTCACTTAGAAGTCTAGTAAAAATATTGGGGATACAGGCTTCTGAATCCATGCCGATCTTTTTCAACGGCCAGCAGATCCAGCTTCAGCAGGAATTAATCCAATTCACCCGAGAGGGCATTAAACTCAGAATGGACGATCGCATACATAGCGGGGACGAGATATCCACTAAACTGAAGGATATTCAGCACTTCATCTTCCAGGATGTATTCAACTTTGTTCAGTTTGACATCCCAAAGGACAGCCGGGGATTCTCCTTATCAAGAAATGGCGAAAAAGCGGCTTTTGACGATCGGCTGGCACCGGGCGATGAACTGAATATTACCTTTGAAAGCCCTATAGTCCTAAAGTAAAAAAACATCCAGCACGGATGTTTTTTTTACTTTGCATTTTCTTCTTTAGCTGCCGCCAATGATTTTGCGGTGATTTTAAAATGGGAAGCATGCCAGGCAACATCGGAATTCACAAATAAAATAGCCTGCGGAGACTCATGCTTAACATGGAATTTCTCAGCAATATGGTTGGATAGGTCACGTGAATCCTGGACTGTTAAATAGTATAAATTATCGTTTCCATTGTTTTCGAACTTCGCGAATTCATCATGCCCTGCGGCACTGATTGGGCAAGTCGTGCTGTGCTTAAGCATAAAGAATGTTTCACCAGAATCGACAAGCTGGTCAAATTGTTCAATTGAATCAATCTTTTTCATCCCAATTCCTCCTTTTTAAAATGGCTCTGTTAAACACGGCTGTTGATTTTCGTTCCAGGCGCTTCGCTTTCCGCGGGCAGTCGGGGAGCCTCCTCGGCGCTTTATGCGCCTGCGGGGTCTCCCCATGACTTGCTCATCCCGCAGGAGTCTTCGCGCCTTCCACTACAATCAACAGGAATTGAAAACAACATTTTGCTATAACAGAGCCTTTATAATAATATTGTTATTTTTCCTTCGTGAACGATTCCCAAGAAAAAAATAAACGGTGAAGTTATCTTACCACTTCACCGTTTCATTGACAATTTTACTGATTCAGCTTGCTTTCAGTTTCATCGAAAGCTTTTTGTGTTTCTTCAAGTTTCTTTTGGATTTCTTCGCCAGTGGCAGTATGCGTGTTTTCCATAGAGCTTGTCTCTGCCATTGAAGTTGGTACTTCTTCAAGCACTTCCGCATCGCCATCTGGATTCGATGAAGTATTTTCACTCTTGCTCTTCATATCCTTCACTTTGTTGACAATGGTAGAAGACTGCTGAGAAACAGTGTCTTTTAAGCCGCTTGCCTTCTCCTTGGCTACAGAAGCAAGATCCACACTTTTGTTCTTGAGTGTAGAAGTTTGCTCATTGAGAGAGCCTCTTAACTCTTTTCCTGATTTAGGAGCAAGCAATAGTGCTGCCAGTGCCCCGGCTAGCCCGCCAACAATGGCTCCGGCTACAAAATCCTTTGAATTGCTGTTTGTCTCCCTCATTGATCCATTTACATCATACTGGCTTTGTTCTCTGTTCATATTATCTCCACCTTTCATTAATACCGAACACGTTCACGCTGCCTGGTAACCATCTCTTCGCCTTCTAGCTGATGGTCAATCTTGGCTGTTTTTTTTGATTGCCACTTATCCTTCAACTCAAGGAATACGTTGCTCCACTGAACAACCTGTGAAATCTTGTCCTTATTCTTGTCAATCTGAAGATCCACCATTGTTTGGACATTATGAATAGATTGATTGAATCTCTGAACAGAATTCCCTACATCCCTAACAGCATTAACAACACCGTTCAAGCTCTCAGATTTTCTGGATATATCGTCTGCCAAATTGTTTGTTTTGTGCAGAAGCTCCGTCGTTTCACGAGTCACTCCATCCAACTGCTTCTCAAGGCCATCAAGTGTGCCTGATACACTGTCTAAAGTTGTTTGTAAAGATTTAAGAGTTTTGGACAATGACACTACCAAAACCAAAAATGCGATTGCTATAACAGCAACACTTAAATACAAAATAATTTCCACTGTTAAACACCTCCGTTAGCATATGTACATTTTACCCCGCAGTTAGCGACATAAACCACCTTGTCTAATATGTATTTCAATATAATCATACCCTTTTCCTTCCTGAATAAGAATATCTTTCTACAATTTATAAGTCCAGCATTTCATAGCCTTTATAGTGGATGGTTTAGTAAATCTGATGGAAAAGCTCGATGGCCCGCAGTTTCTTGGCACAACCAATACTAACTAAGTCTCCTCTCATACTTAGTAAACATCCATGCTTCCTAGAGCATTGTTACTGGCACAAATCAACTTCATTAGTAGAAGCAGAATTGATTGCATAAGGGTATCTTTCTCCTAGAACGGGATCCTTATAGAGGCAGAATTACTTGCATAAGGATATCTTTCTCCTTGAACGGGATCCTTATAGAGGCAGGATTGTTTGCATAAGGGTATCTTTCTCCTTGAACGAGGCCCTTATAGAGGCAGGATTGTTTGCATAAGGGTATCTTTCTCCTTGAACGGGGCCCTTATAGAGGCAGGATTGTTTGCATAAGGGTATCTTTCTCCTTGAACGGGGCCCTTATAGAGGCAAAAGGGCTCGCATAAGGGGATCTTTCCACTTGAACAGGGCCCTTATAGAGGCAAAAGGGCTCGCATAAGGGGATCTTTCTCCTTGAACAGTCCCCTTATTGAAGTTAAACTGTTTTTCCATAATTTTTCTTTCCCCGGCCACCAATCGATCATTGCTTCTAGAAGCTAACCAAAATGATTATTCTCCATGTACTTAAGGAAATGAGTACAAACATCACCGTTTCGGTTACAATATGGTTATGTGTTTTATTTTTTTACATAGGAGTGATTTCGATGAAAGACCCTCGTATTCAAAAATTGGCTAAGAATCTGATCAATTACTCGGTCAAGCTTCAAAAAGGGGAAAAAGTCCTGATTGAGAATTTTGGACTTCAGCGCGAGCTTGTTACGGCTCTTGTGAAAGAAGCATATGAAGCTGGCGGCTATCCGTTTGTGTCCTTGAAGGACCACCAGGTGGATCGTTCCTTGCTCATGGGTGCCCAGGAGGAGCAATTCGAGATGATAGCTGAGTTTGAAGCAAATGTGATGAGTAAAATGGATGCTTACATAGGCCTTCGTTCTGGAGATAACATAAATGAACATGCGGATGTTCCGGCTGACAAAATGAAAATCCACGGCAATACGATCGGCAAAAAAGTCCACAGGGACATTCGTGTTCCAAAAACAAAATGGGTTGTCCTTCGCTACCCTAACTCAGCTATGGCACAGCTTGCCAAGATGAGTACAGAAGCCTTCGAAGATTTCTACTTCGATGTTTGCAACCTTGATTATGGAAAAATGGATAAGGCAATGGACAGCCTGGCAGACATCATGAACCGTACAGATAAGGTCCGCATCACCGGACCTGGTACTGATTTGACTTTCTCCATCAAAGATATCCCGGCTGTGAAATGTGCCGGTGAGCTAAATATCCCTGATGGCGAAGTTTACACTGCCCCTGTCCGTGATTCAGTCAATGGTGTCATTACCTACAATACGCCGTCCCCATACCAGGGATTCACTTTTGAAAATGTGAAGCTGACTTTCAAGGATGGAAAAATTGTTGAAGCTTCTGCAAATGATTCAGAGCGCATCAATAAGATTTTCGATACAGATGAAGGGGCTCGTTTTATCGGAGAATTTGCGATTGGCGTAAATCCATATATCCTCCATCCAATGCAGGACATCCTGTTCGATGAGAAGATCGATGGAAGCTTCCATTTCACACCTGGTCAGTGCTACGACGATGCTTTCAATGGAAATCATTCAAATATCCATTGGGATATGGTCAACATCCAGCGCCCTGAATACGGCGGCGGTGAGATCTATTTCGATGACGTACTGATTCGTAAAGATGGACGCTTTGTCATTGCTGAACTTGAAGGATTGAACCCTGAGAACTTAAAGTAAATATAAAAAGGATGCAGCCACAAGGCCGCATCCTTTTTTGTTTTAAACTTGTAATTGCTTTTCATATGCTTCCTGGAACTTCTGGATATCACCAGCGCCCATGAAGAGGATGACGCCATTTTCATGCTCTTTAAGACGTGATGTATCTTCCTCAGCGATGATTTCTGCGTCGTCGATTTTTTCTTTTAAATCGGTAATCGATAACTTCCCATGAATTTCACGGGCTGACCCGAAGATTTCACACAAATACACCTTATCGGCTTTATTCAGGCTTTCTGCAAACTCATTCAGGAATGCCTGGGTCCTCGTGAAGGTGTGCGGCTGGAAGACCGCGACGATTTCACGATCAGGATATTTCTGCTTTGCCGCTTCGATTGTTACTTTGATTTCTGTAGGATGATGCGCGTAGTCATCAATGATGACCTGGTCGGCAATTTTCTTTTCAGAAAATCTCCTTTTCACGCCTTCGAATGTTTCAAGCTGGGCCTGGATCACTCTGGATTCGATGTTTTCGTAATGGCATAAAGCGATAACAGCCAGTGAATTCAGGACATTATGGTCACCATAAGCCGGAATCGAGAACGTATCATAGAATGTATTCCGCACAAAAACATCAAATGTAGTGCCCTCAGTGGATTTGACGATATTGCGAGCCTGGAAATCATTTTCTTCGCCAAAGCCATAAAATACTACCGGTACCTTGGCCTGGATTTTTTGCAGCTGCTCATCGTCACCACATGCGAAAATACCCTTTTTGACTTGCCATGACATTTCCTGGAATGCAGAGAAAACATCCTCGATATTGGCAAAGTAATCCGGGTGGTCAAAATCGATATTCGTCATGATGGCGTAATCCGGGAAATAGGAAAGGAAATGACGGCGATACTCACAAGCTTCAAACACAAAGTATTGAGCATCTTTGTCACCTTTTCCTGTTCCATCGCCAATCAGGAAGGATGTAGGCTTTGCGCCCCTCATAACATGCGCAAGCAATCCTGTAGTCGAAGTTTTTCCATGAGCCCCTGTAATCGCCACACTCGTAAAGTTTTGCATGAAATCACCCAGGAATCGGTGATATCTGATGACTGGAAGGCCAAGATTCATTGCCTCCTGAATCTCCTCGTGTGTATCCGGATAGGCATTGCCTGCAATGATCGTCATTCCAGGCTGTATATTTTCCTTATTAAACGGAAGGATCTTTATTCCAGATTTCTCAAGGGCTACCTGGGTAAAAAAGTGCTTATCATAATCGGAGCCCTGTACCTGATAATCCATATCATGGAGAACTTGAGCTAACGCACTCATTCCAGACCCCTTTATACCTACAAAATGGTAAATAGTCATATAAAGAACCTCCAACAACGTCTGTATGTAACACAGTATATGACAGATATCCTGATTTGCTCATTCGCCTGTTCACTGTATCAAACAGAGCAAATTCAATGAAAATTTGTATCTGTCTTTCATGTATTGAATCATTATAACATCATTACGGTAAATAACACAGTTTCATCCTTGCTGCTTCCGAATGGTTCAGCTTTTCTGCCGAATCATATCCAATAATGGGAATGCTCACCGTTTAAAACCGCAATCATGAATAAAAGTACATATTCCCTTTGTCAGTTGCTTTCAAACTTATTAAATTTCGACCTTTTCAAGTCGCGGATTCGGCCTGAACTTCCTGCCTGACTTTGCCTGGTGCTTTCCGTTTAACATGACATTATCACCAGTAAAGCCTATTTGTAATTTTAACAGACTGCCGCCTACCCCATACATGTCGACAGGCACATTTTGCTTTTCAAACTCAAGGATCCTTTTTTCACTGAAGCCGCCGCTGACCACAATTTTCACATGGTCAAAACCTTCGGCATCTAGTGCTTTTCTTAGCGCGAAAATCAATTCTGCATTCACACCGCGAGGGTCGAATGTTCCGAGCAAGTGCTGGTTGCGCAGGAAATACTGGTCGATCAGAGTACGGGATGTATCTACCCTGACACCCTTCAGCTTTGCTCCAAATTCTCTTGCCACCTTCAAGGAGTCAGTAATCGCATCATTATTATAATCAACAAGAGCGATCAAATCATCATTCGGAAAGGTTTCGTGGTAAGCACGGGTTGCTGCCACGATATCACCATTGAACATTTGGATCAAAGCGTGCGGCATCGTTCCCATACCATGCTTGCCCCACCATTCATTCATCGCATGTGTGGCCTGGGCAGTAGCGCCGCCAATATAGGCAGCATACCCATCACCAGCCTGCGTAGTATAATGATCGTCACGGTCTCCCATGAAAATGACCGGCTTTTGCTGGCCTGAAAAACTCGCTGCTTTGACGACATTATAGACATTCGTCGAGACAGAAGTCCTTCTGGCCAGAATGCCATCGATAATTCCCTCAAGATAGCCAAAACTCTGATAAGGGCCTGTAATGGTCAAAACCGTTTCAAATGGAGAGATTTTATCTCCATCCTTAAGTGAATGGATCTCGAGTTCCTCGGGGGAATCTGCGAATGTTTTTACCAGGGCGATCACTTCATCTGTGCCGCACAAAACAGCTTCGTCCTTCTGGAAAAACTGCATGGTGATGACATTGTCTTCCTGGTATTTCTTCACAAGCTCCCGAGTCTTCAGAAAATACACAGCTGAGAACCAGCCATCCCGGATCCTTTCATCAAATTTAAATGTATGATTGGTCAGGCGGCTGATTTTCCCCTGCATTTTCAATTCTATTTCTTTCATCCAAAAAGCTCCTTCAATAACAACCCAACATCTATAGGCATTTATCTTTATTATAAGTACATGCAAATAAAGAATACCATTTATTAATTGAATGCACTAGTTTCCTGGAGGGCCTCCAGGTCAGCGGCAGTGATCAGGACATCCCTAGGCTTGCTTCCCTTGCCTTCAGAAATGAATCCTTGCTGCTCCATCATTTCAATCAGTCTCGCCGCACGGTTATAACCGATTTTAAAGCGGCGCTGGACGCTTGAAGTGGAAGCGCCGCCCTGATCAATGACAAATTCACAGGCTTCATAGAAAAGTTCATCTTCGTCTTCCGTCACCTGAGCCTTCTTGAGCAGTTCATCCTGTTCAAACAAGTATTGCGGTGCCCGCTGCTCCCTGACAAAGGCAACAATATCATCAATTTCATTGTCGGTCACATAGGTTCCCTGCAGACGGAATGGCTTGGATGATCCATTTTCCAGGAACAGCATATCGCCACGGCCCAGAAGCTTTTCTGCCCCGCTGATATCTATGATCGTCCTTGAATCCACCTGTGAGGAAACAGAGAAGGCAATTCTTGTAGGAACATTCGCTTTAATCAATCCAGTTATGACATCAACGGATGGACGCTGTGTCGCTATGATCAGGTGGATGCCACAGGCACGTGCTTTTTGGGCGATCCGGCAAATAGCTTCCTCTACATCACCTGGCGCCATCATCATCAGATCTGCAAGCTCATCGATCACAATGACGACATATGGAAGCTTATCAGAAAATCTGCGATGCTTCTCGGCAAGTTCATTGAACCTGCTGATATCACGGACACCGGTATGAGCGAACAATTCATATCGGCGTTCCATTTCCTCAACCGCCCACTTCAACGAAGCTGTCGCTGCTTTTACATCCGTGATGACCGGGCTGACAAGATGCGGAATTCGGTTATATGGTGCCAATTCAACCATTTTCGGATCGATCAGCAGCAGCTTCACTTCATCTGGATGTGCTTTATAAAGCAAGCTGACAAGCATCGTATTGATGCAGACACTTTTTCCCGATCCAGTGGCACCGGCAATCAATCCATGAGGCATCTTTTTCAAGTCAGTGACAATCGGATTTCCGGCGATATCAAGTCCCAGGGCCACCGATAACGGTGATTCAAGGTCCATGAAGCCTGCAGACTGTAAAATCTCACTCAATAATACCGGCCTGCTCGAATGGTTCGGCACTTCAATCCCGATGGTATGCTTTCCGGGAATTGGTGCTTCGATCCGGATATCCTTCGCCGCCAGGCTTAGTTTAATATCATCTGATAGATTGGTAATTTTATTGACTTTCACTCCAGGCTCCGGCTGTACCTCAAAACGGGTAACAGATGGTCCCTGTGTCACATTGACCACCCTGGCGCCTACGTTAAAATTCCTCAGGGTCTCATTGAGCATATGCTCCTGTTCCGAAAGCCACTCAGGATCAGGTGCTTTGAACACAGGAGGGCTTAATAGATCCAGTGGCGGGAAATCGTATACTGCAGCTGGATGTACTTCTGTATGCAGCGCCTCAGCTTGAGTATATGAACCGATTTCTTCTGTTTCAATCTTAGTTTTCATTGGTACAGCAGACGGACCTGCCATTGATGGCTCTTCATGCTGAATAGGCTGAACATCTGATGAATTTTTGCCTGCAGATGAATGCTCCTGATCCATAACTGAGGTCTCTTCAATATCAGAATGATGACCCTTTTCTGGCTGTTCAGTTGCCCCCGACTTTCTTTCTTCCGTCATAAAAGACGGATATTTAGACATATTACGCGCTTCCCACTTCCTCTTGTCCTGCTTAAGCATGAGGACATTAAAAGGAAGCTGCCTTTTTGGTTCTGCAGATTTGGTTTCTAATGGTTCAGCCTCAAGTTTTTGTTCTGTTTGTGGCTCCTCATTTGAAACTTCTATTTCCTGAATTTCTTCAGTATTCCCATTTGAAGATTGGACATTTACATCTTCCTCGGTTTGTTGGTGGTCAATATCTTCTGCTTCTTCATCCACGCTATGTTGGTAGTCTATTGTTTCTTGCTCTTTCTCGGTTTGTTGGAAATCTATTGTTTCGATTACTTCGGTTTGCAGGGAGTCATTCACTTCTGGTTTCCCAAGACGATCTTGAGACCCGTTCGCACCTGACTCTATCCCGCTTTGCTGAGCGCCAATTACTCCAGTTTCTTCCGATTCATATTGTGGCTCAATCACTTCTATCTTTTCCTGTTCATGTTGATAGGTTATTGTTTCTGGCTCTTTGACCAATAACTCATTTTCGGCAACATTCGGTGTTTCCATTTGTGGCTCTTCACTACTAATCACAAAATCATCATTGAGAATGAGATCGAGTGCCCCAGTTTCCAGGTCTGCCTGTTCTAGCTGTTCCTCAATTTCACTGACTGCTGGATCCTGTGTTTCAGCAAGATCATCTTCTATGTATATTTCTTGCGTCAGTTCCTCATTGTGCAATTGAGTTGATTGAGGATGTTCCTCTACAGCAGGAGCTGGCGTCATGCTATTGGTATTAGTTTGAATAGCAGGAGCTGGCGTCATGCTATGGTTATTAGTTTGAATGGATGGTCCAACCAGACTGGCCTGACTTCCTTCAAAACCTGTCAGTTCATACTCAACATCCTCCAGGTCTGTTTGAGTCTGAATTTTTTTAGGAGGCCTGTTAAATGCATAAATTGGTGACGGAATTTCAGTTGGCTTGAAGGGCTGCCGGAATTTAGGACCGCTGTCCTTCCTTGTTTCGTAATGGAACTTCGGTGCAGGGTCCTCGGTTTTTTTCGGGCGGGATGCATCATTCTTCTTCCTGACAGGTTCACGTTTGAAAGTGCTTCTAGTATCCACGATAGGATCCCGGTGCAAATCTTTAAATCCATCATTTTTAGATTGACGTTCATTCATCATTCTCAATGAGCCTTGCTCTTTAGTGAAAGGCTTGATTTCATCAACTTGGCTGGCTTTTTCCTGTCGCCCTTTTCTCGGTTTTGTTTTTTCTGGAGCGGGTTTCGGTTTTTCATCCGGAATCAATGGGAAGCGAAACTGCCCTTTTGGATATTGGTATAATACTTTTGCTTCTATATCTTTTTTTTCACTCTGCTCTCTTTTTAACGGCTTTGAGGCAGGCTTATTCTGATCGATATCAGTAAATTCATCCTCGTTATCATTTTGGAACATGGTAAATATCTTTTTAATCCAACTCAATTTAAATCACTCTTTCTTTCGCATTTCATTATTATTTTAACAGTAAATCCATATTTTTCGAGATAAATTGAAAGAATGAGCATTTTTTACGAGAAGAAATTTATTGGAACAATCAACTTTAGGCTCAGTTTTTTACAAAACATGCCATCAGATGGACAAAAAGGAAAAAAGCCCGTTAATTCCGGGCTTTCGCTTCTTTTCTTGCTATTCCTTTTTTGTTTTTCCTAAAATAAAGACCGGTTCCAATTCTCCATCTTCATATAGGAAGCTCAGGGCCGTAATTGGGACTCTTCCACTCGCAAAAAAGCTCATTGTCATCTGGGCCAAAATATCATAGCCTGTGTTATTTTCCACATCCGCAATGATCAGGACATCTTGATGGGGAACGGCCACAGCCATAGTTCCCTTCATCCTTTTCTTCATTTCATTCAAGAAGCTCGTATTTAAAATCCTGCTCGCATCGTAACCATCATTTGAATTGAGGAAATAAAAGGTGTTCTCTGCCACACGGTCCTCTTTCAGTTTGACGGAGAGTGAACGGACATTGAACAAAGCTGTCTCGCGAACCTGGTCCGCTGTCCATCCTTCTTTTTTCAATAGCTTTGAATCAATCAGCCTATATGTTGTGCCTAAATCCAAAGCATAATAGATCCTAGTTTCCGCGGTATGATCATCGTAGAGGAAAGGGACCCCTTCCTCGGCTTCCGATGGAAATGACGTCGAACGGATGACAGGAAAAATGTTTTTTTCCTTTCCTGACAGCTCGAGCTGGCTTTCCATGGCATTCAGGCCCTCTGATACATAATAGACCACCTCATCAATCGCCTTTTCCTTCTGATCCTGCCACTTGGCAACAATCCCAGGCAAGGCGATGGTGATGCCGCGACCCGTATTTTTATTTTCAATTCTCAGCTGGTCCTTTTCCCGGTCATAGGAAAAAGTACGGTCGGGATGTTGAAGGCGATTTTCCAGCTCTTTTCGCATTTTTCTGCTATCCATACTGCTCCCCTCCATTTCTTCAGGAGTTTCTGCCACTCATTTTACATGAATTTTCCCTCCACCTCAAAAGATGGAGGGAAAGATTTAAGCAAGACCTTCAATGAAGTTTTCGATTTCAGACTGTGTCTTTCTGTTCTTGCTGACAAAACGGCCAAGCTCTTTGCCATTTTCAAAAGCGACAAAGCTTGGGATCCCGAAAACATCAAGCTGTATGCAAAGATCGATAAAATCATCACGATCAACGGATACAAATTCGTAATCACTGTATTTGCTTTCGATTTCAGGCAGCACTGGTTCGATCACACGGCAATCCGGGCACCAGCCCGCCGTAAATAAAAATATATGTTTACCGTCGTTTTTCAACGCTTCAAACTGTTCCATTGTTTCTAAGTTTTTCATTACGAATCCTCCTGGGAAAATCTCATTTTACTTCACTTATTTTACCCATGCTTTGTCAAAAAAGAAACTAATCTGACCTAAAGGCCAAGAATGAAAAAAAACGCCATCATTGAATGGGCGTCACTTGATTTTTACAGAGTTGGCAATTTCCATCATCGCTTCTGCGTCTTCTTTAACGTTCTCCGTTTCGGTAGTCAATTTAACTCCGCCAATTCCGACGATCAGCTGATATTGGTCTTCTTTCAGCTGCTTAACAAGCATATAGCCGAATTTACCATCTTTGCTGAAGGTCTCGTTAGCGTCCCATTCCTTTTGCTGCACTACAGTAGACTCATAAACGACTTTACTGTCTTCACTTTCATGCTGATTATAAAAAAGGATATATGTTTTTGCCCCATCTTTGAGCAATACATTATTAGGCGTTTCTTCTTCAACATTGACACCTGACGGCAAGTAATATTCTATATCTTTTGTACTATTGTTTGTTTTTTCTGGTTGGCTTTCAAAGGTAGAACTTACTTCTTTTTTTATTTCAGCCTTTTGTTCGGAATATGAGGCAGAACAGGCGCTCAGCAGGAATACTCCTGCAATAATAAGCCCAAATGCCCTTCTGAACTTTATCATACTATTTTCCCCCTTGCTAAGGACTTAACCACTCCCTTTCTATCATACCTTTCTTATTTGATGGGTGACAAGGCTTCGCAAGCATTTTTTGTTGGAAATTAAGACATTTTTCAGAAATTTGTCGAGAAATTTCGTTTAGGGGACTATTTTGGAAAATCTGTTAGAGTTCACTTTCCAATATTGACTTCATCGGTGACCTGTTTTTCCATCATCCGGATATTTTAGGCACCAATACGCTTCATTGGTGACCTGTTTTTCCGATATCTGGTTTTTCAGGGCACCAATGCGCTTCATTGGTGACCTGTTTTTCCATTATCCGGGTTTTTAGGGCGCCAATACGCCTCATTGGTGACCTGTTTTTCATTTATCCGGGTTTTTAGGGCACCAATACGCCTCATTGGTGACCTGTTTTTCCATTATCCGGGTTTTTAGGGCATCAATACGCCTCATTGGTGACCTGTTTTTCCATTATCCGGATTTTTTAGGGCGCCAATACGCCTCATTGGTGACCTGTTTTTCCATTATCCGGATTTTTAGGGCGCCAATACGCCTCATTGGTGACCTGTTTTTTCATTATCCGGATTTTTAGGGCACCAATACGGATTCGGAGCTTTTATCAAGAGTCTGAATGCAGTAAAAGGAGTAAACCCAAAAAAGACAGCCTGTTTAGACTGTCTTTTTCCCTTGCCCCATTTGATATTCATATTGTCCGGCCAGCAATTTCATGACATGTGTGAACATGTCACTTCTGTTGATTTGTCCATTTGTGAAAATACCGATTGCCCCTTCGTTTTTGCGGACATTTTGTTTTTTGGCATACTCGTCCATCACAGGTCCCAGTTCGGCACCCAGCAATAACTGCCTGGCAATCTCGTCAGGAAGAGGAATCCTTGCGCCGCCGGCAATGATGGGGTCCATCCCTTTGACAGCCAGAGCTCCCCAATTGCAAAGCATCAGTCCGTATGGAGTCTGCTGGACGCCGCCTTCCAAGCCAATTCCTATATCAGCTCCAGCTCTTTCTGCAGCCTGTATGGCCCTGTTGACCGCTCCTTTGATGGTTTCCTCATCAGACATCGGCTGCTCGCTGACACCTGACTCAGCATCAACAGGAACGATTTCGTACGGATCGTCCATGAACGCAGCCTTCACCGCGTTGATTTTAGCTGGATTCTTTGAACCTACTGCAACTCGCATAATTTGTGCCGCCTTTCATTCCATGAAAAAGGAGCAGTTTTCACCTGCCCCTCATTCCTATTTTTATTAGCTATTATTCTTGATTGTTTCCACAGTTGTTTTATCAGCTGCTTTTACAAGCTTGACTAGAAGTTCCTTGGCAGCTGCATAGTCATCGACATGAATCATGGATGCTGCTGTATGGATGTAGCGTGAGCAGATGCCGATTACGGCACTCGGAACTCCCTGATTGGATGTATGAACTCTTCCTGTATCCGTTCCGCCCTGGGAGACGAAGTACTGGTAAGGAATATCATGAGTTTCCGCCATATCGAGGATGAATTCTCTCATGCCCCTGTGCGTGACCATCGAGCGGTCAAGGATTCTCAACAAAGTTCCCTTGCCCAGCTGGCCGAACTCATTCTTATCGCCTGACATATCATTAGCCGGGCTTGCATCCAGTGCGAAGAAGATATCCGGATCGATCATGTTAGCCGCTGTCTGCGCACCTCTTAAGCCGACCTCTTCCTGGACAGTCGCGCCTGAGTACAGCATGTTTGGCAGCTGAATGTCCTTCGTTTCTTTCAATAGCTCGATTGCCAGTCCGCAGCCATATCGGTTATCCCAGGCTTTAGCAAGGATCTTCTTCTCATTTGCCATTGGAGTGAACGGACAGATTGGCACGATTTGCTGGCCAGGCTTGATGCCGATCTTGATGGCATCTTCTTTATCATCTGCACCGATATCAATCAGCATGTTCTTGATTTCCATCGGCTTATTGCGCTTTGACTCATCCAGCAGATGAGGCGGAATCGAACCGATTACACCTGTTACCGGTCCATTGTTCGTAATGATTTGCACGCGCTGTGCCAAAAGCACCTGGCTCCACCATCCGCCAAGAGTCTGGAATCTGATCATCCCGTTTTTTGTAATGGATGTGACCATGAAGCCAACTTCATCCATATGACCGGCAACCATGATTTTCGGACCGTTGGGATCACCTTTTTTAACGCCGAACACACTGCCCAGTTTATCCTGGATCAGTTCATCAGAATACTGTTCCAATTGCTCGCGCATGAATTTGCGGACTGCATGCTCGTTGCCTGGAGCCCCAGGTAATTCTGTCAGTGTTTTAAACAGACTCAAAGTTTGCTCGTTCATTTAACTTCTCCTTCTCGCGAAAAATTTAGTTTTACTAAAGATTATGTATTTATAAATTCCATTTTACAGAACATTCATTATGCTTGCCAGTCTTATTCCTGCGATACGCATTTTTTGCGGGCATTATCCCTTTGCTCCAAGTGTGTGATTTGTTATGATGAAGTTAACTTGAAATTCCATATATATAACCTTGGAGGTCCTTGACTATGAACTGGAAAGCCTTTTTCATTGGCGTTGGCGCCGGACTGGCTGGTGCGTATGCTGTAAAGGAACTTGCGTCACAAAAAGAAACCGTTTCAGCTGATAAAGTACTCAATCAAGCGAAGGCAGCGTTTAAAAAATCAGGGCCAATCAGTGGCTCATGGATTAATATGACGGCTGAACCTTATTCAAAAGCACCTATTGATTACCAGGTATACAAAGGCGGTATTTCCCGCAATGTCGACGGCAAGGTGGAACAATATGAATTCATCGCGGATGCTGCCACAGGAGCCATTCTTGATGCCTATCCGCTAAATTAATATCAGTTGAAATTCGAGACCTGCTTAGCGCAGGTCTATTTTTTTCGTTCAATTGTTTGCGTTATTTTCCCATCCTGATCAAACTTTACTGCACGATAGACTGCATCATGGTAAAAAGTGAACCAGGCGTCATTGCTGATTCCGAATTCAAGCCATTTCTGCTTGGCAAAAATCGAATCCATCGGATAATCGTCATACGCCATTACCCAAAGAGGGTTTTGGTGAGCATGGGTAGGCATGATATCAGCCATATGGACAATTGTTAAGTCTTCATCTTCAATGATCAGGATGGAATGACCATCACTATGGCCACCGGTATGAATGATTCTGATTGGACCATAAGACCAATCCTTCTCAAAAGTCTCGACCTGATGTTCTATACCTTGCCAGTTTTCTTTCCAGTATGTACTCTTGGACCGAATATTCGGATTGCGCATCTCATCCCACTCGACCTGCGAAGTGATGATTTTCGCGTTCGGGAAAACAGAAACAAGCTCCCCACCTGAATCCTTGGTCAACCCGCAGGCATGGTCAAAATGCATATGGGTCATCAATATGTAATCGATATCTTCTGGCTTCAAGTCCAACTTTTCCAGCTCAGAGATCAAACTTGATTCCTCGAGGACCCCAAAATTGCGTTTTTGCTTCTCATTCAGTTTTCCATTGCCCATGCCGCTTTCAACAAGGAAATTCTTTCCCTCCGCCTGAATCAAGATTGGATCCGTTCGCAGCTCGATCTGGTTTTTGTCATTCACAGCATATTTTCGCGACCATAATGCTTTCGGGACAACCCCGAACATCGCGCCGCCATCAAGATGAGTGACCCCGCCGTTCAACCATTGCAGTTTTACATTCCGAAGTTCAAGCTTTTCCATCTTTCAGCCTCCTTTTTTCTTGATTGTACCACTCGAGTTTGAAATTTTTAAATAATTCAGCTTCTTTTTTGATCAGTCACAGAACAATAAGGCCATACTTTTATCATGAATTCTATTTTATTGGCGAAGTTCACAATTTTATTGGCGATATTTTATTTTTATTGGCGATAATAAGATTTTATTGGCGAAAATCTCTTTTTCTGGCGATTTTCACATGTTTATTGGCGAACTGGAAATTATCGCTCTTTTTTTTCAATAAAAAAACCGGTCGATGCAAAAGAATCGGCCGGTTAGTTCGTCTCTCTTATTCAGAAATGAATTGTACTTCACAGCGGTAAATGCGGCTGCCGAGTGAGGAGAATTTCTCTTCGTATTCGGTCATGATATTGCCTTCATAATCACTGTTGTGAAGGTCGAGGCTGACATAGTTCAACTTCATTCCGTAATGTGAGAAGCTGACAAGGGAGTACTCGAATAATCCCTGGTTGTCTGTCTTGAAGTGGATTTCTCCATTTTTCACAAGGATGGATTCATATACTTCAAGGAACGACTTGAATGTCAATCTTCTCTTTTCATGGCGGGTTTTTGGCCAAGGATCAGAGAAGTTCAAGTAGACACGGCTGACATCTCCGCTCTCAAAATACTTGGCAAGCTCTGCTCCATTAACGCTCATCAGCTTGCAGTTTGGCAAATCTTCTTCAATCAGCTTGTCCAGCGCGCTGACGATGACACTTTCCTGCAGTTCGATGCCAATATAGTTAATGTCCGGATTGGCTTTTGCCATTCCTGTGATGAACTGCCCTTTTCCCGTACCAATCTCAATGTGGAGGGGCTGATCCTTTTCAAATACTTTTCCCCAATTTCCACGGTGCTGTTCAGGTTCATGGATTACAAAATTCGAATACTGAAGTAATTTATCTTTAGCCCAAGGCTTGTTTCTTAGTCTCATACTGACACCTCTGTACTATTTTCATTCGTTTCAAACAATATCATGCAACCCATATGTTTTCAAGGTGAAATTTATCGGCGCTGCATAAACACAAAAAGGAATCCACAATCTATAGGTGAATTCCTTTTAAAAGAAAGGGTGATCATTGTGCCTTTAAGCCACCATGACCAGGTAAATTTATTAAAGGATATATTAAGCAACCAGCAGACTGACTGCTGCGGTTCTGTTGCGGAGTATCAGCAATTGGAGCGCCTGATCAAATCTTTGATGGTCAATACGAATGTCGACGGCAACATCAAATCGATTCTGCAGGATGTTTACCAGTATAGTCAAAATGGCGTCAATGCCTCTGACCTGGAACAGCATATCCAGACCAATCAGGGCCAGTTATCCCAATGGGTAAATGACATTGGACAATTTTCTTGAAAATAGATTAAATAAGTGCTTTTAAAAAATCAATCCATTTTTCCATTTCTGGAATGCGATTCTGGTTTTTATGCCATTGTATCGCTGAAAGTGACTGTGCAAGTGCATACCATTTCATGCGCTGCTTGAGATTTTCGGTCAGGATGATGCCGTACTTATCCAGCCACTCCTCCCATTCTTCTACAGGTATATACGAATACAGTAGAAGTCCAAGGTCGATGGCAGGGTCGGCGATCATCGCTCCATCCCAATCGATTAAATACAACTGGTTGTCTTCAGTAAGCAGCCAGTTGTTATGATTCACATCGCAATGGCAGACAACCTTTTCGTCAACATCAATTTGTCCAACGTTTGCAGTCAAAAACTCCATTGAATCTATGACAGCCTGCTTCGTACGAAGCTCCTCATCCAATTCCTCGTTCAGGGCATGAAGGAACATCTCAGGTTTCAGCGGACTTTTCCCCAGCCTGGTAAGCATCCCAAGAAGGGGTTCCGACGCATGGATTTTCTTCAATAGCTTGGCCACACGGTCATTGTTCATATCCCCGGGCTTCAGCTCTCGTCCGTTCATCCATTGCTGTGCCGTAATGACATCTCCGTTTTCTAACCTTTTCGTCCAAACAAGCTTGGGTACAATTCCTTCTGCGGAGAGAACAGCAAGAAAAGGGGATGAATTACGTTTTAGAAACAGCCTTTGTTCTTCATGCTGCGCAAAATAAGCGGCACCGGTTGCACCGCCTGCAGGAACGATCTCCCAATCCTGTCCAAATAAATGTTCCAAAGTTAGTCACCTTCATTTATCACTATTTCCCTTATGCTAAAAACCGGAAATGGATTCTATAATCACTGTTGTCTTTATTATCGGAAATAAAAAGACAGCTATTGATAGTAAAATACATACAATAGCTATCTTATAAATTTTATCTCCTAGAGGCTTCGTACGTCAACCCCATCGTGTCTAAATTAATATTGTGAAAAAGTTATCAAGAAATAAAGCTTAAGCCTTTCATCTGGAATACTTCAACTCCCATGTTCTCAGCAGCGGCTGCTTATCATTTTGCCAGCACAAACAACGAGCATGGCTCAAGCAGGACCTTATCGCCCTCAATATGGCGAAATGGCTGGGCTGAAGCTTTTTCATGGTCAGCGAGAACATTCCATTTTCCATCCTCCGACAGCTCGACAAGCTGTTGATCCGGTGATGGATTAATGAACACCAATATTTTTTCCCAATGCCCTTTTTGATTTATATCCTTCAGCGAATAGCACACTAGCGGGCCCGGCACTTGCAATAATTCCATATGCCTGCGGATTTGTTCATTATCCTGAAGGCGGAATGCCTCATTCGATTTTCGAATATCGATGATCCCTTTAATGTATTCGACATTATCAAGATTTTCATCCCGCAGGTCCCAATCCAGCCAGTTTATTTCATCAGGTGACCGATAGCTGTTGCCAACTCCTTTTTTCGACCTGAAAAATTCCTGGCCGCTGTGCAGAAAGGGAATACCCTGGGCCAGCACGACCATCGAAGTCGCCAGCCTGTGCTGCTTCTTTAAAAAAGCTTCATCTTGGTCAGGTTCGATGATTTTCAGCTTATCCCACAATGTATGGTTATCATGCGATTCAATGTAGTTGACGGATTGTCCCGGCTGCAAGAAAAGTCCCTGTTTCACCTTGCCTATTCCTATGCTGCCAGCCATTACTTGCTTTGCCGCCTCCAGGTAACGCTCATTTCCTAAAGCATAGCCTTTATCATAAATGTTAAAGGTGCTGCCCTTGATACAATCGCGGAACCAATCATTGAACTGGCCGATTCCAGGGAGTTTTCCCTGATTCGAGATATTGGCCTTCTGATCAGGGGGGAGGGGAGTATTCAGGTCCCAGCCTTCCCCTATGATCAACACATCGGGCCGCACGCTATTCACTGCATCCCGGACTGCCGTCATTGTGTCGATATCCAAAATACCCATCAAATCAAAGCGGAAGCCATCGACTTGAAATTCATTCAGCCAGTACATGATAGAGTCGACAATGTATTTTCTCGTCATCAGCCTTTCAGAGGCAATATCGTTCCCCACTCCGGTTCCATTCGAAGGAAGGCCATGTGCATCGTGGCGAAAAAAGTAGCCGGGTACGACTTTTTCAAAATGAGATTCCTCGCGGATGTAAACATGATTATAGACCACGTCCATAATAACGCCCATCCCGTGCGAGTGTATCGCAGAAATCAACTGCTTCAGCTCGATGATCCGGTTATAGGGGGCACTGGGATCAGACGCATAACTCCCATCCGGGACATTGTAATGAACAGGGTTATATCCCCAGTTATAGTCACGTTCCCTATCCAATTCGTCCACTCCCTCAAAATCGTGGAATGGAAGAAGTTCTATATGTGTGATACCGAGATTTTTAATATAGGAAAGGCCAGTTTCCACCCCAATTGGACTTTGGGTTCCCGTTTCTGCCGCGCCCAGATAAGTTCCTTTCCTGACAGCCCCGCTGCCCGGGTGCATCGTCAGATCCCTGATATGGGCTTCATAGATGACAGCATCAACAGGGTGCAGTAAATTCGGGCCATTATCAACGTTTACTTTCGCTTTTGCTGGATCGATGACAACACCATATTCCCCATTGACCGATAATGCCGTTGCATATGGATCGACTGCTTCTCTCCATTCCAGGTTGATACAAACGAGGAATGAATACCGATACAGCTCCAGGTTCCGATCTACCTTTACACTCCATACGCCTTTATCTCCCCGGTCCATCTCGAATATCTCGGGGTTTTGGGCATCTTCCTTAAAAAGCCTCAGTTTTATTTTTGTAGCAGTGGGAGCCCATAACTTGAAACTTGTATTTTCAGGGGTGTAACTGACACCGAGGTCATTCCCGCCGTAAAAAAATAATGAATCAAATTCCTCCGTTCGGATGACTGCTCCGATTTGGAGGTCCGTTTGACCGCCGTGCTCATCTAAAATCGTATATGTTTTTCCTAAATCAGGGCTGATACTACACAAGCAAATGTATTTTACTGCATCCTCAAGCAATACCTTCTCCTGGATCGCCAATGGCAAATCAACGCCTTCTCCTTTAAGACGGAATTCATTGGAGTTCCCTTCAAAATAGGAATAAGGAAGCAGAACGGTAATAACATCCATTTGATCAAGATAGGCGTTAAATTCCCTTTCAATGGCAATCATTCATTTTCAACTCCTCGGTATGTCCTGGATTGCTTGTTCCAGATATAATTTTCAAGGCTTTTGGACATGCCTGGACTTTCAGCGGTGTATGTCCGATTGCTTCACCGTCTGCGTGCGCCAAAACACTGGCAGTGGATTCAATCATGATCGATTTTCCGGTAAACTGCTCTACCTCCTGAAACTTTGTATGTTTTCCCCAGAACACACTGATGAAAACCAAAAGCAGCTTCAGCCTGGAAATCCGGTGCACGACCGTAATGTCGAGAATGCCGTCATCCGCGAGAGCAGCAGGAGCAATCTTCATGCCCCCTCCGTAGTATGGCTGGTTCGAAACAGTGACAAACCAGGCATTGCTATATTTATACACTTTGCCATCAATCGTCACTTCCATTGGAACCGTCCTGAATGTAAGCAGTTTTTTGACGAGAATATAAACATAGACCAGCCTTCCCAGCGAGATACGGTTCAGGAGCGCCTTCATCCGGGACTCATTTGAATCCTTTGCTACAGCAGCATCAAAGCCTACTCCCATATTATTCATAAAATAGGTTTCCTGTAATTCGTCGTGACGAATTTTTCCGATATCAATTTCTTCCCGATTACCATTGCGTTTATCAATGATCAAACGTAAAGCATCAGCTGATTTTTTCGGAATGAAGAAACCTCTTGAAAAATCATTCCCTGAGCCGCCTGGAATGAAGCCAACGGTAATGTTTGGATAGGATGCCGTGCCATTCACCACTTCATGCAGCGTGCCGTCCCCTCCGACTGCCGCAATGACTGCCGGGTTTCCTAAAGCCTTACGGGCCAGTGACTCTGCCAGCTCCTGTGCATGCCCTGGATATTCAGTAAAAAAAGCAAGATACGCAATGTCCAGGTTTTCCAGCTCTATCTCTATGTTTCTCCAAATCTCCCGGCAGCTCCCATTTTTCGCATTGGGATTGACGATAAAATAGATCTTCTCCATATGATCAACCTTTATCTATTTAATAGGTTTTCTATTCTTGACCCTTCGGATTGTTTCCCCACTCAAGTCTTCTGACGGATGTTGTCTGGCAGTACTGCAGGAGAATCTGTGCTGCTTTTAATTGCATATGCTTCAATGGAGATTTCATGCCTCTTAGGGACATGAACCATTCCTCGAAATTTCGTTTTTCAATGAATTGTACGCCATATGGCGGGAGAGGATAGTCGATGAACCCATTCCTGCTGATCAATAGCTTTTGGACAGGAAGATCCACTCCGTGCATGTCAAAAAGAGTCTTGACGATTTTCTCTGTCCGATTAAGCGCAATCAGAGGATTGAGGATTTTCTTTTCCTGATTTCTCGTTTTCTTGATCCAGAAGCGATCCTTTGAGCCGACATATGCAGCATCCTCTTCAGCTTCGATGAATGAAATGCACATCGCTGCAGCTGGAGTGATGATGATTAACTCCGCCTCCACAGGCGCTTTTTTTAGTAAAAATATAGGTTTATATAGAATAAGGAAGGTATCGGGAAAGCGCTGCAGCAGGAATTTCAGTGTAGGATCATTGACGAATTCTTTTGCAATGAATGACCTTTCCGTCAATGTCGAGCTGGCCCATTTCAGCTGGAATGGCAGCAATCCGTCAAGAAAATGCTGCTTTAATTCCTCGATGGTTTTTAAATTGCTGATGGAATTCAAAGTGCCTTCGTCCATCACATCGTCCTGATCTTCCAGACCTTGTGGTGCAACCTCCCTGACAGGCTCTGGCTGGCGGACCATGCTTTTTAGTTTATGAAGGATATTATTATTAGACTGCTCTTCTTGTTGTGGGTCAGTCAGATCCCCAATAGGTTCTTCAAGCCCATTCTCCCATTTTGCCTTAATTCCCTCCCATTGCTTTTTCTTCAGGCGGACGTATCTGGAGGGATAAAGGTAAATGTCCTGGGCATAGCGTGATACATAGTCTTGGAGTTTGATTAATTGTCCCATTGTTGTACCTGCCTTTTATTCCTGCTTAGCAAGCGGGAATAGTGTGATTGGTTCATATTTTGGACTTTTCCCCAAATGAGTCTTGTACAAAACGACCCTTTCAGCATGAAAAGTCAGTTCTTTTTTAAAAGGGTTGACGGCCTCCAGCTGGCCAGCCTCAAATGCTTCCTCCCCATCCCACTTTCTGGCGAAGGTGATATGCGGGCTGAATGGCCGTGTTTCCAGGGAAAAACCAGCGGTCGTACAAGAAGAAAACACTGCTTCTCTTACCTCATTCAATTCGCTCGATTTTTCCAAACCTGCCCAAAAAATTCTTGGAGAATCCTTTCGGCCGAATATGCCTATATGGTCGATCTCCAGTTTAAATGTTGTTGTATTATTAAGTGCTGCCCCTATCAATTCATTGGCAGCCTTTATCTTGGCTTCAGGTGCATTTCCGAGGAATGCAAGTGTAATATGTAAATCCTGTGGATGTACCCATGTTTTAAAAGGCATTTCTCCTTGTAAGCCGTGGATTGAGTCCTTCAGTACTTCTTTTACTTCACCGGGAAGTTCAAGAGCATAGAAATAATGCGTATGCAAACAAATACACCCTTTCGTGTCCACTTGAATTTATTGTAGCAAATGGTTTGTCATATTGGCAGAAATTCCTTATAAACATTTCTAATCCATTCAAGTTGATAGGAATAGTCTTTTTTTATATGATAAAAAGAAGCTAAGTTTATTTTTCAGTTGCTTATCATCAATTATTCACTTAATTGGAATACTAAAGCAGGGCAACAACGATCAAGGAGGCTATCACATGAGAGTCGTTAATAATATCGCAGCATTAATCGGAGAAACACCACTTGTAAAATTAAATCGATTGGCACCTGAGGGCGGGGCATCGGTTTACCTCAAGCTGGAATACTTCAATCCTAGCAAAAGCGTAAAAGACAGGGCGGCATTCAACATGATTGTTTCAGCAGAAAATGAAGGAAAGCTGAAACCTGGTTCTACAATCATTGAGCCAACAAGCGGCAACACTGGAATCGGCCTGGCAATGAACGCCGCGGCAAGAGGCTATAAAGCAATTTTGGTCATGCCGGACACGATGACCGAAGAGAGAATCAATTTGTTAAAGGCATATGGAGCAGAAGTCGTGCTGACACCTGGCGACGAAAAAATGCCTGGTGCAATCAAGAAAGCGGAAGAGTTAGTAAAAGAAATTCCAGACAGCTTCATGCCAATGCAGTTTGAAAATGGAGCGAATCCAGACGCCCACAGGACAACAACTGCAAAAGAAATCATCGATGCAATGGAAGAACTAAAAAAGCCGCTCAGCGCATTCGTCGCTACAGCTGGAACCGGCGGAACGATTACAGGAACAGGCGAAGCTCTGAAAGAAGAGTTCCCTGAGCTGGCCGTACACGTCGTCGAACCTGCCGGGTCGCCAGTACTTTCCGGCGGCAAGCCTGGCAAGCACAAACTGGTCGGCACAAGCCCAGGCTTCATCCCGAAAATCCTCAATCAGGATGTCTATGAAAAAATCCATAAAATCGAAGATGAAGATGCCTATGAAACAGCTCGAAGACTGGCCAAAGAAGAAGGCATCCTTGTAGGCCCTTCATCAGGGGCTGCATGCTTCGCCGCGATCAACGTCGCAAGGGACCTCAAGCCGGATGAAGTCGTCATCTGCATTGCCTGCGATACAGGCGAAAGATATCTATCCAGTGATTTGTTCAAATTCGAAGATTAATCTTTAAGAAGACTCGCCAGTGATGGCGGGTTTTTTACTGTTTATAAGAAAGTCCCTTTAGTATGTAGAACTTTTCGCATGAGGAAACTTTCTCTAGTTTTCGTACCCTTATGTGACTGGTTTCGCTTCTATAAGGATACGATTCGGGTGCTTTCGTACCCTTATGCAGCTCATTTCCCCCTCATAAGGGTACCTTTCCGACGGTTTCGTACCCTTATGCAGCTCATTTCCCTCTCATAAGGGTACCTTTCGGACGTTTGCGTACCCTTATGCGGCTCATTTCTCCCTCATAAGGGTACCGTTCAGGCGGTTTCGTACCCTTATGAAACGTGTTTCGTTTCCATAAGGGTATCTTTCTTGGGATACAAAAAACTGCAGACAAACTCAACATTCCCTGGTTTGTCTGCAGTCCGGCCTCATGCCATATGGTTTTATTTATCCAATCCTTCACCTTCATCTTCTACTTCATCTTCAAAGATTGTTCCTGAATGGAGCGTTACTCCTGAAACGATTTCTTCCATTTCAGCCAGGATTCTCTCGGTGATCTCTTCTCGTTCTTCTGGTGAAAGGGAATCCTTTGTATACCCGAATAGATAATTATCCAAATCGAATTCTCTTAGCTTGCACTTTGTATGGAAAATGTTTTCCTGATAAACATTGATATCAACCATATCGTATTGTTCTTTTACATTTTCCGGGATGTAATTTTGAATCGAGCTTATGTCGTGATCGATGAACAGCTTGTTGCCATCTTTGTCCCTTGTGAAACCTCTCACTTTATAATCAATCGTCATGACATCTGTTTCGAAGGAGTGAATCAGGTAATTCAAGGCTTTCAACGGCGTGATCTCGCCGCAAGTGGAAACATCGATATCCGCACGGAACGTACTGATTCCTTCATCAGGATGGAACTCTGGATACGTATGGACGGTGATGTGACTTTTATCCAGCTGTAATACTACATTGTCAGGAAGCGGTCCAGGCGACTCATCATACGCTTCATCAGGAACCTCGACGACCGGCCCTTCAGAAACTAAAATCGTTACACTCGCCCCCTGCGGCACATAATCCTGCTTGGCCACATTCAGTACATGGGCCCCGATGATGTCGGAAACATTAGTGAGTATTTTCGTCAGCCGGTCGGCACTATACTGTTCATCAATATATTCAATATAAGCTTCTCGCTCTTCTTTTGTTTTCGTATAACAGATGTCATACATATTAAAACTTAATGATTTCGTCAGATTATTGAATCCATGCAATTCTATATGCTGTTCAGAAGTGAATTTCATTACTGTTCCCCCTGTTCGGTATGCTGCTGTAATGTGTACGATTTTGAACAAAAAGCAGGTTTCCGGATGATTTAAATATTTTTATGATACCCATTTCCTACCGAGAAAAAACAAAGGAAGTACGAACCTGTCCCTGCCTTCTGGCCAGGTTTACTCTTAAGAGCTTCACTTCATAAGTCCCTGTCTCTCCCTGGAGCCTTTCTTTTTGTTCATGGCCTTGTTTAACCAGAGGAATTTGTAATCATCAATTTGTCATCAGTCCTATTGTAGGTATATGTGTGATAAAATTGTAAATATCAGACATTCCATTAACTGGAATACTTAATGAACAAGAGGTTGTTGTAAGGTGGGAAACAAATAATTTCAAGGGGAAGATATATAAAAAAAACAGCCGTTCTATTATATCCTCAGTATAGTGAATATGAATTAAGTGTTGCATTATCCATATTAATGCAGGGGGGAAAACCAATAGTTACAGTCGGGGAAAGCATGAAGCCCATCCGAGGAGAGTCGGGCTTAACTTGCTTACCCGATACCACTGTTGATGAACTAAACATTGATGAGATAGATAGCCTTTTATTAACAGGTTGTATAGATATTTTTTCATTAGAAAACGAAAAAGCATTTACAGACTTTATAACTAGGGTTGAAAGTCAAGTAACGACAATAGGCAGTATTTCCAGTTCGCCTTATTTACTTGCAAAAGCTGGAGTTTTAAAAGGGAAAAGATATACGATTGGATTGACAGAAGAAGCCAGGGATCAGTCAGGCATCTTTGAAAAAGAAAATTACTCTGAAGATCTGGTCGTTCAAGATGGGAAGGTTATAACTGCAAGGGGAAGTGGATTCATTAAATTTGGAGCGTGCTTCGGGAGAGCGTTGAATCTTGACTTTGATGAAAATTGGTATAAAGGATAAACTTTGGTTATCCACTAAAAAGGACCTAAACTGAATAAGAAGCTAATCAAGATTCAAAAACCCAGATCCATTCGGTCTGGGTTTTTGCTGTGTTAAACACATATCTAATTTGAGAGTGGGTAAAAGGACCGGAACCCTTGCAGGTTCCGGATCATAGTTTGCCGCACTGGCGTTCAATTTCTGCTTTAAAAAGGTCTTGCAGGTTCCTTGTGACCGGTCCTGGATTTCCTGTTCCGACAGGTTTTCCATCGACTTCCACAATTGGCATGACTTCAACGGTCGTCCCAGAAGAGAAGACTTCATCGGCAGCTGACAATTCATCAAGCGTAAAGGCTCGCTCATCAACTGAAATGTTCTCATTACGGCAAATCTCAAGCACCTTTTGTCTTGTGATTCCATTAAGGATTAAATTGTCTGCCTGATGCGTGATGATCACCCCGTCTTTAACAATTGAAATGTTGGAGTGGCTTCCCTCGGTGACGCTTTCTCCCCGGTGAAGGATTGCCTCGAAGCAGCCGGCCTCTGCTGCCTTTTGTTTCGAAAGCAAATTCCCCAGCAAATTCAAGCTTTTAATGTCACAGCGAAGCCAGCGGATGTCTTCATCAAGGATGGACCTGACCCCTTTTTCCATGGATTCCACAGGGCGTGCTACCTTGCGCGTGTACGCGACAAAAGTTGGAGCCACATCTCCTCCCGGGAAAACATGGTTACGCGGTGAAGTTCCCCTTGTAAACTGCATATACACGATACCCGTGTCCAGTTCATTTTTCGAAATGAGCTCTTCCATTTTGGACTCAAGCTCTTCAGGGCTATAGGGAAGCTCCATCCTGATTTTTTCGGCGCTTTCGATAAGCCTGTTCAAATGCTCTTTTCCAGTGAACATCTTACCGTTATACACCCGGATCACTTCATATACACCATCGCCAAACTGATAGCCTCTATCCTCGATGTCGACCTTGGCGACCGTCCTGTCAAGAATCTCTCCGTCCACAATTACATATTCCATACTCTGCCCCTCCTTGTTGTCCGGCTTTATTTAGCCAATTCATAAATTGCCTGTGCATAAATCGCTGTTGCTCTTAGAAGGTCTTCAATAATCATATATTCATCCTTCTGGTGAGCAATGTCAGGTCTTCCTGGGAAAAGCGGGCCAAATGCCACACCTGATTTCAGAGACCTTGCATATGTTCCTCCGCCGATAGAAATTAACTCAGCTTTTTCGCCAACCTGTTCTTCATAAACCTTTTTCAAAGTCTGGACGAGGAAGTCATTTTCATCGACATGATGCGGATTGGAGTTCGAGAAGTTCTCTATGGTTAAGCCTTCAGCCTCTAACACCTCATTTAAAATTCCCTTTGTCTTCTCGAGGTCAGTCGTTACCGGATAGCGCATGTTCAAGCCGGCGCGCCCGCCTTTTTCCTTAGAGTAGGAAAGTTTGCCGACATTGATTGTCAGGTCCCCGGTAATATCATCGGTATATGCAACTCCGAGCGCCCTGCCGCGTGAATCCTTGCCCAGGAACTTGGCAACGAATTGAAAGAACTTTTCACTGCTTCCATCCAGATTCATCTCGGAGAGGAAGCTTGCCATATAAAGGCCTGCATTTTTGCCATTGTCAGGCTCCATGCCGTGTGCTGATACACCTTCAAGCTCAAGGATCAGCTTGCCGCTTTCAACTACCGCTTTGCCCTCTAATTCGTTGTTCCTTTTGAATTCCTCAAAGCGCTGGACGATATCCGTTTGCCCTTGCTGAACAACCAATTCCACCTTCGCAAAATCAGGTACCATATTATAGCGGCGTCCTGAAGAAAATTCGATTACTTCCGTATCAAAATCTTCTTTTTCATTACCGGCAGCTTTTGAAACTATGTCATAATCCGCAATCCCTTTTTCAGCGTAAATGATCGGAAAGTCAGCGTCTGGAGCAAAGCCCATTGCCGGCATTTCCTCATGTTCAAAATAATGGTCTACACAGCGCCAGTCGCTTTCCTCGTCAGTACCAATGATCATTCGGACACGCTTATTAAGCGGCAGGCCTAATTCTTTGACAATCTTCATCGCATAATATGCCGCCATGGTTGGCCCTTTATCGTCGATGGCACCGCGGGCGAAAATTTTCCCGTCGCGAATTTCTGCCCCATAAGGATCACTTGTCCAGCCGTCCCCTTCTGGAACGACATCGACATGGCAGAGGACACCGACAATTTCGTCTCCTTGACCGAATTCAAGGTGACCGGCCAGATTACCGACATTCTTAGCCGTAAAACCATCCTTTTCACCAAGCTGCAGCATGAAATCCAATGCTTCTCTCACACCCTCGCCAAGCGGTGCCTCATCTGTAGAATTTTCCTCATCCAGCACACTCTTGATTTTCAGCAGGTCCTGAGCATCCTTAATTAAGTCAGATTCTCTTTTTTCTACTTCCTTCATCCAATTGATTGAAGTCATTCATTTAAACCTCCATATTTTGTTCTATATGTATTTCCCTTAAGAAGTACATTTAAGCCCAGCAATATCATTATTGTACCTTAAATAGCCAGTTGAAAACTTGAATTTTATTTTACTCCTGTTTACCGCATTCCGTAAATAAAATCACTACAGACATTTTTTCTTAATTTTCTAATAACTGTCATATTTAACCTGTTTAAAACCATATTGTTAAGTATATAAACGATTACAAAGGAGGCAGTTATCTAATAAATTATTAATATTATTAATTTTTCATAAAAAACAGTTAATAATCTGGAATTTTATCTTATTAAAGTGTAAAATAGTCCAAAAGGTAAGACATCTTATGATTGCCTTTTAAAAATGGACGCAAAAGGAGCTGTCTGGAAAGAAGAAAACTACATACTTGGGGATTCGTCTTCAATCAATAGTCGGTTGCAGGAATATGACAAAGGGGTTTAAAAAAGGATAGGGAGTGGTTGTTTGAAACCTTCGACTAACCGGATGATAAACCGCATCAAATCCATCTACATGTATATATGTCAGAATGGTACTGTCACAACTCAAGATCTTGTAGAGGAATTCGGAATTACTCCTCGAACCATCCAGAGGGATTTGAATGTCCTGGCTTATAACGACTTAGTGAAAAGTCCGAGCCGAGGTAAATGGACAACGACCCAGAAAAAGGTAAAGATGTCTTCATAATACGAAAAGCGGAAGTGCCTTGGTCAGCCCCGACAAGCGCTGGAGGGCCTGACAGTGAAGTCGTTCTTTGACTTCATTGGCAGGACCGAAGCGTCTCGAGGGGCTAGGCGCTGGAGCTGGACAACTCTCGAAGTAAATGTATGCTTACTAATAAAAAAGAAATCGCCTGAGCTTGTCTCGGCGATTTCTTTTTTTATACTTCATAGGCCTGCAGCATTTCCATTTCTTCATCTGTCAGCTCCCTGTATTCCCCAAGCTCCAGGGTGTCATCGAGCTTGAGCGGTCCCATCGACAATCGCTTCAGATAAATGACTCTTTTTCCGACAGCTTCGAACATCCTCTTCACCTGGTGGAATTTTCCTTCGGTTATCGTCAGCTCAATATCAGAAGTCAAGCCTGATTTTAAAATAACAAGTTCACCCGGTTTTGTTTCATACCCATCATCGAGGGTGACACCTTTTTTGAATGCCTCAATATCCTCATCCGTCACTTCTCCCTCTATTACCGCAAAATAGGTTTTAGGGACATGTTTTTTGGGCGATAAAAGCCTGTGAGACAGCTGGCCATCATTCGTGATCAACAGCAGGCCCTCAGTGTCTTTATCAAGCCTCCCTACCGGGAACGGCTCGAACACCTGGTCTTCGATCTCCAGCAAATCAATCACCGTCTCATCACGATTGTCTTCCGTCGCTGAGATGACACCAGGCGGCTTGTTCATCATTAAATAAATGAATTCCCTATAATGGATCTCTTCCCCGTTCAATGTAATCGAATCGTTTTCAGGATCCACATGGTGCTTTGCATCCTTGACTATTGCATTGTTCACTTTTACAGCACCGTCTTTTAAAAGTTTCTTCACGTCTTTCCTGCTTCCGTATCCCAGGTTGGAAAGCACTTTATCGATTCGCATCGCTTAACCTCCTTTATTCTATTGGGCGGATGCCCATTCCATTTCTCGGTTCCTTACATAGACTAATATCATACTTTATACAAGACTATGAGGAGATGACCTGAAATGAATTATCGTCAACAAGGACAAGGCTTGTACATCCCGCTTCCCGGCCTTCCAGGCGGAGGATTCCCCGGTGGAGGATATCCAGGCGGAGGTTATCCAGGAGGCGGCCAGATAGATCGCCTTGAACGGCAGATTCAAAGATTGAACAACCAGTTGGACCGGCTGGAGCGCAGGGTCGACAGGATTGAGCGACGCCTTGGCTTAAGGCAAGAAGACCAGCATTTTTATTACTAGTTAGCAAAAATGGCCTTCGAGACAGAAGGCCATTTTCTTATTATACAGGCAGCCTTAATTTGCGCTTGATCTTGGTCACTCGGTCCCCGAAAAGCCTGTCCAGCAGCTTTGTCCGGAGTCCCAGGTAAAAGTACACAGCAGCACCTACCAGGGCAGAAATTCCAATAATCACGATTGACTGGAACTTGTCAGCCGGTGACAGGAATTCGACAAGCACTTCATAGAATGCCATGGTTACTCCAGCCATCAAACCGGAGAAAATTAAAATTAATACGCTTCTTCTGGTCACAAAGCCCATTGGATACCTTGCAAATTTTTTGATGACGTACATATTGATGAGAATTGCCGCCACATAACCCAGCGCAGTTGAAAAAACAGCACCTTGCGTTTCGAACAGCTTAATCATAGGAATATTAAAAGTTAGCTTCACCAATAATCCCGTCAATAAACTCAAAATCGTAAAACGCTGTTCGTTTATTCCTTGCAGGATGGCCGCTGTAACGGAATAAAGTGCAAATAAGATTGCTACTGGCGCATAGGTTCTCAGAATTTCAGTTCCTAAAGGATCATTTTCATAGAAAACGGTGAACATAGGCTGTGCAAGTAAGGACAAACCGATAGCTGCAGGGACAGTCAGATACATGAGAACCTGGAAGGTTTGGTCCAGCTGTTTTCTCATCCCTTTGCGGTCATTATCAGTAAATGCCTTTGTTATGCTTGGAACCAATGTCAAAGAAAATGCGGTAGCCAGCGATACTGGAATAATGACGAGTTTATGTGTTTGGAAATTCAATACACCAAAGGCTGCCTGGGCATCATTCGGATCCAATCCTGTAGAAACCATGGCCTTTTCAAAAGTTATCATATCAATGAACTGGAACAATGGATTAGCAATGCCGACAAAAACAAATGGAGCAGCGTAAATCAATATTTCCTTATAGATCTCTTTTAAGGAAATGTCCATTGTTCCCTTGTCTTCTTTTAACAATTCATCGAGATACGGTTTGCGTTTAATCCAGTACCATCCAAGTACACCAAGACTGCCAATTGCCCCAATAAACGCAGCAAAGGTTGCGACACTGACAGCTGTAACCATACTTCCATTCATGATGGCTAAAACAATATAAGCTCCTGCCAGCAAAAAGACAATCCTGACAACCTGTTCAACTACCTGTGAGACAGCAGATGGCCCCATTGATTGATGTCCTTGGAAAAATCCTCTTATCAAACTCATGAATGGCACTACGATCAACGCAAAGCTAACAGCCCTGATTACGGTAGTGACATCCTCTGGACTGATTTTAACATTGCTGTCATTAGAACTGATTGTAATATCCGCTAGAATCGGTGCTGTTAAGTACATAACCAGGAACGACAATATTCCCGTTCCCAACATGACAGCTACACCTGACTTGAACAACCTTCTCCCGACCGCATATTCACCGAGAGCATTATACTTGGCAATGAATTTTGAAACCGCGAGCGGCACTCCAGCTGTTGCCACGCTAATAAAAATTGTATAAGGAATATATGAATAAGAATATAGTACCGTCCCGTATTTATCGATAATCGCATAAAAAGGAATAACATAAAACAACCCCAGCACCTTGGATAAAATCGTGCCAAGCGTCAGTATGAACGTCCCTCTTAAAAGCTTTGATGACATAAGATCCCTACTTTTCAATCTATATAATAAAAACAGATTACAAACTTGTATTTTACCATAACTACAATCAGACACTATGATATTTATCAATGGATGCAGATATTACTTGCATCCTTGCAGCAGAGGTTCCTGCTTCCCTGCTGCAGGTATTTCCTGCATCCTTGACGCGGAAATTTCCTGCATTCCCTAGTTTACTCCTTCTCAGGGCTGACTGCCAGTTTTTCAGGCTGGGAATTGGTTTGAAGGATCTCATTCATGGCAATGTTTTTAATGAAGAGATGCATTATAATAGTAAAAGTGCTCAAATGATTTTAAAAAGTAATACGAAAAGTTGGTGAAGCAATGAAATATGATGTAATCGTCCTTGGCGGCGGACCGTCTGGCTTGATGGCCGCGATTGCTGCTGGCGAGCAGGGTGCAAAGGTGCTGCTGATCGACAAAGGAGACAAGCTTGGCCGAAAGCTGGCAATCTCCGGCGGGGGCCGCTGCAATGTGACCAATCGACTGCCTGTGGATGAAATCATTAAACATATACCCGGAAATGGACGTTTCCTATACAGTGCGCTGTCGATTTTTAGCAATGAAGATATCATTTCTTTTTTCGAAGATCTTGGCATCAAGCTGAAGGAAGAAGATCACGGCCGGATGTTCCCGGTGAGTGACAAAGCTCAATCTGTTGTTGACGCCCTTTTATCAAAGCTAAAAGAATTTAAGGTAGAAATCAAGACGAACACTCCTGTTGCACATGTACATTACCAGGATGGCAAGGCTGAGTCGGTTGAACTGAAAAATGGTGAAAGGTTCTATGCTGAAAGCGTCATTATCGCTGTCGGCGGAAAATCTGTGCCCCATACTGGGTCCACTGGTGATGGGTATGCCTGGGCGGAAAAAGCAGGCCACACAATCACTACCCTGTTCCCAACTGAAGTTCCATTGACTTCTTCTGAACCCTTTATAAAAGAAAAGGTTTTGCAGGGGCTATCGCTGAGGGGAGTGGCACTCAGCGTCCTGAACCCAAAAGGGAAAGCGCTGATTACGCATAAGATGGATATGATTTTTACACACTTTGGTGTCAGCGGCCCTGCAGTTCTCCGCTGCAGCCAGTTCGTCGTAAAAGCGATGCAGAAATGGAACCTGAAAGAGGTAGTCATGTCCCTGGATGCACTCCCTGACATGAAAGAGGAAGAATTGTTCCAGGAAATCAATAAACTGATCAAAGCCGAGCCAAAAAAAACGGTGAAAAATTTGCTTAAAGGACTGCTGCCGGAACGTTACCTGATGTTCCTGCTGGAGCGTAATGAGATTGATCCCGCGATGCAGGGCGGACAGCTGGGCCATGAAAAACTAAGGAGCTTCGCCAAGTCAGCAAAGCAGTTCGAATTCAAAGTCAACGGCACCCTGCCGCTTGATAAAGCCTTCGTCACCGGAGGCGGCGTGTCCGTAAAAGAAGTCGAACCGCAAACAATGGCTTCAAAAAAAGCAGCTGGCCTTTATTTCTGCGGTGAAATTCTCGACATCCACGGCTATACAGGAGGCTACAATATTACCTCCGCCCTTGTCACCGGCCGTCTCGCCGGGACCAATGCAGCAGAATTCGCGCTGCAAAAATAGAATAAATGACTAAGTGTCCGTCTCAGGTTGGATGACGGACACTTTTTTTTGTTGTCCTCCTGTTTTTGTCCATCATAGCCTTGATGACGGACACTTTTGCTCTTGTTCCATCTGTTTTTGTCCGTCACGACATTGATGAAGGACACTTTTGCTCGCGTACCTGCTGTTTCTGTCCGTGATCACAAACTAAAAACAGAGCCTGAGTGAAAACACTCAGGCTCTGTACACAACCATGGCTGAAAAACAGTAGATCTGTTCTTCGTCCTCTTCTTCTGGCAGGACCGCGACATTGTATTTAATGTCTAAAAGCTTTTTTTCATCGAGCTTTTCCAGAAAGCGGTTCATATCCTGTTCTAGATCTTTTTCATGTTCGTGATCAAATACTCTGACCTGGATCAAGGAAAGTCATCCTTCCTTTTTTACATCCATTCTGGCCAGATTTTCAGAATTTTATAATTATGGACGCTTTGTTTCTCCGCCCCAGCTCATCATGCCGCCAACCATGTTGCGGACTTTGTAGCCTTGTTCGTTCATATAGTGGCAGACGTTCCCGCTGCGTGCGCTTGAGCGGCAGATGAAGATGTATTCCTTATCTTTGTCGAATTCGTTCATTCTTTCAGGGATTTCGCCCATTGGCACGTGCTTAGCTCCAGGGATCATGCCGGATTCCACTTCATCATGTTCACGTACATCAACCATTTCTAGCTTTTCTCCCGCTTCTAGCTTCTTTTGAAGTTCTTCTGGTGTGATTGTTTCAATTTTATTCATAAGTCATTTCCTCCAATTTTTTAATAAAATTCTCCCTTATTAAAGGATTCAATACCATATTGTATTTTCCCCTATTTATTATATAAAAACTCTTTTTATAATACAAAGAAAAAAACCTCATGGGGTATTTTCTTAATAAAAACAAGGCTCTGTTAAACTCAGCTGTTGATTTTCGTTCCAGGCGCTTCGCTTTCCGCGGGCAGTCGGGGAGCCTCCTCAGCGCTTTATGCGCCTGCGGGGTCTCCCCATGACTTGCTCACCCCGCAGGACATTGATCGAGCTTCCTCGAATCTGCCCACGCACGATGGAAATGCGTTAGCATTTTCGGAGGAGTCTACGCGCCTTCCACTACAATCAACAGGCTTTAAAACAACATTGGTCTTTAACAGAGCCAAAAACAAAGGACCGCCAAAGCGATCCTTTGAGTAAATAGATTAATTAGCTACAATATTAACGAGCTTTCCAGGTACCGCAATCACTTTACGGACTGTTTTGCCGTCGATTTGTTCTTTGACGGCATCATCGCCCATCGCGATCTGCTCCAATGTTTCTCTGTTTGCGTCTACCGGTACCATCATCTTCGCCTTGATTTTACCGTTCACCTGGACAACGATTTCTACTTCGTCATCAACTAGCTTTGCTTCATCATACGCAGGCCATGCAGCATAAGTGATAGATTCGCTGTGACCAAGTTTTGCCCAAAGTTCTTCAGCGATATGAGGCGTGATTGGCGCCAGCATTTTCACAAAGCCTTCAACGTATGCTTTAGGAAGCTCTTCCGCTTTATATGCTTCGTTGATGAAGACCATCATCTGAGAAATCGCTGTGTTGAAGCGAAGACCTTCATAATCTTCGGTCACCTTTTTCACCGTCTGATGATATACCTTCTCAAGGTTTGCACTCTCAGCATCTTTGATTTTCTCGCTTAGGCTGCCGTTTTCGTTTACTAACAAACGCCAGATGCGGTCAAGGAAGCGACGTGATCCGTCAAGTCCATTTGTAGACCATGCGATTGAAGCTTCAAGCGGTCCCATGAACATTTCATAAAGACGTAGTGTATCCGCGCCGTGGCTTGCGACGATTTCATCAGGATTGACAACATTTCCTTTTGACTTACTCATTTTTTCATTATTTTCACCAAGAATCATTCCCTGGTTGAAAAGCTTCTGGAATGGCTCTTTCGTGTGGACGACGCCTACATCATAAAGGACCTTGTGCCAGAAACGAGCGTAAAGCAAGTGAAGTACCGCGTGCTCCGCTCCACCAATATAGATGTCGACAGGAAGCCATTGCTTTAATTTTTCTTCATCAGCAAGTGCCTGGTCGTTCTTCGGATCGATATAGCGAAGGTAGTACCAGCAGCTGCCAGCCCATTGCGGCATTGTATTCGTTTCACGTCGGCCTTTTTTGCCAGTTTCAGGGTCAACGACATTCACCCAGTCATCGATGTTGGCAAGCGGAGATTCCCCTGTGCCTGATGGCTTGATTTCCGTTGTTTTCGGAAGGACAAGCGGCAGCTGATCCTCAGGTACTGCAGACATTGTGCCATCTTCCCAGTGAATGATTGGAATCGGCTCACCCCAGTAGCGCTGGCGGCTGAACAGCCAGTCGCGAAGGCGGTAAGTGACCTTCTTCGTACCGATGCCTTTTTCCTCAAGCCAGGCGATCATCTTGCTGATGCCCTCTTCCTTGTTCATGCCATTTAGGAATTCAGAGTTAACATGTTCGCCATCGCCAGTGTAAGCTTCTTTTTCAATGTCTCCGCCAGCAACGACTTCCTTGATCTCCAAATCGAATTTCTTGGCAAATTCGTAGTCACGCTCGTCGTGACCAGGTACTGCCATGATTGCTCCTGTACCATATGAAGCCAGGACATAGTCAGCGATCCAGATTGGCATTTTTTCGCCGTTCGCCGGGTTGATTGCGTAAGCGCCAGTGAAGACGCCTGTTTTGTCCTTCGCAAGGTCCGTACGCTCTAGGTCGCTCTTGCTCTTGATTTCATCGATATATTTTTCGACTGCAGCCTTTTGTTCAGCTGTCGTGATTGAATCAACAAGCTGATGTTCTGGCGCAAGCACCGCATAGGTTGCACCGAAAAGTGTATCGGGACGAGTTGTGAAAACAGTGAATGTTCCCTCATGTCCTTTGATGTTGAACGTGATTTCAGCACCTTCAGATCGGCCGATCCAGTTGCGCTGCATATCCTTCAAGCTTTCCGGCCAATCAAGCAAATCCAGATCCTCAAGCAGGCGATCTGCATAAGCAGTGATCTTCAACATCCACTGCCTCATTGGACGGCGCTCGACCGGGTGGCCTCCGCGCTCACTTTTTCCATCGATTACTTCTTCATTCGCCAAAACAGTTCCAAGCGCCGGGCACCAGTTAACCGCTACTTCATCAATGTACGCCAAGCCTTTTTCATAAAGCTTAAGGAAAATCCATTGCGTCCACTTGTAGTATTCCGGGTCTGTCGTGTTGACTTCGCGATCCCAGTCATATGAAAAACCTAATGCCTTGATCTGGCGGCGGAATGTGTTGATGTTCTGCTCCGTGAATTCTGCCGGATCATTCCCTGTATCAAGAGCGTACTGTTCTGCAGGAAGACCGAACGCATCCCAGCCCATCGGATGAAGAACGTTGAAAC